>JBBINC010000122.1:2500-9458 GCA_037444085.1 Acidobacteriota bacterium | reverse complement strand
CTAAGAGCGGAGCCCCCCGCCCACGAAAGCCTGGGGGGCCGGCGAAACCCCCCGAGATGAAAGACACGGGCACGGACGCAAACACGGGTACGGGCAGGGGCGGCGGGGGAGGACAGGCCCTCCTGCCTGTGCGGGTGAGGATGCGGGCGGCTGTCGGAGGCCTTCCGGAGCAGGGTAGAATCCGCCGTTCATGGACGGCGGCCCGGTCATCGTCGTGGAGCCCCTGCCGCACGCCAGCACGGCGGCGGTGGGCGCGTTCGTGCGCTCAGGCTCGGCCCACGAGCCCGCCCATCTTGCCGGAATCACCCACCTCATCGAGCACCTGCTGCTGCGCCGGACGGCGCACCGGGGAACGGCGGAGATTGCGGAGCTGATCGATGCCCTGGGCGGTGGGGTGGAGGTGTACACGACCCGGGAGACGTGCGCCATCACCGCGCACGTGCCGGCCGCCCGTGTGCGCGAAGCGCTCGATTTGATTGTCGACGCCCTGTTCGCCCCTGGCTTCACCGCCGGCGACGTGCGGCTGGAGCGCGGCATCGTTGGCGCGGAGTTCGATCTGGTGCAGGACTCGCCGTCAGAGAGCGTCGCCGAGCGGGCGTTGATGGCAGCCTGGGACGGGCACCCGTTGGCGCGTCCGGTGCTGGGTGAGCGGCACATCGTGCAGGGGCTCGGGGTGGGCGAGGTGAGGAGCTACCACCGCCAGCGCTTCACGACCTCCCGCCTGCTCGTCGTCGCTGCCGGCCCGGTGAGCGAGGCGGCGATCGCCGGACGCCTGCCGAGCGCGCCGCCGGCGGCGCCCGAGCTGGCGCTGGCGCCGCCCGTCTGGCACCCCGGCGTGCTGGTGGAGGAACGCGACGGTCTGGAGCAGGTGTACGCCAACCTGGTGGTACCCGGTCTCCCCGCTGGCGACGCGGACGGGCTGGTGCTGGCGGTGCTACACCAGTTGCTGGGGGCTGGCAACGCCTCGCGCCTGTTCCGGGAGCTGCGCGATCGGCGCGGTCTGGTCTACGAGGTCGAGAGCGCCGTGGACGCCACCAGCCTGGCCGGGGTTCTGGAGGTGGTGTTCTCGGCGCCGCTTCGCCAGGTGGCCGCGGCCTGGGGGGCGGTGCTGAAGGTCCTGGATGAGGTCGGCCAGGGGCGCATCACCGACCGCGAGGTAGCGCTGGCCAAGGAGTCGATCGCCTCGGCCATCGTGCTCGGCACCGAGGGGCCGGACGCCCTGATGGACGCGCACGCCTCCGAGATGCTGGCGCGCGGCCGTCGCTTTGAGGCGGCACAGCTCTCGCGCGAGCTGGACGCCGTCACCCCCGAGCGGGTGCGCGAGCTGGCCCGCCGCCTGGTGCGCCTGGACGCGCTGGCCGGCGCGGTGTGTGGCCCGCAGCGGGGGCTTGTGCTGCCGGCAGGCGTGACGCGGAGGGCGGCGTGAGTCCCTCCCCCGAGGTGTTGGTGCAGGTGCTGCCGCACGGCAAGGGGCTGGCGCTGCCGCGCTACGCCACCGCTGGTGCGGCTGGGGCGGACGTGGTGGCGGCGGCTGACGTGGAGCTGGCGCCGGGGGCGCGCGCGGCGGTGCCCACCGGCCTGGTGATGGCGGTACCCAGCGGGTACGAACTGCAGGTGCGACCGCGCTCCGGCCTGGCGCTCAGGCACGGGGTCACGCTGGCCAACGCGCCGGGCACGATCGACAGCGACTACCGCGGCGAGGTCATGGTGCTGCTGGTCAATCTCGGCCAGTCGCCGTACGCGGTGCAGCGGGGCGAGCGTATCGCCCAGCTGGTGCTCGCCCCGGTGGCGCGGGCGCAGTTTGCCGCCGCGTTGGAGCTGCCGTCCAGTGGGCGCGGCAGCGGCGGTTTCGGCTCCACCGGGAGGTAGGGTGCGCCTGACGGTGCTCGCCTCTGGCTCGTCGGGCAACGCGGTGGTGGTGGAGGCGGGCGGCACGGCGCTTCTCATCGACTGCGGCGTGTCCTGCCGGCAGGTCGAGACGCGTCTGCGCGCCGCCGGGGTGGACGCCGGGCGGCTGGCCGCCGTGCTGCTCACCCACGAACACACCGATCACGTGCAGGGTCTCGAGGTTTTTCTCCGGCGCCACCCGCTGCCTCTCGCCACCACGGCCGGCACGGCGGCGGCGTGCAACGGCCGCTTCGCCGACGTGCAGGTGCTGGAGTCGGGGCGGGAAGTGGCCTTCGGTCCGCTGGCCGTGCTTCCCTTCGCGGTCTCCCACGACGCCCGGGAGCCGGTGGGGTTCGTGGTGGAGCACGCCGGGAGGCGGGTGGGTTTGCTCACCGACTGCGGCGTCGCAACCACCCTGGCGGTGGAGCGGCTGGCGCGCTGCGAGGCGCTGCTGCTCGAGGCGAACCACGACCTCGACATGCTGAAGCTCGGGCCGTACCCGTGGCCGCTGAAGCAGCGCATCGCCTCGCGCACCGGGCATCTCTCCAACGAGCAGGCGCAGGAACTGCTGGATCGGCTCACCCATCCGGGACTGCAAGTGGTCGTCGGCATGCACCTGTCGCGCCAGAACAATTTGCCCGAGCTGGTGCGGCGCGAGCTGGGGCGACCGCTGGCCGGCAGCGCCGTGCGCCTCGCCGTGGCCCGCCAGGACGAAGGGCTGACCGTCGAGCTGGCGTAGAGACCGACGGCGGGGCGTGGGGCGCACGCGAGTGTCGCCACTGGATGCCGCCGCGCGCCGCGCTGCCGGTGACCGTCCGTGCCCGTGCCCGGGTCCGTCTCTGCGTCGGGGCCGACGTGGGCAGGCGATACGCTAGACTCTCGCCCCGCGGGGGGCGTCCATGGGGCAGGTGGAGGTCAGGGTCAAGCTCAAGGAGGATGTCCTGGATCCTCAGGGCGAGGCGATTCGTCGCGTGCTGGCCGGGCTGGGGTACGGCGAGATCACCCGAGTACGGGTGGGTAAGCTGCTGCTGCTCGAGGTGGACGGCGTGGAGAAACCGGCCGTCCGGGCGCGCCTGGAGCAGGCGGCGCAGGAGGTTCTCTCCAATCCGGTGATCGAGGACTTCGAGGTGCGCCTGCCATGACGGCCAGTGTGCGCGGAGGCGAGGGCGGGCCGGCTTCCTCGGTGGCGGCTCGACGCGGTGGTGGGCGGCGCGTGGCGGTGGTGGTCTTCCCCGGCTCGAACTGCGACCGGGACGCCATGGCGGCGGTGCGCGGCGCCGGGGGCGAGGCGGTGCCGGTGTGGCACCAGAGCGAGGATCTCGCGGGCTGCGGCGCGGTGATCCTGCCGGGCGGCTTTTCCTACGGCGACTACCTGCGCGCCGGCGCCATGGCGGCGCACTCTCCCGTGATGCGCGCCGTGCGACGGCTGGCCGTGGAGGGAGGGGCGATCCTCGGTATCTGCAACGGTTTCCAGGTGCTTTTGGAGGTCGGTCTGCTGCCCGGCGCGATGCTGCCCAACCGCAGCCTGCGCTTCATCTGCCGGGAGGTGCGCATCCGCGTCGAGCGGGCGGACGGACTGCTACTGCGGCACCTGGCGCAGGGCCAGGTGTTGCGCTTGCCGATCGCCCACAAGGAGGGCAACTGGTACGCGCCCGGCGATGTGTTGGAGAGGGTCGAAAGCGAGGGAGGCGTGGCGTTTCGCTACTGCTCCCCGGCCGGGGAGGTGCGTCCCGAGGCGAACCCGAACGGCGCGCTGGCCAACGTCGCCGGTCTGGTCAACCGTGAGGGCAACGTACTCGGGCTCATGCCCCACCCGGAGCGCCGCGTTGCCGGGCTTCATGGCGGCGTGGACGGCCTGGGGCTGATCCGTGCCCTGGTGGAGGTCGCATGACTGCATGGGACTCTCCTGCGACGCTAGCGATCGCCCGGGAGCACGGGCTGACTCCCGCGGAGTGGGAGCGCATCCTCACCGCTCTCGGGCGCGTCCCCAACCTCACCGAGGTGGGGATCTTCGCGGCGCTGTGGTCGGAACATTGCTCCTACAAGTCCTCCAAGCTCCACCTGCGCCGTTTCCCGACGCGCGGCCCGCGCGTCGTCCAGGGCCCCGGGGAGAACGCCGGCATCGTCTCGCTGGGCGACGGTTGGGTGGCGGTGTTCAAGATGGAGTCGCACAACCACCCCTCGTTCATCGAGCCGTACCAGGGCGCGGCGACCGGGGTGGGTGGCATCCTGCGCGATGTCTTCACGATGGGCGCGCGGCCGATCATGTCGCTGAATTCGCTGCGCTTCGGCGAACTGGAAGCGCCCCGGATGCGCCATCTGGTGGACGGTGTGGTGCGCGGCATCGGCGATTATGGCAACTGCGTCGGGGTGCCCACGGTGGGCGGCGAGGTGGACTTCCACCGGGCGTTCAACGGCAACATCCTGGTCAACGCCATGTGTGTGGGGGTGGCCCGTGAGGAGAAGATCTTCTACGGCCGCGCCTCGGGGCCGGGCAACCGGGTGGTCTACCTGGGCTCCAAGACCGGGCGGGACGGTATCCACGGCGCCACCATGGCGTCCGACGTGTTCGACGAGGGGGCCACGGCGCGACGACCGACCGTGCAGGTGGGCGATCCCTTCACCGAAAAATTGCTCATGGAATGTTGCCTGGAGCTGATGGACGGCGGTCTGCTGGTGGGGATCCAGGACATGGGCGCCGCGGGATTGACGTCGTCGGCCTTCGAGATGGCCGCCCGCGCGGGGTGCGGGTTGGAGCTGGATCTGTCGCGGGTGCCGGTGCGCGCGGAGGGTATGACCCCCTACGAGCTGATGCTGTCGGAGTCCCAGGAGCGCATGCTCATGGTGGTCGAGCCTCGCCTGCTGCCCAGGGCGCTTGCGGTCTGCGCGCGCTGGGGGCTGGATGGGGTGGAGATCGGGCGGGTCATCCGCGAGCCCGAGGTGCGCGCCACGTTCGCGGGGCGGCTGGCCTTCTGCCTGCCTGTCAAGCCACTGGTGGACGAGGCGCCGGTGTACGACCGGGCGTGGGTGCCGCCAGCGCCGGCGCCCCCGGTGACGCTCCCCCACCTGATCGGTCGCGACTGGAGCGCCGACCTGCGGCGGCTGCTGTCGCGCCCGCAGATGGGGTGCTCGCGCTTCATCTGGGAGCAGTACGACCAGTCGGTGGGCGCCGCCACGGTGGCCGGGCCGGGTGAGGATGCGGCGCTGGTGCTCATCCCCGGCACGCGCATCGGCGTGGCCGCTACCACCGACTGCAATTCTCTGGCGTGCGGGCTCGATCCTCGCCGCGGTGCGGCCCAGGCAGTGGCCGAGGCGGTACGCAACCTGGCGTGCGTGGGCGCGGAGCCCGTGGGCCTGACCGACTGCCTCAACTTCGGCTCGCCCGAGAATCCCGAGGTCATGGGGCAGCTGGTGGCCGCCATCGACGGGATGGCGGCGGCGTGCCGCGCCTTCGACGTGCCCGTGGTGTCGGGCAACGTGTCGCTGTACAACGAGACCTCGGGCCAGGCGATCCTGCCCACCCCGACGGTCGGCATGGTCGGCCTCGTGCCCGAGGTGCGTCATGCGCCGCGGGCGTGCTTTGCCGAGTCGGACGCGGTGTATATCCTGGGACCACTGGAGGGCGAGCTGGGGGCTTCGCGCTTTCTGCAACTGGTGATGGATATGCAGGTGGGTCCGGTTCCCGACGTCGATGATGCCGGCGAACGCACCGCCGCGGGTGTGGTGCGCGACCTGGTACGGCTGGGACTGGTGGCGGCGCGCGACCTCTCGGACGGCGGCCTGGCGGTGGCGGCGGCGGAAATGACCGCCGGGGGGGTTGGGGCGGTACTGGAGTTGCCGGCGGAGGCGTCCGAGGCACGGGCACTGTTCGGCGAATGGGGGCCGCGCTACCTGCTGGCGGTGTCGCCAGCGTGGGAAGACTCCCTCGTGCGCGCGGCGGACGGGCTGGTGCTCACCCGGCTGGGGATCGCGGTGGGCGAGCGGCTGCTCATCCGGCGTTCCGGCGAGACGCTCATCGACGAGTCGGTGAGCGAGATCGCCGCCCTGCGCGAGGTGGGTCTGGGGTGGCTGGCGTGAGCACTCATCCGGCGGGGTGGAGGGCAGGCGGCGATCGCTTCCACGAGGAGTGCGGGGTGTGCGCCGTACTGGGCCACGCCGACGCCGCCAATCTCGTCTACCTGGGGTTGTACGCGCTACAGCACCGCGGCCAGGAGTCGGCCGGGATCGCCGCCTGGGATGGCCGCCAGCTGGCCAACCACAAGGCGATGGGGTACGTCGCGGATATCTTCGACCGCACCCGCCTGGTGGCCCTGCCCGGGAGCGTGGCGCTGGGCCACGTCCGTTACTCGACCGCCGGCTCGTCGTCGCTCGTCAATGCCCAGCCGGTGGTCGCCAAGACCCACCGCGGGCAACTCGCCCTGGCGCACAACGGTAATCTTGTCAACGCTCTGCGGCTGCGACACGAGCTCGAGCAGGAGGGGGCGATCTTTCAGTCCACCTCGGATTCCGAGGTGTTCCTGCATCTGCTCGCCCGTTCCCGTGCGCCCACCCTCGAAGGCGCGCTGCTGGAGGCCTTCGCGGCGGCGGTGGGAGCGTTCTCGGTGGCGGTGCTCTGCGACGGGCGGCTGTTCGCGGCGCGCGACCCGCTGGGGTTCCGTCCGCTGGCCCTGGGTCGCCTGGAGGAGGCCTGGGTGGTGGCCTCCGAGACGTGCGCCTTCGACCTCTTGGGGGCGCGCTTCGTGCGCGAGGTGGCGCCTGGAGAGGTGGTGGAGCTGGAGGGCGAGGAACCGCGGGTGCTTCGCGCCGGCAGCTCGCCGCCGTTCGCCCACTGCGTCTTCGAGCACGTCTACTTCTCCCGCCCCGATTCGCGGGTTTTCGGGGAGGAGGTGGCGGTGATCCGCGAGCGTTTCGGCGCGCAGCTGGCGCGGGAGCACCCGGTGGAGGGAGAGGCCGTGGTGCCGGTGCCGGACTCGGGCGTGCCGGCCGCGCTCGGCTACGCGCGCGCCTCCGGGATCCCCTTCACCCTCGGCCTGGTGCGGAATCACTACGTCGGGCGCACGTTCATCGAACC
>JBBINC010000121.1:0-9490 GCA_037444085.1 Acidobacteriota bacterium | reverse complement strand
CCGTGTCGGTGCCCGTGCCCGTGTCGGTGCCCGTGCCCGTGTCGGTGACCGTGCCCGTGTCAGTGACCGTGCCCGTGTCGGTGACGGTGCCCGTGTCGGTGACGGTGTCAGTGCC
The DNA here is from genome assembly GCA_037444085.1 of Acidobacteriota bacterium. Classification (GTDB taxonomy): domain Bacteria; phylum Acidobacteriota; class Thermoanaerobaculia; order Thermoanaerobaculales; family Thermoanaerobaculaceae; genus CALEVZ01. The sequence continues at coordinate 9,375 of JBBINC010000121.1, read as the reverse complement.
GGTGCCCGTGCCCGTGTCAGTGACCGTGCCGGTGTCGGTGGCCGTGAGGGCCACCCGCGCTATTCGTCGTCCAGCGAACGGGTGGCGTCCACCTCGCCGAAGTAGTCGGGCGGCACCAGCACCTCACGCCCGCGGGAGCCCTGCGCCGGCCCCACCAGCCCCTCGTGCTCCATGAGGTCCAGAAGGCGGGCGGAGCGCGAGTAGCCGAGCCGCAGCTTGCGCTGGATGTACGACGCCGAGGCCTTGCGCGAGGCGACGACGAGGCGAGCCGCCTGCCCGTACATTGGGTCGTCGGCCAGCACGCCGCCGTTCTCGTCGAACTCCGCCTCCGGCTCCTCCAGCACGCGGGGATCAAACTCGGGCTTGCCAAGCTTTCGCAAATGCTTGAGCACGGTCAGGATCTCCTCCTCGCGCACGAGGCAGCCGTGCAGCCGCATGGGGCGGGAGGAGCCGGCGGGCAGGTAGAGCATGTCGCCCATACCCAACAGGCACTCCGCGCCCTCGGTGTCCAGGATGGTGCGCGAGTCGAAGCGCGTGCGAACCTTGAAGGCGATGCGGCAAGGGAAATTGGCCTTGATCACACCGGTGATGATGTCCACGGAAGGCCTCTGGGTGGCGAAGATGAGGTGGATGCCGACGGCCCGTGCCATCTGCGAGAGGTGCCCGATGGAGTCCTCGACCTCCTTGGCGCAGGTCATCATGAGATCGGCCAACTCATCGATGATCACCACGAGAAACGGCAACGGTTTGAGTTCGGCGCCGGCACCACGCTCCTCGATCTCGCGCCGCGCCTCTGGGTCGGCGATCAGCGAGTTGTACTGCGCCAGGTTGCGTACCTTGCAGGACGCCAGCAACTGGTAGCGCTCGCGCATCTCCCGCACCGCCCAGCGCAGCGCCCGCGCCGCCTCGCGGGGGTCACTGATGATCGGAGTGAGCAGGTGCGGCAGCTTCTCGTAGATGCCCAGCTCGACCATCTTGGGGTCGATGAGGATGAAGCGCACCTCCTCCGGTGTCGCCTTGAAGAGAATCGACATGATCATGGCGTTGATGCCGACGCTCTTGCCCGAGCCGGTGAAACCACCGATGAGCAGGTGGGGCATGCGCTGCAGGTCGGTGACGAACGGGCGCCCGTGGATGTCCTTGCCGAGGGCGAGGGTGAGGGGCGAGGCCGAGTGCACGAACTTCGACGCCTCGATGATCTCCTTCAAGGCGATGGTCTGGCGTGACGGGTTGGGCACCTCGATGCCCACAGTAGCCTTTCCCGGGATGCGCTCGGCACGCACCGCCTCGACCTGCAGGCCGAGAGCGAGGTCCTCCTCCAACGCGACAATCTGGGCGTACTTCACCCCCGCCGCCGGGCGGAACTCGTAGGTCGTGATCACCGGGCCCGGCAGCACCTCCTCCACCCGCCCCTCCACCTTGAACTCGCGACAACGGGTTTCCACCAATTCGCGCATCGCCGCCAGTTGTGTCGCGTCCGGAGGGGTATACGGCGGCGACGGCAGCAGCATGGTCTTTTCTGGCAGGCGCGAGGCGGCGCTCTCGGCGACGAAGGCGAACCTCGACTGCACCGGCACCGCCTCGACGCGAGCCGTGGCGGCGCGAGCGGGCGACGGCCCCGCCTCGTCCCGAGCGCCCATCCTCGCGACGGCCTCGTCGTCGTGGTGGTGAGTCACCTCGACCCGAGCCACCCGGCGGATTCGAAACCCCGCCGGTCCATCCACCTGGCGCGCCAGCAGCGGCGGGGATGGCCGCCTGGGGAGCGTGGCGAGATGTCGCTGCACCAGCACTCGCCGCATCTTCTCCCGCCGCCGCGCCTCGCGGCGGGCGGCCAGCCGAGCGGTGCCGCGCGCGCGGATGCTGCCCAGGCGTTCACCCAGGTGCTCGAAGGTGGCGCGCAGCGAACCCTTCAAGCCCAGCACGGCACCGGCCAGCGCGCCGGCGGTGCAGATGATCACCGTCCCAACCAGGCCCACGCTCTCGGCGAGACCGACTGCCACCAGCCGACCGATCTCGCCCCCCCAGGCCAGCTCACCGCCCCGGTAGGGGGTAGGACCGACGCCGTCGACCAGCAGGGCGCCGGTAAAAGCCACGAACGCCAGCCAAGCCCCCCCCTGCAGCGCCGGCCACTCCAACTGCCGCCCTCTCAGCCACTGCCAGCCCACCGCCGCCAAGAGCACCGGCACGATCAACGCCAGGACCCCGAACAACATCACCAGTACGCCCGCGACCATCGCTCCGAATCGGCCCAGGAGGTTGGCGATGTCATCGGACGCCGCCGCCAGCCACGAGGGATCCCGAGGGTGGTAGGAGAGCAACGCCACGGCGACCACAAGCGCGGCGACCAGCATGATGTAACCGGCCACCTCGCGCGCCAGCTCGTCCCGCGAGCGACCCATCACCACACCCCCGCCAGGCGCAGAGCTACGGTCACGGCGGCGAGAGGCAGTACGTAGTAGGCGAAAAGGTGCAGGCGCCCGCCGCGCACCAAGCGGCGCACCGCCAGCAGCGCCGCTCCCCCGACCAGGGCCGCCGCCAGGGCACCGCCGGCCGCGGTCAACCACAGCGAGGTGGGGGCCGCCGCCAGCGCCTCCCGATGCGCCCAACCCTCCACCAGTGCGGCGCCGAGAATCGCCGGTGCCGAAAGGAGAAAGGAGAAATCCGCAGCCCACCGCCGTTCTAGGCCGCGAGCCACGCCTGTCACGATGGTGGCGCCGGAGCGGGAGACCCCGGGCATCACCGCCATGCCCTGCGCCAACCCCACCAGCACCGCGGCCTGCCACGGCATGTCAGCGGGTCCCCGGGCTCCGCCGCCCCACCTCGTCACGAGCAACAACAACGCGCCGGTCAGCGCCAGCCCGGCCGCCACGACCAGGGGCTTCTCGAACGCGGCCTCGGCGGTGCGGCGCAGCGGCAGCGCAATCGCCGCGGTCACCAGCGTCGCGGCGACCAGCTGGCCGGTCAGCCGCACCAGGTACCGCCCCCGGAACGCGTCCCACAGACGCCGCCACTCAACGGCGAGCACCGCCGCGGTGGTCCCCAGGTGCAGCGCCACCTCGAACACCAGCCCGGGTGGCTGAAAGCCGGGCATCAGCAGTTGCGCCAGTGCCAGGTGGCCGGACGACGAGACGGGCAGGAACTCGGTGAGTCCCTGCAGACACCCCAGCAGGATGGCGGAGAAGAGCGTCACGGCACCTCGCTACCCGACGATGGCAACCAGCACCGCCGGCCGGCACCCGTGCCGCCGGCGGAGTTCACTGCGCAGCCAACGGGTCATTGTACTGCGCAGCTCATCCTCGCCGCGGCGCCCCTCTCCCCTCGCCCGCCGCAGCTCGTCCTTCAACCCCGCCACGAGGAACCGCCGCTCGGTCTCCGACAGCGCCAGGCCCACCGCGCTCACTTCGGGGTGGCCAAGGCCGTCTTCCCCCGCCCCGCCGCGGGGAATGATTACGGCCACCAGGCCGCTACGCGCCACTTCACGACGCTGGCGCAGCAGGGCGGTGTCGACTGCGGCGCAGCCATCGTCCCCCACCAGCACGCGGCCAACACCGCGGGGTTCTCCCTCGGCGCGCAACTCTCGGTCTCGCCAGCGCACGGGCTGACCGTTCTCGACTACTACGGCGTGACACCCGTGGCGCCGCGCCAGCGCTGCCGCAGCTTCGAGATGGCGGCGGCGGCCGTGCACTGGCAGCACCCAGCGCGGGCGCAGCGCATCCACGACCTGGTCCAGCTCCTCGCCGTGCGGGTGCCCTGAGGCGTGTACCGGCGCCTGTTCGGCGGTCACGACGGCGGCACCGCGCCGCACGCAATGGTCGAAGAGCGTCGCGAGGCGACGTTCATGCCCAGGGATCAGGCGCGCCGCGTGAATGACCAGGTCCCCCGCCTGCAGCCGGAAGCCCGGGACGCCGTCCACCGCCAGGCGCGTGAACGCCGCGCCGCTTTCCCCCTGAGACCCGGTCGCCACGATGACCAGGCGCTCCCGCGGCAGGCGAACCAGCTCCCGGGGCGCGCGCACGGTACCCGGGGGCAGGCCAAGACTTCCCGCCGCCGCCTGCACCGCCAGCATCTCGTCGAGGCCCCGGCCCAGCGGAATCACCACCTTGCCGGCGGCCAGAGCCGCCTGAGCGAACTGCAGAAAGCGACCCGCGTGGGAAGCGAAGGTGACCCCCACCACGGCGCCCCGCGCCCCGGCCACCAGCTCGGCGAGGGTGGAGGCCACCACTGCCTCAGTTGGCGGTGAGTTCGATACCAGGGCGTTGGTGGAGTCCAGCAGCGCCACATCCACCCCGTCTCGCCCCCACCCCGCCAGCGCCTCCAGCGACGTGCATTCGCCCAGGGCCGAGGGCGCCAGCCGGAAGTCGGTCGCCGCCACGATCGTTGCGCCGCCGTGACGCAGGCGCAGCATCACCGTGCCCGGGATGGAATGTGAGACACCCAGGGCCTCCACCTGCCACGGGCCCAGCGACAGGGTCCTTGCCGCCGGCAGCGGGCGCGCCTCCGGGACAGCGACCTCGGGGCGGGGTCTGTTGAGCGCCAACCGCGCCACCGTCGGCGCGCTCCCGTACGCCGCCACGCCGGGAAAAGCCGACGCCAGGTGCGCCAACCCCTTGAAATGATCGTCGTGCCCGTGGGTCAGGAGAACCGCGAGGGGGGGCGCCTCAAGGCCGGCGAAATCCGGTATCTCGTAGGCCACGCCGAACAACTCCAGATCGGAGAATGCCGCACCGGCGTCCAGAAGCACGCTCTCGTCCGTCGCCGAGGAGACCAGCATTGAGTTGGCCCCGAACTCCCCCAGTCCGCCCAGTGGAATCAGCCTCACGCCTTCCCCCTCTCGTGGCGCCCCCGCAGCGCTCGCGCCAGCGCCAGCCATCGCGCCGCGTCGACTTCCTGCGGGCGCCATCCCCCATCGCAGCCAGCCTCGGACAGCGCCTCGCGAAGCGCGGGCGCCGGCACGGTCCCCGCGAGGGCGTTGAGGAGTTTCTTGCGTCGCTGGGTGAACGCCGCGCCGGCGAGTCGCAGCGCGCTCTCCACCACCGCCGCCGGCTCGGCTGGCGCCTTCGGATCGACGACCAGCACCGTGGACACCACCTGCGGGGGCGGCGAAAAGGCGGCCGCAGGCACGTCGAAGAGCCGCTGCGCGCGCGCGTGGAGCTCCATCTCCACGCTTACCAGCCCGCGGTGGGGGTTGCCGGGAGGCGCCAGGAAGCGCTCGGCGACCTCGCGCTGCACCATCACCACAACTCGCGGGATCGCTGGACCCCAACGCACCAGCCGCCGCACAATGGGTGTCGCCACCGCGTACGGGAGGTTGCCGGCCACCTGCCAGGGCCCGTCCCTCGTCAGCACATCAAGATCATCGTGCAGGGCGTCGGCGTGCCACACCTCCAGCCCCCCCGGCCTCCCCAGTCGGGGAGCGAGCGTCTCGGCCAGACGAGCGTCCAGCTCGATCGCCCGCACCAGCGGGAATCGCTCCAGCAGCGGTCGGGTTAGCGCTCCTCGACCGGGTCCGACCTCGAGCACGCGCGGTGGCTCGCTCGCCAGCGCGCCGGCAATGGCGGCCGCTACCCGGTGGTCAGCAAGAAAGTGTTGCCCGAGCCGCTGGCGGCGGGATCGCATAGTTTGCCGCTCCACCCTTCCCCCCGTACAATACCCCCGCGCGCGGCTCGACGGCACGAGAAAGGACGCAACGATGGCAAGCAACAACGTGGTCGTGGTCACCGATGACAATTTCGAGAGCGCCGTAGTGAACAGCGGCAAGCCAGCCGTGGTGGATTTCTGGGCGGCCTGGTGCGGGCCGTGCCGGATGATCGCCCCCCACGTCGAAGCCCTCGCCGTCGAGTACGCCGGCAAGGTGGTGGTGGCCAAGCTGGACGTGGACGCCAGCCGGCAGACCGCGATGAAGTTCGGCATCCAGTCGATCCCCACCCTGCTCTTCTTCAAGAACGGCAAGTTGGCCGATCGCCTGGTCGGCGTGGCGGACCGCAAGGTCATCAAGGCCAAGCTCGACGCCCTGCTGTGACCCCCCCAGCGCGCCGCGGGCGCCCCGCCGTGCGCGAAGGGTGTGTCGACGGGCCGCGCGGACCCATCGCTTTCCAGCTCACCGGCGCGGGTCCGGCGGTCGTCCTCGTCGCCGGTCTGGCTTCGACGGCTCGCCTCTGGGGGGAGTTGCCGGGCCTTCTCGGCCGCCGCTGCACGGTCGTCACCATGGACAACCGGGGCGTGGGCGGCTCGCGAGCAGGGACGCCGTTCACCCTCGACGGAGCCGCCGACGACCTCGCCCTCCTCACCGAAACGTTGGGATTGGGGTCGATCTCGCTGCTCGGTGTCTCCATGGGTGGCCTGGTGGCGGTGCGCACCACCGCCCGCCACCCCACCCGCGTTCGTCGACTCGTCGCGGTGTCATGCGGGGTGCGCTCCACGCCCTCCCACGACCGTGTGCTGCGCTTCTTCGAGCTGGCGCTCAGTCGCCTCGCTCCGCGTGAGGCGGCCGAGGCCCTGATGGCCTTCGCCTTCGCCGGCGCCTTCGCCGACGCCTACCCAGGTGTCGTCGACCAGGCCGCGCACCTCTGGGCTCCCGACCCCGCCGACGTGCCAGGCGCCCTGGGGCAGCTCGCCCACCTGCGAGCGGGATTCGACCTCTCCGACGATGCCCGCGTCATCTCCTGCCCGACGCTGGTGATGGCCGGAGCCCTCGACCCCATCGTCCCCGCCGCCGCTTCCCGGGAGCTGGCGGCCGCCATTCCCGGGGCGCTGTACCGCGAAGTGGCGGGAGCCGCTCACTCGCTGCTTGCCGAGGGAGGGCCGCAGCTCCTCGACGAACTGCTGGGCTTCCTGCTGCCCTCCTGACGGCGCAACTCCCCCCGGCGGAAGGGCTACACTGCGGTGGCGGCGGACGCCGCCGCCGGGAGGATGAATGAGACTGTGTCGACTCGAGGTGGGGGGAGCGGCCCGGTGGGGCGTGATCCAGGGTGAGCTGGTCGGCCTGCTGCGAGGCTCGCCGTGGTCCGATTCGGCGCCCCTCGGCGGCTCGGTGCCGCTGGCGGAGGCGCGCCTCCTGCCGCCCTGCGAGCCCACCAAGATCGTCGCCATCGGGCTGAACTACCGCGCCCACGCCGCCGAAATGGGCAAGCGCCTTCCGGACGAACCGCTGCTCTTCCTGAAGGCTCCTTCGGCGCTTCTCGCCCCCGGGGGAGACGTGCTCCTCCCCGCCGACTCGACACAGGTGGAGCACGAGGGCGAACTCGCCCTGGTCATCGGCCGCACCGCCCGCCAGGTGCGGGCGGAGGAGGCGCTCCAGTTCGTCCTCGGGTACACATGCCTCGACGACGTCACCGCCCGCGATATCCAGCGCCGCGAGAAGGTCTACGCCCGCGCCAAGGGGTACGACACCTTCTGCCCCGTCGGCCCGTGGCTCGCTACCGACATCCCCAACCCGCAGGACCTCGACCTGGAGTTGCGGGTCAACGGCGTCGTACGCCAGCGCAGCAGCACCGCCGACATGATCCACTCCGTGGCCGAGGTCATCGCGTTTGTCTCCCGCATCATGACGCTGTACCCGGGCGACCTGATCACCACCGGCACCCCTCCCGGCGTAGGACCGCTCGCCCCGGGTGACATCGTCGAGGTGGAAATCAGCGGCCTCGGCACCCTCACCCACGGAGTGGCTGGGCCGCCTTGACCTGTCGCGTCCGGCGAGGATGCCGACCTAGGAGCGCAGCAGGATCGTGGCAAGCCCCAGGTAGGCGGTGATCGTGAAGATGTCGGTCAACGCCAGGCGGTCCCGAGGACACCTTGGGGTCGAGTCGGGCGGCGTGGATCGGCGCCGGGACGGTGAGCCCGATGAGGCTCGCCGCAGAGATCGTGACGGCGATGCTGCCGCCGATCACCGCCGCCTCCGACCCCGCCCCCCGCCATGCCCAGACAATCGGGGCAACCAGGCTGCCGCATGCCAGTCCCAGTGCCGTCGCCCCCTCCCGCCGCAGCGAACGGCCGTACCAGGCGAGCGTCGGCGCCTGCGTGTGCAGAGCCTGGACGGTCACCGTCATCCTCTGCACTCCGAGGCTTTCAGCCAGACCCAGGACCAGGGTCAGGAAAAAGGTGAGGATCAGACTGGCGGCGAGTGTTGCCTCGAACAGGCCGGCCGGAATCGCGCACGCGGTGCCGCCAGTGACCGTGGCGAGAAGCCACGGAAACCGTAGTCTGAAGCGCAGCCACGGGGCCGCGTCGCGCAGCAGGGAAACGCGCAGGCCCAGAGTCTCGAAGCCGTCCTCCACATTGCGTCGTTCTGCCAAGTCGCTGAGCTCGCTGCTCAGCAGTGTCATATCCACGACCCCGGCAAGAGTCCCGTCGTCTCTCACCAGCGGCACGGCGAGCAGCCGGTGGGCCGCCATGAACTCGCACGCCTCCAGCACCGAGGCCGAATGCGGCAGTGCAACCACCGGCGCCGCCATGACGGTCTCGAGGCGCGCCTCCAGCGGCGCGCCCAGCAGGCCGCGCACCGGCAACACCCCCACCAGTTTCTCAGCGTGGTCGATGACGTAGAAGTACACCACCCGGTCCGGGAGCACGCGGGCGCGGATCATCTCCAGCGTTTGGGCGACCGTCTGCTCCCTTCGCAGCGGCACCGGCTGCGCCCGCGCGTGCTACAACGCCGGCTCATGCGCATGGCTCAGCTTCACGCTCCAAGGCAATCGCAGCATAGGCAGAGGTGAGAGGCCAGACGGAGGCGAGCGAAAAGCTGAGGCGGTGAGATGAAATTCGAGCGCCGTCCGGCTTGGCCCGCGGCGCGAGGGGGGGTGCGGGGGGTTTCGCGGCGGAGGCGAGCGGAGGGGAGCTTTGCTCCCCGCAGCGTGGGGGCGCGGGGGGCTGGAGCGAGGGCGGTTGGGTGGGCGGAGAGCGGAGCCCCCCGCACACGAAAGCCCGGCGGGCGCGCGGCCCCCCGAGAGAAATGGAGGCGACGGGCGGATTCGAACCGCCGAATGAGGGCTTTGCAGGCCCCTGCCTTACCACTTGGCTACGTCGCCGGCCCCCGGGGAGTGTAGCCAAGGCCGCCACATACTGTCAACGCGCCCCCGGCCCGGGAGGGTCGCCTCTCCCCCTACTCCAGGGCCGAGAAGCTGCACCGAAGACGATAGAGGCGAGAGGTTCAGCCGCCTCCTCGGCTGAGGAAGTCCGCCCGCCGCCGCGCGGCCACCGACGGTCACCGACACCGACATGGGCACGGGCACGGGCACTGACACGGACACGGGCACTGACACGGGCACTGACACGGGCACGGGCACTGACACGGGCACTGACACCGACACGGGCACGGGCACCGACACGGGCACGGGCATCGGCACGGTCACAGCCGCAGGCACGACCCGCCCCTTCATC
>JBBINC010000120.1:0-9495 GCA_037444085.1 Acidobacteriota bacterium | reverse complement strand
CCCACCCAGCCCCCGCGTCATTGATGGGTGGATCCTGCCCGTGTTTGTGCCCGTGGCCGTGCCCGTGACCGTGGCCGTGGCAGTGCCCGCGTCCGGGCACTGGAAGGCCAGACACTCCTGTCTGGCCACCACCAGCGCCCACCCCGCCCGGACAGGCAAGAGTGCCTGTCCTCCCCAGGGCTGATGCTGCGCTTTCCGTGACCGTCCGTGCCCGTGCCCATGTCGGGGTCGATGCCCGTGACCGTGTCCGTGCCCTTGTCGGTGCCCGTGTCCGTGCCCGGGTCCGTGCCGGTGTCCGTGTCCGCGTCGCCCTTCATGACCGTGCCCCGGCCGCATCCGCTCCCCCACCCTCCGGGGGTTCTCACCCCCCGGTCGGCTTCAACAGATGCCATTGACCTGCTCTGGTATCGACGCGACCTGGCTCCTTGGAGGTATCGCGCTCGCGAATTGCGCTGGCGGAGAGGGGGGGATTCGAACCCCCGGTACCGGTCAACCCGGTACAACTGCTTAGCAGGCAGCCCTGTTCGACCACTCCAGCACCTCTCCGCGCCGGGGGTCGCGAGTGTAGTGAAATCCTCTCCCCCTGGCAAGCGCGTCCTCTCCTACGCCACCCACAACCTCCCGCCGGCCGGGCGGCGAGCGGCCATGCAGCCCTCGCGCACCAGCAGCTCGGCGTTGAGCAGCGCCGCCCCGGCGGCACCGCGCACGCCGTTGTGCACCAGCGCCACCAGCCGCACATCGAACACCGTGCAGGCTCGGAGGCGGCCCACCGTGACGGTCATGCCGTCCCCGGCGTGGAGGTGGCGGCGAGGTTGCGGGGCATCGGGATCGTCGCTGACCACCAGGGCGCGCTGTGGCGCCGACGGCAGGCCACGGGCCTGCGGCGCGCCGCGCCACTGCGCCAGCACGTCGCGAGCCTCCTCGACGGGCGCCCTTCTGCCCAGCCGCACCGACACCGACAGCGTGTGCCCGTCCAGCACCGGCACCCGCATGGCCTGAGCGGAGATCCGCAGCGGCGCCGGCTTCACTTGCGCGCCAACCAGCGATCCGAGAATCTTGGCCGGCTCCGCCTGCAGCTTCTCCTCCTCGCCGGGGATCAGCGGGATGACGTTTCCCAGCGCGTCCAGCGCCGAAACGCCGGGGTATCCGGCCCCGGAGACGGCCTGCAGCGTCGTGACCATCACCTCCTCCACACCGAAGGCGTCGAGGAGGGGTTTGAGCACCAGCGCCAGCCCCGCCACGCAGCAGTTGGGGTTGGTGACGATGACGCCCGGGGCGAAACGCTGGCCCGCAACCAGACAGAGTTGGTCCGGATTGACATCGGGAATCAGCAGCGGAACCTGCGGGTCCAGGCGCCACGCCGAGGCGTTCGAGACCACCGTGTACCCGGCCCGGGCGAACTCCTCCTCGACGCCGCGCGCCCTCGCCGCATCCAGCGCCGAGAACACCAGCCGGCATGGCAAGTCGGACACGACTGGCCTGACCTCGAGGCGCGCTGCCGCCTCTGGAATTTCCCCGGGAGCCCTCCACTTCACCACCTCGCCGTAAAGACGCCCGGCGGAGCGCTCCGAGGCCGCCACGGCGACCAGCTCGAAGAGGGGGTGAGACTGCAGGCGCCGGACCAGCTCCTGCCCGACCACGCCCGTCGCGCCCAAGACCCCCACCGGGATTCTCTCCTTACCCATGGCACACCTCCCCCAGCAACCTCACCTCTTTCTGTTCTCGCGCGCCGCGGTCGCTGTCCGCTCCCCGCCCATGTGACGGGAGCGCTGGCCGTGCGCCTGCCGTGACCAGCGCCGGATGCAGGGCGCGCAGGGCGTCGCCGAGCCGGCCCGGATCCACCAGCACTCGCCACGCCACCGGTGACCAGCACGGCTCCCTCTGCTGGACCGCGATGCCGTGCTCGGCCAGCACCCTGTAGACGCGCGCTGCGAGTCCCGGCACCCGGGCCACACCGTCACCCACCACCGCCAGCACCGCGGCCCTGCCGGCCTCCTCCCCGCCGCCTGCGCACCCTGTCACACAGGCGATGCGGCCCGCTGCGGCGGGGTTTCCGTCGACCACCGTGCCCGGCGCCTCTGGCCGGAACGTATTGCGCACCGCTATCGCGATGCCGGCCCCCGCGCAGGGCGCTATGGTGTTGAAATGAAGTACCTTGCCGCCGTAGCGCGCGATTGCCTCCGCTTCCGCATAGCTCAGGTGGGGCAGTACGTGCGCCTCCGGCACCGCCCCGGGCGGGGCGGACAGCACGCCGTCCACATCGGTCCAGATCTCCACCCAGGCCGCCCCCAGCGCCACTCCCAGCACCGCCGCGGTGGTGTCCGAGCCGCCCCGGCCCAGGGTCGTCACCCGACCGTGGGGATCGGCCCCCGAATACCCGGGGACCACCGCAACGAGCCCCTCCGGCCAGCCACCGAACACCTTCGTGACGCGGCGCCGGGTCTCCCTCAGGTCCACGGAGGCTGCGCCGAATTGGGAATCGGTGGCGATGAGGAGGCGGGAGTCCACCAGCGCCGCGGGCGTGCCCGAGGCCCGCAGCGCCGCCGCTAGCACCGGCACGAGCAGCTGCTCTCCGCTCGCCAGCACGGCGTCCCGAGCAGCCGGCGAGAATCGGCCCGTCGTGGTTGTCTCCAGCGCTCGCTGAAGTCGATCGAGGTGATGGTCGAGCTGGCGGCGGGCGAGATCATCGCCGGGCGCCAGCCTTGCAAGGCAGTCGTGGTGGCGGCGGCGAAGCCGCGCGACCACGCCTCGATCCGCTCCCTCCCTTCCCTCCACCGCGGCGGCCAGCAGATCGGTCACCCCTGCCATCGCCGAGGCCACCACCGCCACCGGCCCCTCAGCGCGCGCCGCGGCCACCAGGAGAAGCACTCGCTCGATACAGGCGGCATCGGCCACCGACGAGCCGCCGAATTTGAGGACACGCATGCGGCACCTCCTACCCGGCCCGCTGCCCCGCCACCCGGCGGAACTCGACGATCGTTTCGTTCACCGCCTCCGCATCGACGAGAAAGGCGTCATGACCATGGTCAGAACTCAGGGTGACCAGTTCGGCGCGCGGCAGGAGCCGGGCCAGTTCCTGCTGCTCTTCGGGCTCGAAGAGCACATCGGAAACGATGGACAGCACCAGCGCCGGCACCTCGACGCCGCGCAGCACCGCCCCGTAGTCTCCCCGCCCACGGCTGACGTCGTGCGTGTCCATGGCCCGCAACAACACGCGGTAGGAGTGGGGGTCGAACCGGGCCGCCAGCTTCTTCCCCTGGTGCCGCATGTACCCCTGGACCGCGAAGCCGCCGCCGGCGGGTGCCGATCGCCCGAATCGCGCCGCCAGCTCACCCGGCGACCGGTAGGTACACATGGCGATCATGCGCGCCACCGCCAACCCTCGTCCCCCATCTCCGCCCGCCTCCAGAGCTGCCCGCTGCGCTTCCGAAAAGGCAATGCACCACGCCGAGGTGCGCCCCGCCGTGGCGATGGGGATCATGGCCGCCACCCGCTCCGGGAAGCTGACCCCCCACTCCAACACCTGCATTCCCCCCAACGAGCCGCCCACCACCAGGGCCAGGCTTGGCACCCCCAGGGCGTCGAGCAGCTGCGCCTGGGCGCGCACCATGTCGCGCACCGTGATCTCCGGGAAGCGCTTGCCCCACACCGCCCCACTGCCAGGATCGATACTGCCGGGCCCCGTGCTGCCGTAGCAGGATCCCAATACGTTGCTGCACACCACGAAGTCCCGAGCAGGATCGAGGGCCCGCCCCGGGCCCAGCACCCTTGGCCACCACAGGTCCACGTCCGCCGAACCGGTAAGGGCGTGGCAGACCAGCACCGCGTTGTCCCTCCCCGGCGACAGGCGGCCCCAGGTGCGATAGGCCAGCTGCAGCTCCGGCAGGGTTCCCCCGCACTCGAGAGGGAATGGCTCGAGGGCTCGAAAAAACTCTGTCGGTCGCGCGCCCATCTCACCCTCCCCGGGCCGCACGGGCCAGCGCCTGTGCGAAGTCGTCCGCAATATCGTCAATGTGTTCGAGCCCCACCGAGACGCGCACCAGATCGTCGCTCACCCCGGCGGCGGCGCGCTCGCTGGCGGCAAGCTGGGCGTGGGTGGTGCTGGCCGGGTGAATCACCAGGGTGCGGGCGTCGCCCACGTTGGCGAGGTGCGAGGCCAAACGCAACCCATCGATGAAGCGCCGCGCCGCCTGCCCACCGCCCCGCACCCCGAAACTCAAGACCCCGCCGAAACCGTTGCGCAGGTAGCGGCTGGCACGCCGGTGAGATGGGTCGCCGGCCAGCCCGGGATAGCGCACCCACGCGATGGAAGGGTGGTCGGCCAGCCAGTGGGCGAGCGAGGAGGCGTTGTCGCAATGGCGCTGCACGCGCAGCGAAAGTGTTTGCAAACCCTGCAGCAGCAGGAAGGCGTTGAAGGGCGACAGGCATGGCCCCAGGTCGCGCATCCCCTCGGCCCGCGCCCGCACCACGAAGGCGATGTTCCCGGAGGGGCTTTCAGGGCCGAACGCTTCGCCAAACCGCAGCCCGTGGTACCCCGGGGCCGGCTCGGTGAATTCAGCGAAACGGTCGCTCGCCCAGGCAAAGGTGCCGGCGTCGACAATGACCCCGCCCAGGCTGGTGCCGTGGCCGCCGATCCACTTGGTGGCGGAGGCCACGACGATATGGGCGCCATGCTCGATGGGCCGACACAGGTAGCCGGCGCAGCCGAAGGTGTTGTCCACCACCAGCGGAACGCCCAGGCGGCGCGCCAGGTCGGACAGTCCCTCGAAATCCGGTACCGAGAACGACGGGTTGCCGATGCTCTCCACGTACAGGGCGCGGGTTGTGTGGTCGATCAGAGGTGCGAACGACGCGGCGTCGTCGCCCGCGGCAAAGCGCACGGTGATCCCCAGCCGAGGCAGCGCCACCCTGAACTGGTTGGCGGTGCCGCCGTAGAGAAACGGCGACGACACCACCGAGTCGCCTGCGCGGCACAGGGTAAGCAGCGCCAGCAGCTGGGCTGCCTGTCCCGACGAGGCGGCGAGGGCGGCGAGCCCGCCTTCGAGCACCGCCAGGCGCCGCTCGAGCACGTCCACGGTGGGGTTGCCGATGCGTGAATAGATGAAGCCCGCCTCCTCGAGGGCGAAGAGACGGGCGCCGTGAGCGCAGTCGGCAAAGGTATACGAAGTGGTCTGATAGATGGGCACGGCGCGCGAGCGCGTGCCGCTGTCCGGCTCATGACCGGCGTGGATCAGCTGTGTTTCGTAGCGCGTGTCGGTTGCAACTCGATCGCTCATTCCCCTTCTCCCGGCGGCGGCGCGGCCGCCCGCTGGTTGATTGACGAGAACGACATGCTTCGGTGATGGGACACGGGCGTGTGCTTCGCATTCGCATGGTGCTGCTCCTTTCCTCTCGATCGCCCGCAGGCGAAGGCGCGCAAACAACAAGACCCGCCACGGCGCCGTCGCGGGTCCACGAGGTGGTGAGTCTTGTGCCGGTGTGGCTAGGTCATCCGCACGCGCTCCCTCGCCGCCCGCCGGAGCGGGCCACGCATGACCATGGCGAGGGCGCGGTTTCTCGACATCGGCGCGCTTGATACCTCATCGGAGAGCCGCTGTCCAGCCAGCCGACGTTCTCATGCCATCGGCCCACTCGGAGCCGCCGATGATTCCGTTTCAGCGAGCCTGCGCCGATGACTCTTCGGTGCGTGCCTGCTGGCGCCCGGCCACCTTGGCCCAGGCATCCTTCAGCGTGACCGAGCGGTTGAAGACCAGTCGCTTGCGGGTGGAGTCGGGATCGACCACGAAATAGCCCAGCCGTTCGAACTGGAAGAACTCCTCGACCCGGGCGCCGGCCAACGCGGGTTCGACCCAGCAGGAGGTCAGCACTTCCTCCGAGTGGGGGTTGAGCACCGCGCGCCAGCTCTGCCCCTCGGGCACATCGTCGGGATCCGGCCGGGTGAAAAGATGCTCGTACAGTCGTACTTCCGCCGGGAGCGCATGCGCCGCCGACAGCCAGTGAACGGTCGATTTCACCCGACGTCCGTCCGGCGCGCTGCCGCCACGGCTGGCCGGATCGTAGGTGGCGTGCACCTCGACGATCGCGCCGCTGCCGTCCTTGACCACCCCGGTGCAGGTGACCAGATAGGCCGAACGCAGGCGCACCTCGTTGCCAGGGAACAGGCGCCAGTACTTGGCTGGGGGCACCTCGCGCACATCCTCGGCTTCGATCCACAACTCGCGGGAGAACGCCACCTCGCGGGTGCCAGCGCCGGGGTCCTCAGGGTTGTTGGGAACCTCGAACATCTCGACCCGTCCTTCCGGGTAGTTGTCGATCACCAGTTTGACCGGTCGCAGCACCGCAAAGCGGCGCGGCGCGCGGGCGTTGAGGTCCTCCCGCAAGCAGTGCTCCAGCAACTGGATGCCCACCACCGAGTCGCGTTTCGCCACCCCGATGCGCGCGGCGAACGCCCGGATCGCCTGGGGCGTGAAGCCACGCCGGCGAAGACCGGAGATCGTCGGCATGCGCGGGTCGTCCCACCCCCGCACCACCCCTTCGCGCACCAGCTCCAGCAGGCGGCGCTTGGACATCACCGTGTAAGTCAGGTTGAGCCGCGCAAACTCAATCTGCTGAGGGTGATACACCCCCAATGCATCGAGGAACCAGTCGTACAACGGCCGATGCGCCTCGAACTCAAGGGTGCAGATGGAGTGGGTAATTCGCTCGATCGAGTCGGACTGCCCGTGCGCCCAGTCGTACATGGGGTAGATGCACCAGGCATCCCCGGCGTGCGGGTGGGGCGCGTGCAAGATGCGGTACATCACCGGGTCGCGCATGTTGATGTTGCCGTGGGCCATGTCGATCCTGGCGCGCAGCACCCGTGCTCCGTCGGGAAACTCCCCGGCTCGCATGCGGCGAAGGAAGTCCATGTTCTCCTCTGCGCTGCGCTGCCGGTGGGCGCATGGTTTTCCTGGCTCGGTGAGCGTGCCGCGCCGCGCCCGCACCTCGTCAGGAGTGCAGTCGCAGACGTAGGCGTGCCCCTGCCGCACCAACTGCTCCGCCCACTGGTACAGCTGCTCGAAGTAGTCCGAGGCGTAGTACTCGTGCTCGCCCCAGTCGAACCCCAACCAGCGCACGTCGCGCTTGATGGCGTCGACGTATTCCTGCTCCTCCTTCAACGGGTTGGTGTCGTCGAAGCGGAGGTGGCATCGCCCGCCGAACTCCTGGGCCAGACCGAAGTTGAGGCAGATCGACTTGGCGTGGCCGATGTGCAGGTAGCCGTTGGGCTCGGGGGGGAAGCGGGTGATGACGCGGCGGTGCTTCCCCGCGGTCAGGTCGGTCGCGACGACGTCGCGAATGAAGTGGGTGCGCTCGCCCGCCTCGCTGGCCGGTGGGACTTCATTGTGTTCAATCATGCTGTGAGTTCCCCGTCAGGCCGCGACCTCCCCGGCCGCTGTGCCGGCCCATGCTAGCACCGGCGGAGCGCTGCGATGAGAACCTACTCGGTGCGCAGGACCTCGATGGCGCGGCGCAGGCGGCGGCGGCACAGCTCCTTGCCCAGCACCTCCATGGTCTCGAACAGCGGCGGTGTCGCGAAGCGGCCGGTCAATCCCACCCGCACAGCCATGAACAGGTCCCCCGTCTTCCATCCCAGCCGCTCCGCGGCGCCGCGCAGCAAGGGCTCCAGGTGCGCCGCGTCCCACTCCATGAGCGGGTCCAGATTCTCTTCCAGCAGCGCCTCCAGAGCGCCGGCCGTGTCGTCGCGAGAGTGCTTCTTGGGCACCATGCGGGCTCGCGCTTCCCCGTCGTAGCTCACTTCCCCGACAAAGAAGAACTGCGCGTAGGCCATGAAATCCTCGAGTCGATCGATGCGCTCGCGGGCGAGCGGGATAACCTGGGTGAGATAGTCGTCCGAAAGCACCCCCGAGCGCAGGCGCGCCAGCAGGTCGGCCGGCGACAGCCCGCGGAGGTAGCGACCGTTCAGCCAGGTGAGCTTGTCCAGGTCAAACACCGGCCCGCCCAGACTGATGCGCTCCAGGGTGAAGTTCTCGACGAATTGCTCGAGGGTGAACTCCTCGGTCTCCCCGTCGGGCATGATCCACCCCATCAACGCGAGGTAGTTGCGCACCGCCTCGGGGAGATAGCCGGCACGGCGGTAGTACTCCAGCGACACCGGGTTCTTGCGCTTGGAGATCTTGGACTTGTCGGCGTTGCGCAGCAACGGCAGGTGGCAGAACACCGGCTCCTGCCAGCCAAAGCCCCGGTAGAGCAGTACGTGCTTCGGCAGCGACGAGATCCACTCCTCGGCACGGATCACGTGCGAGATCTCCATGAGGTGGTCGTCCACCACGTTGGCCAGGTGGTAGGTGGGGAAGCCATCCGACTTGAGCAGAATCTGGTCGTCGATGAGGCGGTTCTCGAAGCGCAGATCACCTCGCAGCAGGTCGTGCGCCGCCGTCTCGCCGTCCTCGGGGACCGCCAGCCGGATCACATGCGATTCCCCGGCCGAGCGTCGCGCTGCCGCCTCGGCCGGGGAGATCTTCCGGCAGCGTCCGTCGTATCCCATCACCGGGTCCTTGCGCGCCCGCTGCTCCTCCCGCAGCGCATCCAGCCTCTCCCTGGTACAGAAGCAGGGGTACGCCGCGCCCCGCTCCACCAGTCGCTCCAGATGCTCCCGGTAGATCGGGAAGCGCTCGCTCTGGCGGTACGGACCGAACGGTCCTCCGATATCAGGCCCTTCGTCCCAGCCAAGTCCGAGCCACTGCAGCGACTCGAAGATCATCCGCTCCGAGGCGGCGTTGGAGCGCTCGCGATCGGTGTCCTCTATGCGCAGCACGAACCGGCCACCGTGCTTGTGCGCCAGCGCGTAGTTGAACAGCGCCACGTAGGCCGTGCCGACGTGGGGATCCCCCGTCGGAGACGGTGCCACTCGGGTTCGCACCGGGCGTTCTCGCATATCGATCTCTCCGCCCCGAGCGCGGGGCAATGGTAGAGTCTAGTCGCGTTGACAGCGGTCGGGGAGGGGGTACAATACCCTCCCGCCGTTGCTGGGGAGTCGTCCAACGGCTAGGACACGTGGCTCTGGACCACGGTATCGGGGTTCGAATCCCTGCTCCCCAGCCAGATGCATTAGCCTTGGGGGTCCGGTCACTCGTCCGGCTTTCTCCCTCCAGCGAGGAAGGCGCCTCTCTCCTGGTTCCGGGGCATTGCCCTCCATGCCGGCCGCGCGCGGATTCCGGCGCACGGCCAAGCCACTCGGATTCGCCTGGCCGTTGCCAACGGACATCGGCCAGGGACACGGTTCCCGGGCGGCGGACACGGCCACGGACACAGGCACGGCCACGGACACAGGCACGGCCACGGACACAGGCACGGCCACGGACACGGGCACCGGCACCGGCACGGACACCGACACAAGCACCGGCACGACCCGCGCTGCCATCACGCGGGGGCCGGGTGGGGGCGTGGTCGGGGGCGCTGGCGGCGAGATTCGAGGCGCGTGCGGCTTCGCCGCCG
>JBBINC010000119.1:0-9525 GCA_037444085.1 Acidobacteriota bacterium | reverse complement strand
CGGACCCATCGAATTGGCGGGCGAGGGCGCCCGCCCTGCCCCTCGCGTCTTGCGTTTCGCGCCGCCCCGAGCTACCCGGTTGCCGGGGCCAGTGCCTGCTCCAGGTCGGCGAGAAGATCCTCCACGTCCTCACACCCCACCGCCAGCCGCACCAGGCCGGCGGTGATCCCCTGGCGGCGCCGCTCCTCCTCGGGCACCGAACGGTGGGTCATCGACGCCGGGTGTTCGATGAGCGAATCGATCCCGCCCAACGACACCGCCAGGGTGATGAGCCGCACGGCGTTCATCACCCGGCGGCCCGCCTCGACGCCGCCGTGCAGCTCGAAGGCGATCATCGCCCCGGGCCCGTCCATCTGCCGCCGGACCAGCTCGTACTGGGGGTGGGAGGGCAGCCCCGGGTAGCGCACCCACTTCACCGCTGGGTGGTTCTCCAGCCAGGGGGCGATCACCTGGGCGTTGGCCTGCGCCCGCTCCACCCGCATCCCAAGGGTGCGCACGCCGCGCAGCACCAGCCACGCCTGGTGGGGGTCCATGTTGAAGCCGAACGCCTGCACCACGTCGCGCAGGCGCGCCAACACTCCCGGCTCCCGCGCCACCACGATCCCGGCCACCACGTCCGAATGTCCGTTCAAGAACTTGGTCATGGAGTGCAGCACGACGTCGGCACCGAATCCCAGCGGGCGCTGCAGGTGGGGGCTGGCGAAGGTGTTGTCCACCACCAGCCGGGCGCCGGCGGCGCGTGCGATCGACGCCACCTCGGCCAGATCCACGAGATCGAGGGTGGGGTTGGCGGGGGTCTCCACGTACACCACTCGCGTCTCGGGGCGCATAGCACCCTGCAGAGCCGCGCCATCGGCGGCGCCCACAAAGGTGGTCGAGACGCCGAAGCGCGCCAGGTGCTTCTCCAACAGCCCCCGCGACGGCCCGTACACGGGGTGGGTGCCCACCACATGCTGGCCGCCGTCCACGAGGGCGAGGATCGAGGTGGCCACCGCCGCCATTCCGGCCGCCGTCGCCACCGCGCCGGTTCCGCCTTCCAGCGCCGCCACGCACCGTTCCAGCGCTGCGATGGTGGGGTTGCCGAGCCGCGTGTAGATCAGTCCGGGCGAGGTCCCCTCGAAGCGCGCCGCGCCATCCTCGGCCGAGGGAAACGCGAAGGTCGACGACTGGTAGATGGGCACCGACACAGCGCCGCCGTGTTCCAGTGCGTTCCAACCTGCGTGAATCGCCTTCGAATGCCGGCCGCGAGCGCTCTCGTGCATGTCGTCCTCCACCCCCTGAACTTTAGTCCTCACCGCGGCGCATGACCAGCCATACCCCAGCCAGCACAACGACGATGCCCACCCCCATGTACCAGGTGATCACCTCGTCCAGCAGCACCACCCCCAGCACCATCGCGACTACCGGGTTGATGTAGGTCGAGGAGGCCACCCGCGTGGCGTCCATGTGCCGCAGCAAAAAGAAGTAGGCCGTGAACGCGATCAGCGATCCGAACACCACCAGGTAGGCGAGCGCCCCCGCGGCGCGCAGGGTGATCGGCCCGGTCACCGCCTGCCCGCGTACCGCCGCCACGGCCAGCAACACCACCGCCCCCGAGGCCATCTGCGCCACGGTCAGGGCGAGCGGGTCGTAGCGCTCGCGGATGCGCCGCACCCCCAGCGCTGTCGCCGCCCAGATCAGCGCCGACACCACCACCACCACCGCTGCCTTGAGTTCGGGAGTCACCGCTCGCCACGGCGCCAGCAGAATGGTGGTCCCCGCAAAACCCAGGACCACCCCGGCCCAGCCGCCCGGCGTGAGCCGCGCCTCCCCCGGGTAGAGGGGAGTGAGCAGCGCCGCCCACACCGGGTTGACGGTGATCAGCAACGCCGTGTACGCCGAGTCGAGGCGCGTCTCGGCCCAGAAGATGGCGCCGTTGCACACGGCGATGAACAGCACCCCGACGGCGAACGGGGGCAGCCAGTGTCGGAACGTACCGGGAAACCCCACACCGCGGAAGCGCGCCCAGGCGTAGGCCAGCGCTGTCGCCAGTGCGTAGCGCAGCCCGGCGAAAAAGAACGGGTCGAAGCTCTCCAGCCCCACCTTGATGGCCAGGTACGTGGACCCCCAGATAAACGAGATCAGCCCGTACGCCGCCGCCAGCGAAACCCGTGATGCCTGCGCCACAACCGCGCATCCTACACCCGCACCCCCGCTGCCGGAGCAGCCAATCCCGCCGCCCGCGCCCCGCACCCCGCATGCTTGGCGGACTGCCGGTGCTGTGCTACATTTCCCGCCCCGGAGAGCCAACGTAGCTCAGCCGGTAGAGCAAGTGATTCGTAATCACTAGGTCCGCGGTTCGAATCCGCGCGTTGGCTCCAGAAAACCCTTACCATCCAAAGGTTTATGAAATCATCAACGACCGCGGCCCGAGAGGGGGTAGCGGTGGGGTCACCGCCACGCCGGAGTACGGCGGCGCGAGGCCGCGGGTGCGGTTTCACTCCAGGAGCTTGAGCAGGCGAGGCACGACCTCCCTCGCCTCGCCCCTTGCCCCGCCGAACAGCCGCGCCTCCTGCGCCACGCGCGTCACCACCGGCAGCACGACCTCCGGGCGCGTGCGCGCCGCCACCGCGTTTTCCATCAGGACAAGCACCCCCTGCCCCGGCGAGAGTCGCCGCCAGCGGGTGCCTGCCCCCGCCCGATAGTGGGTGGACACCACCGCCGCCACCTCCGACGCATCCGTGGCCACCCGCCCGCCGAGGGTCTCCACCGGTACCGGCCGCCCCTTCCATTCTCCCGCTTCCCGGCGCGACAGCGGTCGGGCGAAGGGGTGCACGCGACCCTCACCGTCGAGCACGGCGAACTCATCGGAGTAGTAGGTGGCGCCGGCATGCACCAGAGCCTCCACCAGCGTCGACTTGCCGGTAAAGCTGCGGCCCGGCAACAGCAACGCCCGGCCGCCCCACCCCACCACACCGGCGTGCACGAACACCCACTGCCGGGTGCGCGCGCCCATCACCAGCGGCATATCGTGCTCCAGCGCTTCCACCACCTTGTCGAAGTCGGCGGTTCGCACCAGCCGCTTGAGGTCGGAGTACGCGAGGTGGAGCCTGCGCGGGCGGACCAAGGAATCCATGCTCCCCACCACGATCGAGTAGAGATAGTCCACCCGCCGCCGGCGAGAGCGCCTGGCGCCGTACGGCAGCGCCGCCCGCAGGCGCTCGATCCCCCTCGCGTCGCTCGCCCGCACGCCGATGATCACCCCGTACGCGTCGATGGAGAAACCCGCCGCCCACCCGAGGCGGTCGATCTTCTCCATTCACGTGGACGGCCGCTGGTAGTGCGGGTACTGCCGATGGTCCATGCGAATCCTCAAACTCGTGCTCATCCGGCTTGCTCCTCACGCTGCTGAAGCGGCTATGCTTGGCTTGGAGGCGCGCCGCGGTGACACGATCAGGTATGCAGGGTACCCCGGCACCCGCAGAAGTCAACGCCGAGCAGCTCACCGCCCTGGCGCTGCGCTACGGCAGCGACCCGCCCGTGGATCCCCGCCACGAGGTGGCGGCCAGCGCGCTGGCCGGGGATCGACACGACCTGGACCAGCTCCTCGCCTTCCCCGACCTCGAGGCCTTTGCCGCCAGCCATCGCATCGCCGCCGCGCTGGCGCTGGCCTGCCGCCGCAGCGGCACCCGCCGCTACCCTGCAGCCTTCGACCGCGAGCTGTACTGGGCCACCGGGCGCAATCTTCTCATCAATGATGAGATGCGCAGAGCTGGCGCGGCCCTGGCGAGCGCCGGCGTCCCCTGGGTCACGATCAAGGGGGCCGACCTGGCGTCGCGGGTCTACGCCCACCCCTGCGAGCGCCTCCTCACCGACGTGGACGTGCTCGTGAGAAGCAACGACCTCGGTCGCGCCCTGGCGTGCCTGGGCGCCTTGGGGTGGCTAAAGGAAGGCGAGCAGAACCTCGACCCTGCTGCCCTCCTGCGGGGCAAGCGCTACGTCCTGCCGGTCGGGCAAGGGTCAGGAGTCCTGGTGGAGCTGCACTATCGCCTGTGGGGGTGGATGCCCGCAGCGATGGGCGACGCCCTGGTGGACGACGCCGAGCCCCGCCCCGACTGGGGCGCCACCGCCCGCCGGCCTACCCTGGCGTGGGCGTTCGTGCTGGCCGCCGTGCACGGCTGGCAGGTGGTGCGACCGCGCCCTCTCGCGGTGTGGCGCGACTTGCACCTGATCACCACGGCCGCCGGAGAGGACGTGGTGGGCGCGGTGGTTCGCCTCGCCAGTAAGTGGGGGGGGCAACTGCCGGTGGCGCTGGCGGCGTGGCATGCGGCCAGCTTGTGGCCGGACCCGGCCTGCTCCCACATCGCCGGCAGCCTGCTCGCGGGCCTCAAAGCGCCTGAGCCGCTGGTCGCCAGCCGCTTCGCCCGCCGGGGAGAGGCCGCGACGCCGCTGGCGCTATTGGTTCTGGCCCGCCTGCTGGCCCGGCGCCCGAGCCGCCTCGGCTGGCGCTCGGTCGGGCAAGTGTTCTGGCCTGCGGACGAGACGGTGGCAACCCTGGTGCCCCTTGGCGGATACGCCCGCCGGATCGCCGCCATTTGGCGCAACCTCCAGAGAACCGCGCGGCAGTAAAACCACGCCGGCCCCGCTGGGCGGGGCCGGCCTCATGATCACTCACCGGCGATGCTACACACACTGATTGTTGATGCAAATCCCGGAGAGGCACTGATAGCCCGAGGTACACGACGAACCGGGGGGCAGACCGGTCCCCGCTTCGGCCGGGGTGGGTGCCACCACCGAGGCCACCACCGGCAGGAGCGCCGCCGCCGCCGCGCCCAGGCTGAGACGGGTGAGAACCTCGCGGCGCGATACCCCCGTCCACGCCTCGCTACCGTCCAGCAGGTCTTCCTGCTGCAGCTCCTGCAACCCCAGCGCGACGACACTCTCGTCCTGCGGGAGCCCGTGGCGGCGGTGCAGCTCGGCTGCCATCTCGGCCACCGAGGTGTTCCCGTCACACGCCGCCCAGATCGCCGCCACCGCCGGGTTGAGGCAGTGTACCCGGTCGCGCTCGCGGTCGTACACCACCGTTTCACCGCTCTCCATGCGCGTCACGAGGAGTCCAGTTGTTCTCGCCTTGGGAAGAATCGCCGCATCCATTGAACGTTCCCTCCTCGTCTCTCTCATCACCACAGCGGCATCGCCGGGTCGCCCAGCAACACCCACGTTAGGCGAACGTCGTGATCGCTGGTGGCACTCTTCGCCGCGCGCGCGGCGTCGCCCGCGCGGAGGGAAGACTCGCCGCCCACCTGAGCGAAGAACTCGGTCAGGAGCCGCTCCTGGGGCGGCGCACTGGTCGAGCCCGTGGACGCCCACACGGCGGCCGCCCCGCCGGAAGCGCGCATGAGCTCCTCGCCGAGGCCGGCGAGCAGGGGCTCCTGGAAGATGCCGCTCAGACAGTTGGCCATGGTGAACAATGGCACCGACTCGGTGATCGGCAAGGTTGGGGCATCGGCCGCCCGCAGCAGCCCGTGACGCCAGCGGTCCACGGTGCCGTGGCCCGAGTAGTGGACCAGGTTGCCGCCGCGGGCCAGCTCGTTCAGCAGATGCGCCCGCGCCCCCGCCACCCCCTCGGTTTCCACGTCGACCCGCTCGATGGAGGTCCCCGGCGGCAGCAGCGCCGCGAGGCGATCGTTGACGTGCGAGAACGCCTCGGCCAGGGGGTCGTCGGCCACCAGCAGGGCCCGCTTACCGGAGCGGTTGCCCTGCTGATAGCGGAGGATCTTCTCCACCATCGTCGCCAGCTCGGCGGCCGAGGCGGCCGGCAAGCGACCAATCGCGGCCTCCCCGACGCCGTCCCCGTCGAAGTCCACAAACCAGTCGTCGGACGCCGTTTCGAACACCGAAGTATCCACCAGTGCCACCGGGATCACGTCCCCTGCCTGGCCCAGGTAGCCCCGCGGGTCGTAGCTGCCGTCACCGGCCAGCACGAAGTACTGCGGCGCGCGCACCCACGCCGCGGTCGCGCGCTGGAAGAAGGCGCGCAGCGCCGAGGAAGACGGGCTGCCGTACGAGAACTCGTCGTACACGTCTTCGATGTCCACCACGAGGGGAGCGAGTCCCTCGGCCTGGCGGGCGGCCAGCAGGGGCGCCAGGGCCGAGGTCATGTCACCGCGGGTGACGTAGATCACACCCGCGCCGTTGCTGGCGGCATGGAGCTGGGAAGGACGGTTGAGGCGCAGCCACGCCGGGGCGAGGGTGCGCGACGGGGCCGCCGCGTAAATGGCCTTTGCTCGCGCCAGCATCCCCCGGCCCAACTCCACGGAAACACCCCAGCCGGCGCCATCGGCCACCGGCACGGCCGCCAGCTCGATTGGCCGGTACGGGTCGGTCACGTCGAAGGCCCGCGCCCCCGGCTCCGAGAATCCGCCGAGCAACACTCGGCCGGTCGCCGGGAACGTCCCGCGCGGCATGAAGAGCTCGTCCCCCTGGGCCCGGGACAGCCGAGGGTAGGCCAGCGTCAGGGTGTCGACGATACTCACGACCCCCTGCCCGGAACGGCTCGACAGCACGATGTCGTTGTCCGCCGCCGGCCGCAACAGCGCGCCGGAAAACTCGAAGACGGCCTCCAGCCGGCCCTCGCCCTCGCCGGTCAGGACGCCGAGGGAGACTCCGTTGAGCGACAGCTCGACCGCGTGCTCTCCAGCCGTGAGCCCCTGCACGCGGAGGGTGAGGGTGCCCTTCCCTTCCGTGGCATGGGGCGTCGCCACGGTGAACGCCACCGGAGTGCCGGTCAGGGGCCGCCCGAAGAAATTCTCCTCCGCGCCGTTTCGCACCGCCGGGACGTACACCAACCGCTCCCGGATCTGCTCCGCGGCCAGAAACGTCGTGGGTTGCGCCGCAGGCGTGCCCACCCCCGACCCCTGCTCGACGATCCGTGCACCCGCCGAATCGCCCACCACCACCCAGTACACCCTCGTGTCCGAGTGAGGGGAGTCCAACGCCTCGCCCCAGAATTCGAGGAAGCTCTCCCGATCGAGGACGCTGCCGCCGCCTGCGAGATGGGCCTTGGCGGCGACCTCGCGCCCGTCGGCGAACAGCCGCAGGCGCGCCACCTCGGAGCCGGTGAAGCGCAAGCCGGCAGCCGCCAGCTCCGCCAGCGGCACGCGGTACCAGCCGTTCTCCTTCACGCCCATCTTCACGGCCGGCTGGCCCGCGAGCCAATACTGCACCGCCTCCGAGTCGGGCCCGGCAGGCGTACCGCGGGACGGCACGTACGGCCGCACGCGTGCTACGGAACCCATCGCGCCGGCGATCTGGCCCAGGGTGAGCGAGGGTCCTCGCACCGCCCGCCGTAGCTCCCGGCCTTCCAACCGCTCGCGCGCCACCACGGTGCTTACGCCGTTCAGGTCGACAGACTCCAGCTCATAGATGTCGCCGGGCCGTCCGGCGGCGTCCTCCCAGGCGTACGGGTGACCCGCTGCCAGCGGCGCGGTGCCGTGGGAAAGGAACGACCCCGCGACGATCTCCGGAGTCACCAGGCTGCGTACCCCTCCCCGCTGGCGCCACACCCGGAACCCGAGATTCTGCGCGTCGTACCCGGCGAACCACGACACCTGCGCCCCGCGCTCCCCCCGCGTCACTGCAAAGTCCGACACCCCGACTGACGTAAGGGCTGCCGGGCGCAGCCCGACCGCAGACACCACCCAATGGTCGGCAGCAGTGAGAGTGTATTGCAAGGTCGTCGAGGTTCCCGTCGGCGCGTACGTCGAACCGTAGCCCCGCACGTCGGTGGCTGCGCTACCGGAGGTCACATCCCATCGGTTCGTTCGTGCCGGGGTGGCGCTAGACACGCTGATGTTCCCTTCGACATCCAGAATGTCCACCGTGAGACCATTGACGACGGTGGTCAGGGTGATCGTCGTACCGGTAGTCTCGGTCGCCCCCGAGCGCCCAGAGGTGGCACCCGTGGTGGGGTCGTCCTGATCGACGCCGCACGTCAAGACCACGCCAACTGCCATCTCCTGGGTGACCGGTGACGTCACCACGACGTTCCCCGAGCCACTGGGAATTGGGTCGAGAGTCGCGGGAAGCTGCGTCGTCATCAAGAACATCTCCGTTCGCTTTCTCCCAGAGTCCGCGCTCACGGAGATCTGCGTCGTCTGAAACTCGAGCGCGTAGGTTGTCCCGCCCGAGGGATCCGGGTCCCAGACGACCGAAGTCACCTGCTGGGCGCTGCCGGCGTCTCGCAGCGTTGATATTCCCACCACGAGCGCCGGGTGCTTGCACACGTAGGTGCCCGGACCGGTGCCGTTGGTGGGCATCGTGAAGGAGATGCTCAGCGAGGTGGCGCCGGTGTCGCCTGTCGCCGCCGAGGCGGTGGAATGCACCGTCACCACGTGGGTTTGCGCCCCTCCTGGCGCCGCTGCAGCGGCGAGGAGCAGTGCCACCAGTGCCCCGGTCATCCACAGCGTGCTGCCCCCTGGCGTGTTGCCATGCCGAGCTGTTCTCGTCGTGGTCATGTCAGCAACCCCCTCGCGTATCCCGCCATCGAACTCCGCGGCGGCCAGGCGCCCTCTCGTTCCAATCCACTGAATCACACCGTCGCTCGAAAGCCTTCCCATACATTACCGCAAGCCCGACCCGGCGTCAAGGCCCGAGTGTCACTCGCGCAAGGCCGCCGATGCCACGCCTGGCCGGTGTCCTCGCCCCAAGGCGCCGACTCCAGCTCGCCATCCGTCAGACCTCCTCGACCAGCCCCTTGGAGACCAACAGTTCGAGAAACGCGGCCACATCCTCGGTGGCTTTGTCGACGCTGACGTCGAACTCCTGGGCGATGAGGCGGCCGATCTCGGCGGCGTCGCGGCCAGGCTCGACGAGCTGCCAGATGGCCGCGCCGACATCGTTGAGGGTGAAAATGGAGTCCTCCTCACCCTCACCGCTGCGGACCGGAACCAGCATCGCTTCCTCGGCCATGATGCGCAGTGCGAACTCGCCCGTGCGCGCGAATCGTCTCGTTGCCTCGCCCATTGGCCCTGTCCCTTCACTGAGTATCAGTCTACATGCCCTGCCGCCACCGCGCAAGGGTCAATAGCTCAACAGAGCGGCGAACAGCATGCGGAAACCCCGCCACACGAACACCGCGCCGAGCGCGAGGAGAACGTAGCGGCCGAGCGCCTCGCCCAGCGCCCGCGGAGTGACGCGCAGGACCCGGTGGTTGCACTGGTGGCAGCGGTAGTAGCGCACCGGCAGGAAGAAGCGGACGCGGCGCTCGCGCCGGTTGCGCGACCGGGAGCGGCGCATGCGGGTGGAGCTGCACTTGGGACAGCGCACGGCACTCTCTCTCCGGGCCGGAGGATAGCAAAGGTGAGGCGCACTCGGCTCTGCTCCAGACCATGCGCGCGACCTGGGCGGAGACACGCGCCGCCCCGGCCCCCGACACAGGCCCGGTCACCGTCACGGACCCGGCCACGGTCACAGTCACGGACACCGACACGGGCACCGACACGGGCACCGACACGGGCACCGACACGGGCACCGACACGGGCACCG
>JBBINC010000118.1:875-9552 GCA_037444085.1 Acidobacteriota bacterium | reverse complement strand
CGTCGAGCACGCCGTCGGCCCCCTCGCCCGCTCGTGGGCGTGAGCGCCCGGCCGCTCGGGTAACGCTCGCATCCCCCGGAACGTGCGCTACCATCCAGCCATGCGGACCCGCAGAACACACTCGATCAGCGCCCGCGCTGCGCGGAGCTGGCGAATGCAAGGACAGCTCGCGTCCTAGAGGACAGCGCCATGAACGCCGCGCTGGCCATGAGCGTCATCGCCGTGCTGGTTTCACTGTGGGCGCTTCACTGGCGCCGGCGGGCCGCGATCGCCGCCGAGCGCAGCGCCAACGAAGCGATCAAGAGCGCCGCAGCCGCCGAAGCAAGCGCCAGCGCCGCGACACGCAGCGCTGCGGCTGCCGAGCAGAGCGCGGCCACGGCTGCCGAGGCGCTGAGCTTTGCCAGACAGCAGGCCGAACAGAGTGCCTTGCGACAGCGCAAACAATGGTTGGACGGCTTGGTTGATGAGGGAATGCGAGACTGGCCTCAGCGCGGCAGCGTTTACCATATCGTCAACCGCGAGCCCTCCCTGACCGATGGGGAAATCCAGGAATTCGTTCGCGCAGTGTTTTCCGGTCGTGGGAGGACGCTCGCCGAAGCAGACGCCCATCTCACGCACGTCCTCGAGAGACGTGAGAAGCACCTTAAGGGAGCCGGAAAACGAGACGCTTGTTGATGCGAGGCAGGCGCGGGGCGGCGACACTGGGGCAGGGGAGCCTGGAGGCCACGGGGCCGACGGGCCCGGGCTCAGCCCGGCAGTGGAGCGACGCGAGGGGCGCCTCGGCTTTGGCAGGGCTCGCTTGGATTGCCTTGCGCCGGCTCCGTGGGGCGCTCTGACAACGCCATTCTCGCAGTCGAGCCACACCCCTGGGAAACCGCTTGCGGGAGGGTCGGTGTCCTCTGACAGGGAGAAAGTGGGTGTTCATCGAGACCGCTGGCGAGTGGAGCGGGCAGAGATCCTGTCGGGGGCGCGGGCGCTGGCATAATGTCACGCGGAACTGCAGGATCGTCGTGCCCTCGTAGCTTTGCTCGACTGGGCGGTATCATCATTTTGCTCTTTCACTGGAGGAACGGCGTTGTCACACAGCGCGCGTTGCAATGAACACCTCTCGGGCAGTCCAGGGAAGGTGGTGGGAACGGAATCGCGGCGGGGGTTGAGGCTGGGCGTCGTCTGCGCCCCGCGGTTTTCCCGGGGTGAGCGAGCCAGCAGGGGTGGGGTATGAGCCGCCGCCGTTCGTCACTCGGCAAACCAGCGGCCAGCATCGCGGACGTCGCTCTCAGGATCGACCCCACGAACCTCTGGAAGACGACCATCCACCTGCTGGCCCATGCCCTCGAGCGCCTTGGCGTGAAGGCCGGGGACGGCGACGCGCTGAGGCGGGTCGAGGAGCTTGAGGAAGGCGCACGTGCGCGGCGTCGGAACACGAGCGCGGCAGAACAGCTCAGCGTCACGATCGTCGACGCGGTAATCGGTGAGCTGCGGGCTCTGTGCGATAGCACCGACGAGACTCGCCGCCTCGCCGGGGAGGCGCTGCTTGGCGGGTCCTGGCGGGGCGAACGGGATGCCGAGTCCCTCGCTCTTCTGATCGAGGAGCACGTGAACGACGCAGCACGCTGCACGCCGGCCAGCCTCCAGGCAGCCATCAGCGCGTGGATTGGCCGGCATCTCCCTGCCTCCCTCGAGGGCGCCGATGCCGGCTTCGCAGACCACCTCGCGGGCGACCTCGTGGCGGCCCTGCTGGCGGAGCACAGCTTTCAGGAACGTGTGGGCGCCAGATTCCGCAAGGACGCCGAAGGGATGCTCAAGGCCACCCTCGACCGGCTCGCTCAGCTCGAGACGATCGCTGGCGGCCTACGAGACCTGACCACGGCCGTTGCGACACTCACCGGGCGGCCAACGGCGCGCTACCTCGACGAGCTCTGCGAGTACAACCGACCCACGATCAAGAAGGCCGTTGCCAGCGGCCTCCGGGATCATCTCTGCAAGCCCCTCAAGGCTGCGCACGTGAACGGTCTTCTCGAACGCGAAGGCCTTGACGCCGAGCACGAAGCCGGCTCCATCCCACGGGCATTCTGCTACGTGCCGCACTCGCTCAAGGTGGCGGACCCCTGGCGCGTGCCGGCACGCGCGCCCGGGCGGCCTGCGGGGGCCGACGACACGCAGGACGACCTGCCGTGGCGGGTACTCGACCTCGGCGCACTTGTAGGACGTGTCGCGGCGCCGCGCGAGACGCCCGACCTGCTGCTCGTCGAGGCCGAGGCGGGGTTCGGCAAGACCACGTTCCTGCACCGGATGGCGGCGGCGCTCGCCGACCACCCGTCCCTGCTGCCGATCGAGCCGCTGCAGCTCGCACGCGCGGGCGCAAGCCAGCCCGTCGATCGCCATGGCCTCGAGGAGTGGGCGATTCGCACGCTACAGCGGCCTGAGGGTTGGCGTCTTGAGCTATTCAAGAGCAGCGTGCGCGAGCTGGTCAATACCGGCCGCGCCGTGCTGTTCGTCGACGGGCTCGACCAGCGGTCCGGCGCGCACAAGGATCTCGCCCAGGCGATTGCCACTGCGGGCCGGCCGTGGCGCGTCGTCGCCTCGTGCCGCCGCGAGCTGCATGCGGCCGGGTCGGTGGAAGGCTGGAGCGCGGTCGTCCGCCTGGGTGTTCCCGACGAGGAGGTCTTCTCTCAAGCGGTGCCAGAGAGCCAGCGTGAGCTGCTGCGCTCGCATCTGGGCGGCGACGACTGGAGGCATCCGTTCTTTCTCCACGTCGCGCGGCTTCTGGACTTTGCTGGCAGGATTCCAGAGGAGGAGATCCGGACCACCAGGCTCCTCGAGCTGTACCTCGCGGAGCTGTTCGCCCTTGGCGTCGAACGCAGGGAAGGCGCACAGCCCGATGAGCGGGGCCTTGCGCAGGAGGAGTGGGCCGCGCTGGGTGCGCTCGGGCTGACGAGCCTGCGGCTCACCGGAAAGGACGGCGGGGCGCAGCTCCAGCGTATCGATGGCGCGGGTTTCGAACGCGCGAAACACCTGGCGCGGGAGGCGATCCAGCGCCGTAGGGGCGATGTCGCACGGGGTGAGAAGGTCCTCGACGACGCGGCGAAGGCGGCACACCTGCTCTACCTCGTCGACCGGATCGTCCTCCAGGAAGACACGGCCTACCTCTTCCACCATCAGCTTCTTCAGGAGTTCCTGGCCGCCAGGGCGATCGTCGACACGCTGGCCGATGCACAGTCCTCAAGTGCCGATCCGGCGCACGCCCTCGAGGCGCTCGTCGGCGATATCGTCCAGCCCCGCCGCGCCAAATCCGGAGGGGGCGAGAGCGACCGCGGTGACGGGGTCGAGGGCCGGGTGCTCGGCCTGCGCGTGTGGGCTTTCGTCGCCGATCTCCTGGCCGATGACGTCAGCCCGATCGAGGCGGCCGCGCGGGGTGCGCTCGTCCGCGGGATCACGAAGCGACTGTGGGGCGATGGCGCCGACGCCGAGGATCTCGGCGGCGCGTGCCGGTCGGCGCTCCTGCGGGTGCGGGACGAGCTGATCGAGCGGGACGAGGCCGCGCTGGCCGGGCTCGACGGCGACGTTGCCGCCCAGCTCGTGGCCGACCCCGTCTTCGCGCAGTTCGCTTCGGCGGGAGTGCCTCCCGATCCGTTCATGCTGCTGTGCTGGAAGGAGGAGCGGCAGGCTCTCCTGGGGCAGGTGGACGCGACGCGAGAGTGGATCGCCGGCCAGGCGGCGATCCGGGCGTGGCTCGAGCGGAAGGACCTGAGCAGGGCGCGGCTGGAGGCGCAGCTCGCGGCGCTACTGGGCACTCGAGAGGGAGCGCTCTGGGAGGTCGCGCCCTACGGCCCCACCCTCGGCGCCTGGCCGGCGGGAGAGCGCGAGCGCACGGGCGCGCCGCCGTCGTGGCTGCTGGTGCCGGCGGGGCCGTTCCTCGCCGGGAGCGGTGAGTACGGCGACGAGATGCCGGTGCGAATCGAGCGCGTCGCGCGGCCGTTCTGGATCGCGCGCCATCCCGTCACCGTGC
Organism: Acidobacteriota bacterium; assembly: GCA_037444085.1. GTDB lineage: Bacteria > Acidobacteriota > Thermoanaerobaculia > Thermoanaerobaculales > Thermoanaerobaculaceae > CALEVZ01. Next base: position 5,543 of record JBBINC010000118.1, on the reverse strand, counting down.
AGGAGTACTCGCCGTTCGTCGAGGCGGGCTACAAACCGAATGAGCCCTGGTGGCGGGAGCTGGGTCCCGATGCAGCCGAGGCGATAGGAGACCGACAGGCGCCATGGCTCTGGCAGGAGCAACGGAAACGGGTGCTGCGGCCGGTGGTGGGCGTGAGCTGGTTCGAGGCGGCGGCGTACTGCCGGTGGCGGTCGCGACAGGTCGGGCCGCTGCGGCTGCCCGCCGAGGCCGAGTGGGAGAAGGCGGCGCGCGGCCTGTGGGGGCGGCGGTGGCCGTGGGGGTGCGGGTGGCGCGGCGATCTCACCGTGCACGACCGCGGCTGGAATATCGAGAGCCTCGCCCTGGTGGCGGAGAACCGCAACGTGGCGCCGACCGGCGCTGCCGGCAAAGCCGGCAACGCCTGGGAGTGGACGGCCACATCATGGAGCCCCAGCGGGTTTGGCGAGGACCGCTGGCCCGCCCGGGACAGCCGGGGTGTCGAGCGCCACGAGCAAATCGTGTTGCGCGGGGGTTCCTTCATCTTCGACCGAACCAGGGTTCGTTGCGCGTACCGCCTCCGGCTCCGCGCCAGTCTCGACAACCACGATCTCGGTTTTCGTTGCGTTCGGGACGTGGAGGTACCCCCTGAGCCCTGACCCCTTGCCCCCTGACCCTTCCCGTGACCGGGTTGGCCGCGATGGGTGAGAGGAACCCCGCCGCACCGCGCCGTCCCGGCGCCCAGGAACCTGCGGTGGCGGTGCAGAAGTGCTATGACCTCGTGCTGTGGCTGCTCCAGCGCATCGAGAGCTTCCCGCGTACCCATCGGTTCACGGTCGGCGACCGGCTCGCGGCGGCGGCGCTCGACGTGCTTGAGAACCTGCTGGCGGCGGCATACACGAGGGAGAAGCGCGCCTTGCTCGAGGCGGCCAACCTGCGGCTGCACCGCCTGCGCATGCTCGTCCGCCTTGCCAAGGACCTGCGGCTGCTCTCGCTCGGCGGCTACGAGTACGCCGCGGAGCACGCCGACGAGGTCGGGCGCCTGCTCGGCGGCTGGCTGCGCTCCCGCCGGGAGCCCGCATCGTGAGGCGGGTCGGGGGTCTCTGGGAGGATCTGACCTCGTGGCGCAACCTGTTCTGCGCCGCTCGGATCGCCGCCAGCGGCAAGCGGTCCCGGCCCGATGTGGCACGGTTCCTCCTGGGGCTCGAACACAACGTCGCGGCGCTGCGGCGGGCGCTGCTCGACGGCAGCTACCGGCCCGGACCGCACAAGGTGTTCACGGTTCGCGACCCCAAACCGCGCCGGATCTCGGCGGCGCCGTTCGCCGACCGGGTGGTCCACCATGCCCTTACCCGCGTCCTCGAGCCGATCTTCGAACGGCGTTTCACGCGCGACTCCTTCGCCTGCCGCAAGGGTTTCGGCACGCACGCGGCGCTGGCGCGGGCGAGGCGGGGCGCCGCGCGGTTCCCCTTCGTGCTCAAGTGCGACGTCGTCAAGTTCTTTCCCTCGATCGACCACGAGATCCTGCTGGCGCTGCTCGCGCGCGCGGTCAAGTGCCGCGGCACGCTCGAGCTGGCGCGGCGCATCGTCGCCGGGTCGAACCCGCAGGAGCCGTCGATCGCCTACTTTCCCGGCGATGATCTCTTCACGCCGTTCGGCCGCCGGCGCGGCATCCCGATCGGCAACCAGACGTCGCAGTTCTTCGCCAATGCCTACCTGAACCCGCTCGACCATTTCGTTCGCGAGCGGCTCCGCCCGGGAGAGTACGTCCGCTACGTGGACGACTTCCTGCTTTTCGCACACGGGCGCCGCGAGCTGGAGTCGATGCGGGCGCGCATCGAGTCGTTCCTCGGCGGCCTGCGCCTGCGGGTCCACCGTGGCAAGAGCCGTGTCTACCGCGCCCGCGACGGCTTCGCGTTCCTCGGGTTCAGGGTGTTGCCCACCCACACGAGGATCAAGCGCGACAACGTGGTGCGCTTCAGGCGGCGGGCGCGGGCGCTGGCGGTCGCCTACAGCCGGGGCCAGGCCGCGTGGCCGGAGGTGTCGAACCGTGTGCGCGGGTGGATCGCCCATGCTTCGCACGGCGACACCTGGCGCCTGCGCCAACGGGTGCTTTCCGAGCTACGATTCATCAAAGGGTGCGAGGCCTGATGCGCGGGGGTTCCTTCAACAACGACCGAACCAGGGTTCGTTGCGCGAACCGCAACCGGAACCACGCCAGGAACGACAACCACAATAACGGTTTTCGTTGCGTTCGGGAGGTGGGGTGGGCGAGTCAGCCCGCAGCCGGAGTGCCGCCGGCCACGGCTGGCGGCAGCGTGCAACCCATCCACGTCCGGGCCCCGCTCCCGGTCCCGCGCTGTGTGGGACCGAAGATACCCCGCGCCCCGGGCCGGCTCGTAGCTCGCGTCGAGCGGGCGAGCGCCGTCCCGGGGCGCACCCTTGCCCCGCCCTGGACCAGATGCCGGAGGACCTCATGACGGTCGCCAGCAAGCAGCCGCTCCGTATTGACCCGTTGCCGCTCATCTCGGACCGCCCGGACGAGGCGGCGAGCCTGTTCCACTTCGACGCCCTGGTGTCGGCGCTCACCGGCATGCTGGCGGCGCGGGGCAACCCGACGCCGTTCGTGTTCCTGGTGGACGGGCGCTGGGGCACCGGCAAGACGAGCCTGATGAAGACCGTGATGCGGGCGGTCGAGCCGGTGTGCGGCGCGGAAACGCTGCGCGCGGCGGAACTCCCAGAGGACGACGCGGATCTGCGCCTGGTCGAGAACAACCCGTTGCGGTGGGCGCCCGTCAGGGCGGTGGAGTCCGACTGTGGCTCGCGATGGTCCGAGTTCGGTCTCCCGAAAGACGACACTCAGGCGGACCGGACGCCGGCGCGCGACGAGGCGCGCAAGCGGGTGGGGTGGCTCGCCGAGCAGCTAGGGTCGAACGACTCGAAGGCGAGCGCCGTGACGCGGGAGGGGGAGCCGACCGAGCGAACTGCCTCCTTTTTCGCCCGCTTCCGCCCGGTGCGCGCGGTGTTCTTCAACGCCTGGAAGTACAAGGGCGAGGACGAGCTGTTTCCGGCCCTGGCGCACGAGCTGCTGGCCGAGATGCGCTCCTCCGGCTGGCTGGCGAGGATGCAGGCGTTCTCCCAGAAGGCGGCCAGCGCCGACTGGCGCGAGGCGATTGCCCGGCTCGCCGAGGCCGTGCCCCACGCCGGCGGCGCGCTCGGCGCCGCGATCCGCCACCCCGAGTGGCTGCAGCACGTCGCCCTCTACGACCGTGCCCGGCCCTTCGTGCAAGGGCTGACAGCCGCCTGGGCGACGAGCTACGGGCTGCGCGCCGACAGCGCGCCGCGCCGCATCGCCGCCATGCTTCGCGACGACGTGCGCAACGTGTTTCGCCACCTTCGCGGGCTGCGCGCCGGGGTCGACTTGAAGGAACAGGAGCTGTCCGGCATCGTCGCGGTGTTCATCGACGACCTCGACCGTTGCCCGCGCGAGCATGTCCGCGCGATCCTGAAGGCGCTCAACCTGCTTGTCGACCTCGAGTCGACGGCGTGGATCCTCGGCGCCGATCAGCAGCGTCTGGCGGACGCGATCGGCAGGCCCGACGGGGCCATCGACGGGCCCGGCGAGTACGGCGGCCAGTTCCTGAGCAAGATCGTGCAGCTCCACCTCGTGCTGCCCGAGGGGGCGCGCGACGTGACCCAGATGGATGCGTACCTGAACGCCCTCCTCCGCCTTGATGAGGGCGGGACGTCCGAGCAGGTCGACGCCGCGCCGCCCTTCCCGCTTGCCGAGCTGCGCGAGTACAGGGGCCTGCTGGCCTGCGGGCTGCCGCCGAATCCCCGGCGCGTGAAGGAACTGCTCAACCAGGCCGTCTCGCAGCTTGCCCTGCTGCGCGCCGTGGTCGCGCCGGCGGCAGAGGAGACCGACGAGGAATGGCACGCTTGGGCGCTCGCGGCGCTGAAGTACCTGCTCGTCGTGGCCCACCTGCCGCGCTCGCTGCACTCCGACATCGAGCTGATCGCCGGGCTCCAGCGGCTGGCCGGCGGCGCGCCGAGCCCGGAGGCGGGCGCCGCGGGGCGGCGTGGTGCGTCGTCCGCCGTCACCGGCCAGCCGGCCCTCGAGGACTTCATCGCAAAGCGCCCGGAGCGCGAGCGGGCGCTCTGGGCCCTGGTGGGGCCGGAGGACTGGAAGCGCATCCTCGCTGTCCTCACCTGGCAGAGGGACAGGAAACCACCAGTGCTGCTCGACGGCTCGCGGCTCGAGACGTTGCTGACGCTGGGGATCAATCGCGCCGTCGCGCCGGCGAGCGCCATGTCCGAGGCGGAGGAGGCCAGGGCCGCCGAGCGCATCTTGCACGCCAAGGACGACGAGGAGGCTGCCGTGACGCGGCGGGCCAGCCAGGTCGTGGAACGCCTGCTCGATGCCCTTCTCGCGGCCCTGCCGAAGAAGACCGGAGGCCGGCCGGCGGCGCAGCCGCTGCTGGATGCCGTCACGAGTGCCAATGCGGACTGGACCCACGCCGCCGGACGGGTACTCGCCAAGCTGCTCGCGAACCGGGGGCTCGATCGCGCGACGCTGCTCGCGGTCCTCGACACGTGTCAGGCGGTGCTGGTGCGGGCGCTGGATGATTCAGGGATCGCGAGGCGGGAGAACGACCTGGCCTGGGCCATGGCGCTGCGCGACGCGGCGGTGGA
>JBBINC010000118.1:0-837 GCA_037444085.1 Acidobacteriota bacterium | reverse complement strand
CCCGTGGCTGGAGAGTTGGCAGAAGGAGGAGGGGAGGAGAATCACAAGGCAGCTCGAGGGCAGGGATAGCGAGGACCTCGTCGACGGAGAGTGGCACTTCGTCCCTGCGGGCCCGTTCATCTCGGGGGATGTCGTCTTCGGGGATGAGCTGCCCGTGCGGGTAGCCAACGTTGAGCGGTCGTTCTGGATCGACGAGCACCCCGTCACGGTCAGGAGGTTCCGGCAGTTCCTCGACGCGCAGGGCGGCGGGTACGATCTCACCAAGCTCTTCTGGCAGGACCTTGCCTTCGCCGCCGTGGCGCTCGGCGACCGCAGGAACCCTCTCGGTTGGGCCGTGCAGGACACGGAGGAGCGGCAGCACCACCCCGTCCTCGGTGTGAGCTGGTTCGAGGCCGCCGCGTTCTGCATCTGGCGTTCGATGAACGGAATGCCGACGCGCCTGCCCACGGAAGAGCAGTGGGAGAAGGCCGCCCGGGGCGTGCTGGGGCGGCGGTGGCCGTGGGGGTGCGCCTGGCGCCCAGCCGGGGTCGTCTGCCAGGAGCCCGGCGGTCCCGCTCGTCAGCTCTCTCCCGTCGGTGTCAACGCAAACGCATCACCGTTCGGGGCGAGGGGGATGGCGGGAAACTGCTGGGAGTGGACGGCCGCGTCGTGGACCGACAGCGGGTTCGGCGAGGACCGCTGGCCCGCCCAGGACAGCCGGGGTGTCGACCCGGACGAGGGTATCGTGATGCGCGGGGGTTCCTTCAACAACGACCGTACCTGGGTTCGTTGCGCGGGCCGCTACCGGAGCCTCGCCTGGGTCGGCTACCCCAGTGACGGTTTTCGTTGCGTTCGGGA
>JBBINC010000117.1:0-9589 GCA_037444085.1 Acidobacteriota bacterium | reverse complement strand
GCACAGCGTAGCAGCATCGCGCCGAAGCTCGCGTGACCGATGGGAGCGCCCCCTGCGCAACGCCCCAGTGCCCGTGCCAGTCGCTCATGACGACTCGTCGTCGCCACAGAGAATGAAATCAGGGGCGCGACGGACAGGGGCGAAGTCGTCACGGCCTTCGGAACAGAATGATCCATCGAAGTTTGTGGCTATTTTCGGACCAGTGCCCGTGTGGGTGCCGGTGTTTTCAGACGCCGGCAGGTCTGCCGGCGGCCGCGTGAGCCTGCGCCTCACCTGTCGTCCAGCCTCTCCTTGAGGTAGGCCACCACCTCGCGGGTGTCCGTCCCCGGCAGAAAAACGCGGTCAATGCCGCGTTCCTCAAGATACGCCACGTCCCCAAGTGGAATGACCCCTCCGGCAAATACCAGCACGTCCTCGGCCCCTGCCTCGTGCAGCGCCCGCACCACCGCCGGGAACACCGTGCGGTGGGCACCGGAGAGGATCGACAGCCCCACCGCGTCCACGTCCTCGTGCACCGCCGCCTGAGCGATCTGCTCGGGGGTCTGCCGCAATCCCGAGTAGATCACTTCGAACCCGGCGTCGCGCAGCGCGCGAGCCACCACCTTGGCGCCCCGATCGTGGCCATCGAGCCCCGGCTTGGCGATAAGAACCCGCTTCGGCGTGGACATCGCTTTGCACCCTCCAGCACCTCGGAGTATGCCAAAGCGCTCGCCAGACGCAACCCACGGAAGGCCAACACCGCCCGCCTCCGCTTGCATTCGTCCCGCACCGCCCCTAAGCTCACCGGGTCATAAGGGAGATGCCCATGGAGACGGACCGCCGCAGCCTGCCCGAAAACGCGTACCGCCCCCTTCAACCCGGCGAGACCTACTCGCCCGTGGTGCAGCCCGGAGATCAGCGCCTGGAGATGACGACCCGGGCCGTGGTGATGGGCCTCGTCATGGCGGTGCTCTTCTCCGCCGCGGCGGCGTTCTTGGGCCTCAAAGTGGGGCAGGTGTTCGAGGCGGCGATTCCCATCTCGATTCTCGCCGTCGGGCTGGGGTTCGTCTTCAAGCGGCGCTCGACAATCCTGGAAAACGTCATCGTCCAATCCATCGGCGCCGCCTCGGGCCTGGTGGTGGCGGGGTCCATTTTCACCTTGCCGGCGCTGTTCATCCTCGGGCTGCCCGTGGACCTGTTCAAGCTCTTTCTGGTGGCGCTGCTGGGGGGGGTGCTCGGCCTCGCCTTCCTCATCCCGCTACGGCGCTACTTCGTCAAGGAGATGCACGGAGAGTTCCCGTTTCCTGAAGCCACCGCCACCACCGAGGTGCTGGTGGCCGGCGAGGCGGGTGGCAAGCAGGCCAAGGTCCTGGCGCTGGCGGCGGGGATCGGCGGCGTCTTCGACTTTGTCGTCATCCACCTGGAGGGTTGGGCGGAAGTCTTCACCTCCCGCGCCGTGCCATTCATGGCCGACCTGGCCGAGCGCGCCAAGATGGTCTTCAAGATCGACGTGCTCGCCTCGGTGCTGGGTCTGGGGTACATCATTGGCCTGAAGTACTCGGCGATCATCTGCGCCGGATCGTTCCTGTCGTGGTTCGTGCTGGTGCCGCTGGTCGGACACTTTGGCGCCATGCTGCGGACGGCCGTTCCGCCGGTCACCGATGGCACCCTCATCGGCGCCATGAGCGCCGAGCAGATCTTCGCCAGCTACGTGCGCCTCATCGGCATCGGCGGCATCGCCGCCGCTGGAGTGATGGGCATCCTGCGCTCCTGGCCCATCATTGTGAAGGCGTTTTCGCTTGGGTTCAAGGAGATCTTCGGCAAGGCCGGGAGCGAGCCAACCACCACGGTACGCACCGACCGGGATCTGCCCATGGCCTGGGTGCTGGCCGGCATCGCCGGCGTGGCGCTGGCCACGTGGCTGTTCTTCCGGTTCGGCGTTGTGCACGGCGAGGGCCATCCGTTGCGCCTGTCCCTCATCGCCATCGCCGTGGTGCTGGTGATCTCCTTCCTGTTCACCACCGTTGCCGCGCGGGCCATCGCCATCGTCGGCACCAACCCGGTGTCGGGCATGACGCTCATGACTCTCATCCTCACCTCCGTGTTCCTGATGGCGGCCGGGCTCTCCGGGCCTTCGGGGATGCTCGCCGCGCTGCTCATCGGCGGGGTAGTATGCACCGCTCTGTCGATGGCGGGGGGCGCCATCACCGACCTCAAGATCGGCTACTGGATCGGTTCCACCCCTTCCCGGCAGCAGCTCTCCAAGGTGATGGGCACCCTGGTGGCGGCGCTCACCGTCGGCGGCGTGATGCTGTTGCTTAACGCCACCTACGGTTTCGTCCCGTCGCCCGAGCACCCCGCCTCGCAGGTGCTGGTCGCGCCCCAGGCCAACGCCATGGCGGCGGTGATCAAGACCATCCTCTCCAACGAGCCGGTGCCATGGATGCTGTACGGCGTCGGGGTGCTGCTGGCGGTCTTCATGCAGATGATCGGCGTGCCATCCCTGGCCTTCGCCCTGGGCATGTACATCCCGCTACAGCTCAACACGCCGCTGTTGATCGGCGGCCTGGTGGCGCACCTGGTGCAGCGCTCCGCCAGGGGTAACGAGAAGCTCGCCTCGGCCCGCGTCAACCGCGGCACTCTGCTCGCCTCCGGGTTCATCGCCGGAGGCGCCATCATGGGGGTGATGGCCGCGTTCCTCAAACTACCCCACCAGGGATTCGAACTATTCGGACGCAGCGTCCAGTTTTCCACCGGCGTGGCGGCTCTGGGCAACGCCGGGGGCGAGCTACTGGCGCTCGCCGTCTACGCCCTGCTGGTGGTCTACCTGTTCTGGGACGCCCGCCGCGCTCGCCTCTAGGGGTCTATCGGGGGGATCGACGAAGGCGAGGTTGGCGATGGCGATCCCCAGGCTGGGCGGTCGAGCAAGACGCCCGCAGGTTGAGTCGAGACCCGTGGCGAGGACGTCGTGCGGAGGCCAGGGCAACATGCCGGATGCCAGCGCGAGCCGCAGCCGGAGCGCCTTCCCGACAAGCTCCTAGCCCACCGGGGGTGGGGCCGGCGGCACCGTCTGCGGCGCCGAGGTGACGTCCCTCACGGCCAGGGGATTGTCGGGCACGGCCATGGGCGAGGCGCCCGGGGCCAGGCCGTAGGCGGGCGGCTGCGCCGGCGTTGGAGCCGGGGTTGAGGTGCGAGGAGAAGTGATCGGCGTCACCTCTTCGCGCCCTTCGGCGGCCGGTCTGATTTCCTGCCAGCGCACGTCGAAGGCCAGTTCCGCGATCGCCTCCTCTCCCCTGATGGTGACGACGACCGTCCCCTGCGCGCCCGGCACCAGCTCCCCCGCCAGGGTGCCAGAGGCCTTCCCGGTCTCCACTCCCGCGGCATCCAGCCCCCGCACGTGAACCGAGATGTTGGACGCGGCGAACTCACCCAGGTTGGCCAGGGAGATGGTCACTTCCCAGGAGTTCTCCCCCACCAGCTTCCAGGTGTAGCCGGTGACCGTCACCCGGGCAGGGGCCTGCGACTGCTCCCGCTTGGGCTCGGCCTCAGTCGCCGGCTCGGGGGCCAGCACCTTGGCGACGTCGCCGTCACGGATGGTGGCGAGGGACTCGCCCTTGCGCGCCACCGCCGAGAGAAACGGGCTCGAAGGACCGACGGACGGGGCCGGCTCGGGTTGCGGGCGGACAACCCCGTTGGCCTCGTCGGTGGCCGTAAGGTCCACCATTGATACCGGGTAGGACTGGGCGCGGCCGTCCTCGAACAACACCATGACGTAGTTGCCCTTCAGCTCGAAGGCGGCCGCCTCGACTCGCTTCCCGTTCTTCAAGACCACCGTCGCGGCCCCCGCGAGCTGGGCCAGCAGCAGCACGGTCACGGATACGGTGATTGCCTTCACGATCGACCTCCCGACTATCGGCCTCATCATACCCCCAAAAAAAGAAAGCGGCGCCCCCGGGACGCTGCCGTCCTGGGAACACCGCCTGGCTGGAGCTGAAATCGTCGGCAGCGCTACTCGAGCACCACCAGCGTGACGCGGCGGTTCTCGGCGCGCCCCGCGGCCGTCGTGTTGTCGGCGACGGGCTTGTACTCCCCGTACGACACCGTGGACATGCGGTTGAGCGGGATCCCCTGCTCCATATTGAAATAGCGCATGACGTTGTCGGCGCGCTCCTGGCCGAGCCGGAGATTGATCTTCTCGGAGCCGATGTTGTCAGTGTGCCCCTGCACCTCGATGAACACGTTCTTGTTCATCGCCTTGACCTGCTGCGCGAAGGCGTCGAGGGCAGCCTTGGCCTCGGGCGAGAGGTCGCTCTTGTTGAAGCCGAACTTCACCGCGTTGTCGGAGAGCGTGACCTCCCAGAGAAACTTGCCCTTGGCCAGCTTGCCGGCCTCGGTGGCGCGATCCAGCGCCTCGCGGGCAGTCTCCGAGAGCTTGGCCAGCTTCTCGTTCTGCTCCGCGTCGGACTTCTTCAGGTTGGCGATCTCCTGCTGATTCGACTCGACCTGCTTCTGCACCTCGCCGATCTTGGCGTCCTGGGCGGTCGTCGCCTGGTTCACCTTCTCGTCCACGTAGGTCTTGGTGGCGCAGCCGCTCGCGCCGAGGGCCACGACGACCACCGCAACCAGCATCCCCAAAGCTGTCCTCTTCATCTCCTGTCCTCCTGTTCCACCCTCGTCAGCGGGTTTCTTCACCATCGATGTGATCACCTCATCCCAGGCGCTGCAAGTTATACCACACTTCTCGTGAAACCGCGCGCAAGCGCTGGCCCCACCTCACGGCAGGGTGCCGACGTAGCCGCGGCGTGTACGCACCTCGTACGCGCCCTCGACCCGCACTTCGATGCGGCGTTCCCTGACCGCCCCCAGGCCGGAGGGCTCGAAAGCAATGATGTACCGCATCGTCAGCTCCTGCCGCAGCGTCCTGGCCAACACAGGCAGCGCCGCCACGTCCTCGACGCGCACGTAGCGCCCCCCGGTGGCCGCGGCAAACGAAGCGAGAAGAGCATCATACGTGTCCGGCCGCCCAGAGACAGAAGGCGGCGGCTCGATGCCGAACACGTACAGGGGGTCTTCGATACCGTTGAGGATCTCTCGTGCGTCCTCCGGCGACATCGCCGAGGCGGTGTCCACGCCGTCGGTGAACAGGAGTATGGCTCGCCGCACGTGGCGCGCCCCCTGCAGGAGGACCGGGGCTGTGCTGAGCACGTCGTACAACGCCGTCGAACCGTATCCCCGCAGCGGCTCCAGGACCTCCGGCAGGCGCTCGGGGTCCTCGCCGAAGCGCAGGCGCCGTACGACCTCGCCACCGCCGAAGGTGATCAGGCACACCTCGTCGCTGGGCGCCAGCTGCGACACGAACGACAGTACCGCCTCCCGAGCCCGCCCCAATCGCCGCGTGCCCATGGAACCGGAGGCATCCAGCAGCACGGTCAGCGACAGCGGCAGTCCGCCCTCGCGCCAAAACGAGCGGATGGGCACTTCGAGCCCGTCCACCAGCAACCGAAACCGCTCCCGAGCAAGCGTCGCCACCAGGCGGCCGCGCGCATCGCGCACGGTCACCGGCACCAGTACCGCCGAGACCTCCGCCCGGTCGACAAACGGCTGCCCCTGAGGGCCGGCGGCGTCCCCCAGCGGGACGCCGCCGCCAGCGGATGCGATGCCCCCCGCCAACACGACGACCACGGGAAACGCGACCCTCCTGCCTCTCTTCACGGAACCATGTTCAGAACGCAAACGTAAGGCCGAGAGAGAGTTCCTTGAAGGTCAGCCAGCGGTCATCGTACGAGCAGCGCTCCCACCAGTCGCAGTCGTCGCTACCGGATCGGACATTGGCGCTGTGTCCCCGCCAGTCGAAGCGCAACGCCACCCCCGGGGTGAAGAACAGCTTGAACCCGGCCCCGAAGTGGCCGACGAAGCGCGTATCCGCACTGGCGTTGGGCAGATTCGGGTCGAGCCGCATGGCACCGATGCCGCCGGCCAGGAAGGGAACCAGCCGGTTGCGCCCGAAGCTCCCCTCGAAGCCGATCTCGGCGACGTCGCCGCGCATCTCCCCGAGCTTCTCGGCGCCCCCGAAGAGCTCCTTGCGCCCCGTCACCAGGTCGGCGTTGAAGCGCATCAGACCACCCTCCAGCGCCCAGTTCTCAGTGAAGCGGTACGAGATCCGCACGCCCGCCGCGGAGGTGTCGTCCACCGTGACGTCGAAGTCGAAGGCATTGACGGTGCCTCTCGCCAGGGTATCACCGAACCAGTACCCGACGGTGGGCGTCAGCTCGATGCTCCCGGCGTGGCCCTGGGCCAACGCCGCGGGCGCCGCGAGGCACAGTCCTGCCAGACCAACCAGCACTTGACGCATATCACGTTCCTTCCCGGCCACCGCGTTTGCCGAGCAGGGTACCCACCTGCTCTCTGAGGTCCTGCATCCCCTCCTTGGAGTACCCCCGATACACGCGCACCACTCTGCCCTCCCCATCCAGGAGTACGGTGAATGGAATCTTGTCGATACCCAGCGAAGCTTGCGTCCTCGCATCCATGAAGTAGACGGGCAGGAGCAGGTCGGTGTTGGCGATGAACGCCTCCACCGCGGCGCGAGGGCTGTCCAGGTTGATCGCCAGCACCTGCAGCGGCCGCCCCTTGTGGTCCGCCGCCAGCCGCTCCAGCTCGGGCAGCTCGTGCCGGCACGGGCCGCACCACGTGGCCCAGAAGTTCAACACCGTCGCCTCAGCCAGCAGCTCGACGAGAGGCCGGATCTGGCCATCCCGATCCCGCAGGTTCACCGAAGGAAACGGCGACCGCTGCTCGGGGGGGGGCATCGCGGCACCCATCATGGATGAGAGAACGAGCGAAAGCACCAGTCCCATCATGGGGGAGAATCCTACCACTTTTTGAGGCCACCGCCGGCGTGCGCGGGCTCACCGGGCGGCGCCGAGAGGGAGCTCGTCGGACCAACTGCCGCAGTCGAGGTCAGCTTTCCGGCGAGGGCCGCGAGAGCGCGATGCTCCGAGCAAGGGGTGAGACCCGCGTGGCGTATCGAACTCATCAGCTCACGCGCTCAACCTTCCTCATGCCCTTTCTAAGGAAGCGCACTGATGAGGACGCGCGCGTTGACAGCGCGGGCCGCTTGCGCTATTTCTCACAACCATGAGTGACCAGGAACTGCACCGCATTGCCGTGATTGGCGGGGGGATGATGGGGCGGTCGATCGCCACGCGCGTCTCCCAGGCAGGGCTCAACGTCGTCGTGCGGGAGTTGCACGAGGAGCGCGCCGCGGAGGTCAAGACCATGCTGGAGGAGAGTCTCGACCGCGGCATCCAGCGCTGGAGCCTCACCGCGTCGGAGAAGAAGGCGATCCTCTCGCGCATCGAGTTCACTCCGGAACTCGATCACATCCTCGACTGCGACCTGATCATCGAGACGATCCAGGAGGACTTTGCGGCGAAGAAGCAGCTCATCTCGGAGCTGGACGACCTCCTCCCCGGTGCGACTCCGATTCTCGTCAACACCTCGACCCTCTCCATCACCGAGTTGGCGCAGGGCCTCGACGCCCCCCGGCGGGTTCTCGGCATCCACTTCCTCTATCCCGTCACCACTGCACCAGTGGTCGAGATCGTGCGCGGGCAGGTGACGTCCGACGAGGCGTTCACCACCGCCAGGGACTTCGTTCGCGTCCTCGGCAAGGTGCCCATCGAGGTATTCGAGTCGCCCGGGTTTGTGACCACGCGGGTGGTGCTGCCGCTCATCAACGAGGCCATCCACGTGGTCATGGAGGGTGTCGCCAGTGCCGCCGAGGTAGACCTTGCGATCAAGCTCGGCTATGAGTTTCGCAACGGACCGCTGGAATGGGCGGATCGGGTGGGACTGCACAAGATCCTCACCTGGATGGAGTATCTCTTCCACGAGACCGGCGAGTCCAAGTTCAGGCCCTGCCCCCTGCTGCGCAAACTGGTTCGCGCCGGCCACACCGGCGCGCGGGTCGGGCGGGGGTTCTTCCGCTACGACGAGAGCCGTGCGCGGCTCGACCGCCTCCCCGACGACACCCCCAAGCTGGGATGACCGCGCCCGCCGGCGGCGCGAGAAACGGACGTTGAGACCATGAAGGTACTGGTGTTGAATTGCGGCTCGTCCTCGGCGAAGTTCCAGGTGATCGAGACCTCGCTGGAGATGATCGAGGCGGACACCGACCGCGCTCTGGCGCGGGGCGGCGTGGAGAAGATCGGCCTCTCCGACTCCCGACTCACTCTCGACGTGGACGGCCGCAAGCCGTTCCAGGAGATCTCCGAGATCCTCGAACACCGCGCGGCGGTGGAGCGAATCCTCAAGGTTCTTGTCCACCCCGAACACGGCGTGCTCTCCGAGGTCAGCGAGATCGAGGCGGTGGGGCATCGCATGGTCCACGGCGGTGAGAGATTCGCGTCCTCGGAGCTGATCACTCCCGAAGTGGAAGCCGGCATCGAGGAGTGCGTGGTCCTGGCTCCTCTTCATAACCCTCATAACCTTCGTGGGTTACGTGCCGCGCGAGGGCTCTTACCCAACGTCCCGCACGTCGCCGTGTTCGACACCGCCTACCACCAGTCCATGCCGGCGAGGGCGTACATCTACGCTCTCCCTTACGATCTCTATCTGCGGCATGGCATCCGCCGCTACGGCTTCCACGGCACCTCACACCGCTACGTGGCGATCCGCACGGCCCGGCGGCTGAGTCGCCGGTTGGACGAGATGAAGATCGTCACCTGCCACCTCGGCAACGGCTGTTCGATGGCCGCGGTGGATCGCGGACGCTCGGTTGACACCACCATGGGCTTCACTCCCCTTGAGGGGCTGGTCATGGGCACCCGCTGCGGCGACCTGGACCCCGCCATCCTCCCCTGGACGATGGCCATGGAGGAGTTGACCCTGGCGCAGCTCAACGCCATGCTCAACAAGCACTCGGGGTTGTACGGCTTGTCAGGAGTGTCTTCCGATATGCGGGAGATCGAGGCGGCGTGCGAGCGAGGCAGCCGCCACGCCCAGCTCGCCCTCGACGTGTTCTGCTACCGAATCACCAAGTACATCGGCGCCTACGCAGCCGCCATGGGCGGCGTTGACGCGATCACCTTCACCGGTGGCATCGGCGAAAACTCCGTGAAGGTGAGAGCCATGGCCACGGCGCCGCTGGGGTTCCTCGGCGTGCACCTTGACCGCGAACGCAACGGCACAGCGCCCAGGGGCCAGGAAGTCGTGGTCTCCACCGACGACTCCCGGGTTGTTGTGGCGGTCATTCCCACCAACGAGGAGCGGGTGATCGCCCGCGACACGGTGCGCGTGCTGGGCGGGGTGATGCCGTCATTCGCGGCGCCGGAGACCGCCGCCCCCCGCTAGAGCCGGAGATCTCGGTTGGGCCGGTCGGCCTGGCCCAACCCTCGCACCGATTCCCAGCATCGACTCAGTCGAGCGTGGGGCCAGGCCTGCTTCCGCTCAACGCGCGCATGCCCGTGGCCTGTTGTCGGGGGGTTTCGCCGGCCCCACGGGCTTTCGTGTGCGGGGGGCTCCGCTCTCCGCCCACCCAACCGCCCTCGCTCCAGCCCCCCGAGCCCCCACGCTGCGGGGAGCAAAGCTCCCCTCCGCTGGCCTCCGC
>JBBINC010000116.1:0-9628 GCA_037444085.1 Acidobacteriota bacterium | reverse complement strand
GTGGCGCGTTTGCGGATGCCTCCACTGAAAACACGGAACTGCTGAGCCAAACCGCCGAACTGGGGGGCCAGGCGCGGAGGTTGAGAGGGAGGCCGAGTCGCCGACTCAGGGTAGATCCTCTTCGTCGAGGCCGAAGTAGTGCCCGATCTCGTGCACCACCGTGTCGCGGATCTCCCGGATGAGATCCTCTCGGGTCTCGCATTCGTCGAGCAGGGGCAGGCGGTATATGACGATACGGTCGGGGAGGGCCAGGCTGTAGTCGGCGCCCCGCTCGGGCAGCGAGACGCCCTGATAGAGACCGAAGAGGGTTTCGGTCTCGGGGTCCAGTCCGACTTCACGGAGTGCGTCTTCGGTGGGTTCATCTTCGACGACGACGGCGACGTTGTCGAGGTAGGAAGCGATCTCGGGGGGCAGACCGTCCAGGGCGCGGGCAACGGCCCACTCGAATTCGGCGCGGGAGAGGCGCAGCATCCGCGCTATGATACCCGTTCGACCGCCCGCGCCTGGGTGGTCGTCGGGGAGGGCGAGTCATGCGCCGATGGGGCGTTGCCGGCATGGCAGCAATCGTCGCCGCCGGATGCGGCGTGCAGGAGGTGACGGCGCCGGTGCCACAGCCGGACACCATCGTCTTCGGGCGGATGGCGATGGTGCGGGAGGTCGAAGGGGAGGCCGGGCAGCGGGGCCAGGTCTGGGAGGTGGAGATCAAGGGCGGGCTGCCAGAGTCGCTGCAGGCGGTGATGCGCCGCGACGGGCGGCCGATTCCCGTGCTGGAGGCGGATCTGGTGGTGAAGGCGCGGGTGACGCCGGACACGGTGTGCGTCGCCGAGGCGCGCAACGCCGATCTGGAGGCCTTCAAGGCCGGCCAGGAGGTGGCGGTGGTGCCGCGGCCCGGCTCCTCGGCGATGGTCGGCGCGAAGCTGCTGATCCTGGACGCGGCGGAGCTGTACCAGTTCCGCTCGTACCGGGCGCGCTTCCTGCCCCGGGCGCTGGACGAGACGCCTGCCGAGTTCACGGGCCGGGCGGACGCTGCCAAGGTCAACTCGTCGGGGTTGGAGCGCACTCCGGTCCCCCTGGCCGGCGGCAAGGTGCTCTATTTCGGGGCCGGACTGCTGCCCCCGATCAGTGAGGACGCAGCGCCGCGGGGCGCGGTGCGACCTGGCATGGCGAGCGAGGCCGGGCTCGCGCCATGGGCCGTGGGTGGCTGGAGGCCGTATCGCAGCGAGTGGACTGGCAGCGGTTGGAGCGCGCCGCAGCCGGTGCTGCTGCCCGGGTTGTCCGAGGATGCCAGCGCGGCGGTGACGTGGGTGAACGACGGCGAGACCTCGCTGCTGGTCGAAGTGCGTCGCGAGGGTGAGCCGATCGCCCTGTTGGCCTCGCGCCGGGCCAGTCTCCGCGAGCCCTGGGGGGCACTGGAGAAGGTGGAACGTGCCGCCGGGGAGAGCATCGGCGACGGGCAGGCGTTCGGCGCGGACGACGGGGCCCTGGTGTGGACCTCCCACGCGTTCGGTTCCAGCGACCTCTGGCTGGCCATGCCGGGTCAGCCGGGCGCGCCGCTGGAGCCGCGGATCAACACGCTGGGGCCGGAGTGGGCGCCACGGGTCGGTCCGCACACGACGCTTTTCTTCTGCCGCGCCGAGCGGCAGCTGGTGTTCGCCGGCGGGGTGGTGCGGGAGGTGCGCCTGCCAGGGGCGCAGCGCCGTCCTCTACTGGAGGCGGCGCCGACTCACACCGGTGACGCGCTCTTCCTGCGCTACCCGGCGTTCTATGCCCCCGCCGAGCTGGACTGGGACGTGGCGGTGGCGCCGCGCGACGGGGAGGGGTGGGGGGTGGCGGTGCCAGTGGACGAGTGGCGACCCCGGTAGCGCCGCGGCAGTGAGGGGCCGCCCGGCGGCGGCGACGTGAGTCTCCCCGGGACCGGCGCGCCGCGCCGGTGGTCACCAGGTGACCGCTGGCTGAATCGTGCGGCGCTAGCGGCGAGTGAGACGGCGACGCAGCGCCGGCGAGTCAGCCAGGTCAAGCAGCCGTTCGATGTCGTCGTGCCCCAGCGCGCCGCTGGCGAGGATGAGCGAGAGGCACCAGGTGCGGTCGCGCGGTGCGGCCAGAGTCTCGATCAGCGCCAGCGCGTCGGGGAGGGCGGGCGGCGCCGGGGTGGAGAGGAGGGTCTGGATGGCCCGCCGCCGCTGCCACCCATCGGTGAAGCTCTCGACCAGGGCGAGCAGTTGGGCGAGCGGCAGTGACGCCAGGCGGAGGCGATTGCGGTGCAGGTCCGCGAGTCGAGCGAGCAGCGATCCGGCGGGACGGTCCTTGCCAACCGGGGCGGCGGCGGCTATCTCGGTGGGCGGCGAGGGGGCGCGGCCGAGCACGGCACCCCAGCGGGGCTCCGCTGCCTGGGGTTGTGCCGGCGGCGGTGCGGAAGGTGGGGCCGCCGAGGCGGTCGTGGTCGTCCCGGGCGAGCGGGCGGCGGCGGGCTGCTCGGGGGACGAAGGTGGGGGTGAGGGCGCCAGGCGTGACTCGACCTCCTCCTCGCCATCCTGGTCGCGCCCGTTTTCCTCGTCCGCGAGCGCCGAGGCCAGCACCGGCGGCAGCCACGGGGGCGCCGGCGGCGGCGCAGCCGGCTCCAAGATCGTCTCGGTCTCTCCGGCGGCCAGCGCGGCGCTGGCGGCGGCGACGCCGCGCGCGATCAGGTCGTGGCGACCATCGGGGTCGCGAAGCGACGCCAGGAGGGCGCGCAGCTTGACCGGATCGGCCTTCTCGGCGCCGTGGATGGCCTCGAGCAGCAGCGCCGGGGTCACGGCGCCGTCCTTCACGCCGATGTGCTCGATCAGCCGCTCGGCCTCGTCGAGCCCGATATGGGCGGCGATGTCACGCCGCTCGCCAGGCGTGAGGCGGCGCACCGTCCGCCACGCGTGCGCCAGCACCTTGAGCTTCTTCAGCGGCGTGTCCACCGCGCGAAGCTGGAAGAGCAGGTCGGCCAGCTCGGTGGCGTCGGCCATTCGTCAGGCCTTCCCCGACTCCCTGGGCGCCGCTGTCGTGGCAGGTCCGACGACGGCGCCGGGCAGGCGGGAGATGTCCTGCAGGAAGCGCTGCAGGTCCACGCCGGCGAGCTGCTGCATGATCGGGGTGAGCTGCGAGAGGACCTTGACCACGTCCTCGGAGAGCTTGGCGGCGCCGGTGCCCGAGCCCTCGCCGCCGCCCTGGCTGATGATCGTCGTGCTGCCTGCCCGCGACAGCGGCTCGGCGATGGCGGCGGCGATCTCGGGCAGAACCTTCAGCGCCTCGATCGACAGGCCGGCGTCGTTGTAGAGCTTGAGCGCCTCGGCGAGCAGGCGGCGCGCTTCGGCCTCCGCCTGTCCCTTCGCCTGGATCGCCTCCGCCTCGGCGAGGCCGATGCTGCGCCGCTGCACCGCCTCGGCCTCGGCCTTGGCGAGCCCCTCGGCCTTGAGCGCCAGCGCCAGCTCCTCGCGGCGTTTGCGCTCGGCGGCCGCCTGGCGTTCGACCCGGTACTGCTCCGCGTCGGCCAGCCGTTCGGCCTCGTACTTGCGGGCGTCGGCCTGCTCGCGCACCTGCGCGTCGAAGGCGAGCTTCTGGCGCTCCACCTCGCGGCCGGCGATGGCGATGTCCTGGACCTTCGTCTCCATCTCGCCGGCCTTGGTGGCTCTGGCCTGGGCCACGTCCACCTCTTCCTGGATGGAGGCCCTCTTCATCTTCAGCGCCTTCTCCGCCTCCGCCACTTCGGTGTCGACGGCGAACTTCTTCTCCTGCCTGGTCTGGCGGGCGGCCTCCTCCTCCAGGGTGGCGTCCCGGTCGGCCTGGGCCGTGGCGATGCGGGCGTTCTTGAGCGCCTCCTGGATCTTGGGCTGGCCGAGGGCGTTCAAATACCCCTCGTCGTCCTGGATCTCTTGAAAGACGAATGACTTGAATTCGAACCCCATGCCCTCGAGGTCGAGATTGGCCTCCTCGCGCACACGCTCCTGGAAGCGCCGCTGGTCGCGGTACAGCTCCTCGACGGTCAAGGTGCCGATGATGCCGCGCAGGTGGCCGGCAACGGTCTCCTTGATGGTGCCCTGGACCTGCTGGGGCGGCACGCCCAGGAATCCCTCAGCGGCGCGGCGGATGTGGTCGATGTCGCCCTTGATCTTGACCTGTGCCACCGCCTTGACGTTGATGGGGATGCCCTGCACGGTGTAGACCCGCTTGAGGTCGATGTCCAGGGTCATCATCTTGAGGGAGAGGATCTCGGCGGCTTCCCACGCCGGCCAGACGAACGTGCCCCCGCCGCGCACGATGCGGAAGCTCTCCACCTCGCCCTTCTCGTCGCGCACCTTGCGCCCGGTAAGCTTGCGGCGGCCGTAGACGATCAGCGCCTCGTCCGGCCCCGCCTTCTTGTAGCGGGTGCGCACGACGAGGTAGGCGACGAAGAGAATGGCGGCGGCGAGGCCGAAGTACAGGGGCGTGGTGATGACGCTCATGGGCATCCTCCTAGGTTCGCGTTCACGATATCACCGCAGTCTACGGGGCGGGCTGGCGAAGGTTCACGGGGCTACTCGGCCCGTCCGGCGGGCGGTTATTGGTCCAGCGACTGGACGGCGGCGCGCACCGCCACGACGTGCGCCAGGAGGGTGCGGAATTCGATCACGGACAGCTGGGTGGCGGCGTCGGAGCGGGCGTGCGGCGGATCGGCGTGGACCTCGACGAACAGCGCATCGATTCCCGCCGCCACGGCGGCGCGGGCGAGGTGCAGGTGGTACTCGCGGGCGCCGCCGGTGGCGTGTCCCAAACCGCCCGGCAACTGCAGCGAGTGGGTGACGTCGAAGACCACCGGGGCGACGCGGCGCATCATCGGAAGAGCGCGCATGTCCACCACCAGGTTGTTGTAGCCGAACGACACGCCGCGCTCGGTGAGGGTGACGTCGCGGTTGCCGGTGGATGAGACCTTGGCGACTGCGTGGGCGATGTCGTGAGGGGCCATGAACTGCCCCTTCTTGATGTTCACCGCGCGCCCGCTGCGCCCGCAGGCGAGCAGCAGGTCGGTCTGGCGGCACAGAAAGGCGGGAACCTGCAGGACATCCACCACTTCAGCGGCGGCCTCCGCCTGCGCCGGCTCGTGCACGTCGGTGAGGAGGGGCAGGGAGGTTTCGGCCTTGACGGCGGCCAGGGCGGCCAGGCCGTCGCGCAGCCCCGGCCCCCGGAACGACTCCAGGGACGAGCGGTTGGCCTTGTCGAAGGAGGCCTTGAAAACCATGGGTACGCCAAACGCCGCCGCTTCGCGTTGCAGCTCGCGCGCCAGAGCCAGTACCTGCTCGGCCGATTCGATGACGCACGGCCCGGCGATGATCGCCAGGGGATGACCGGCGCCGACGGTGATGGAGGAGGTGAGACGGGCCGGCGGCGGGCAGAAACTGTCCATCTATCCGCACCTTCCGTTCGGGGCGACCTCGGGCAGCAGCTCGGCTTCGCCGGTCAGTGCGGTCCCCTCCTCGAAGGGGCCGACGGTGGCAAGCGCCTGGCCGGCGCGGCGCTGCTGGTACTCCAGCGCGGCCTTGACGAAGGCGACGAACAGCGGGTGTGGGGCGAACGGCTTGGACTTCAACTCTGGGTGGAACTGGCAGGCGACAAACCAGGGATGGTCAGGGATCTCGATCATCTCCACGAAGATGCGGTCCGGCGAGCGGCCAGTGACGCGAAGTCCGTGCTCCTCGAGAATGGGGATGTAGTCCTGGTTGACCTCGTAGCGGTGGCGATGACGCTCCCACACCTGGTCGGCGCGGTACGCCTCCCAGGCCCGCGACCCCGGCTTGAGCACGCACGGGTACTTGCCCAGCCGCATGGTGCCGCCCATGGCGTCAACCCCCACCAGCTCGCGCATCTTGTAGATGACCTTGTAGGGTGGGTCGCTGGCGAATTCCGAGGAGTTGGCACGCTCCAGCTGGCAGACGTGGCGGGCGAACTCGATCACCGCCGTCTGCAAGCCGAGGCAGATACCGAAGTACGGCACGCGGTGGCCGCGCGCCAGCTCGATGGCGCGGATCATCCCCTCGATGCCACGCTTGCCGAAACCACCGGGAACGAGAATGCCGTCCACCTGGAACAGCTCCTCGACGTAGGCCTCGTGCTCGAGCTTCTCGGAGTCGATGAACACCAGCTCGACGCGCGCCTGGGTGGCGATGCCTCCGTGCCGCAGCGCCTCGTTCAGCGACTTGTACGAGTCCTGCAGGTTGACGTACTTGCCGACAATGCCGATGCGCACCTCGCGGGCGGGGTTCTTGATCTTGTCGACGATCACCTGCCACTTGGAGAGGTCGCCCTTGCCGGCGGGAAGGTTCATGAGTTCGAGAAGGATGCGGTCGAGGCCCTCGGCCGCCAGGCGCTGGGGGACCTCGTAAATGGTCTCGACGGTGCGGGCGGGGATCACCGCGCGCTCTTCCACGTTGCAGAACAGGCCGATCTTGCGCCGCATCTCGGCCGGCAGCGGCCGGTCGACCCGGCACACGAGGATGTCGGGCTGCACACCGATGGCGCGCAACTCCTTCACCGAGTGCTGGGTGGGCTTGGTTTTCAGCTCGTCGGAGGCAGGCAAGTAGGGCACCAGTGTGACGTGGACGTTGATGGCGTTGCCCCGCCCGGCGTCGAGGCGAAGCTGGCGGATCGCCTCGAGGAACGGCAACGACTCGATGTCGCCGACCGTACCACCGATCTCGACGATGAGCACATCGTGCCCTTCAGCGGCAGCGATAATGCAGCTCTTGATCTCGTCGGTGATGTGCGGGATGACCTGCACGGTGGAGCCCAGGTAGTCGCCCCGGCGCTCCTTTTCGATCACCGTCTGGTACACCTTGCCGGTGGTCAGGTTGTTACGGCGCGACGTGACCAGGGCGGTGAAACGCTCGTAGTGGCCCAGGTCCAGGTCGGTCTCGGCGCCGTCGTCGGTGACGTACACTTCGCCGTGTTGGAAGGGCGACATGGTGCCGGGGTCGACGTTGATGTATGGGTCGCACTTCATGATGCTCACCGAGAAGCCGTGCGCCTCCAGCAGTGCCCCCATGGAGGCGGCGGCAATGCCCTTGCCAAGAGAGGAAACGACGCCGCCGGTCACGAACACGAGCTTGGTGGCCACTCCCTGTCCTCCTTCGAGTTCCCGCCCGTCGGGTAAGCGGTGTCGCGGGCGCGCAGCGCCGCCTCGGCGCGCGGCACGTCCTCCGGGACGTCCACGGCAACTGACTCCCCTAAGGCGGGCAAGACCTGGATCGCCATGCCGTGCCACAGGGCGCGCAACTGCTCCAACCCCTCCACGCGTTCGAGCTCGGCGGGCGGCCAAGAGGTGAGCTGCAGCAGGGCCGGACGCTGGAAACCGTACAGCCCGACATGGCGCCAGGGCGCCTTCGAACTGTGGTTCCGCGGGTAGGGGATGGGGGCGCGGGAGAAGTACAGGGCGCGCCCGGAGCTGTCGCACACCACCTTGACGGTGTTGGAGTCGGTGAGGTCGCCCTCTCGCCCGGGCAGCGCCAGCGTCGCCATGGGCGTTTCTGGGTGGGCGAGAAGGAACTCTGCGAGGACGCGCAGGTTCTCTGGTGGGAGCGCCGGCTCGTCGCCCTGTACGTTGAGCACCACGGCCGCCTCGCGGCCGCGGGCCACCTGGGCGACGCGGTCGGTGCCCGACGGCGCCTCGCCGGTCATGGCGATCGCGGCCCCAGCCTGCCGCGCGGCGGCGGCGATGCGCTCGTCGTCGGTGGCGACGACGATCTCGGTCGCGATGCCGGCCTCGCGTACCCGTGCGACGACGTGCGCGACCATGGGAACCCCCAGCAGCGAGACCAGCGGTTTGCCGGGAAACCGGGTCGAGGCATACCTGGCGGGGATCACTGCGAGGACCGATCCTCTGTCCATCCTGTGCCGGCACTCTACGGGAGTCCCGCCGGGGTGTCAACGCGGTGGGCGGCGGGTGTTGCTACTCTTACCCGGTGCGCAGGCAGCGGGACGCGACATCACGATGGGGGGCGCTGCTGGTCGTGCTGCTCGCCGCGGCATTGGCCCTGGTTGTCGTGCATCGCTTCTGGATCAAGGAGCTCTCCCACGCCACCGGGCGAGCGCAGTGGATGTGGGTTACCGACCAGTTCCACCGCCTGGCCCCGGCCGTTGGCCTCTTCGTGGCCAACTTCACCCTCGCCTCGCCACCCCGCGAGGCACTGCTGAAGGTGTGCGGCGACCGCGAGTATGTGGTCTACGCCAACGGCACGCCGGCGGCGTGCGGGTGGAGTCGGCCAGGATTCCGGCTGGACCTGTACGACATCGGCCACCTGCTGCGGCAAGGGGAGAACGTGCTGGCCGTGGAGGTGCGCTCGCCGACGCCGGTGGGCGGAGTGCTGCTGGCGCTGGATGTGGTCGGCGTCGGCGCCAACGTACTGGCCAGCGGACCGGCGTTCGTGCTGCGCCGGCACTTCTCGCTTTCGGCACGGGAGCCGGATGACCTCCCGGTGCCGCTGCTGCTGGGGAGACCCCCACGTCAGCCGTGGGGATACCCGCGGCTCGTGTCCCATCCGCGCACCCTGGACGAGGTGTTGGTGCTGGATCCGATCCGGATGGAGATGGACGAAGGAATCAGGCTCCCTGACGGTGGTGTGCGCTTCGATTTGCCCGAGGAGACGGAGGGTTACCTCTGGCTCGAATTGGGAGGCGACGGGGTCCTGTACGTGGCTACCGGGGCCGAGGGGGACAGCGATCGGGAAGCAGCCCGGTCGCGGTCGCAGCCGGTGATACGCCAGCCAGGCCAGCAAAGGTGGTTGGACCCGTGGCCCCGGCGCATGCGCACCGTCTGGGTATTCGCTCGCCAGCTTCCGCGGGCGGTGGAGGTCTGGCCGTTGCCCGGCGAGTTGCGGCGAGGCGCGCCGGGAGTGGTGACGGAGCAGGGGGGGGCGGTGGAGCGCAGGTTGTGGATGAGAAAGCACCCGCCGCCTTGAGCCGCCGGCGTGGGGCGCCAGGGATCGAGGTCAGGAGTATCGCTCGGCCAGTTCCGCGATGGCGCGGCGCGCCTCGCCGACCTCGACCCGAGAGGAATCGTGGGCGCCCAGTACCAGCACCTGCCGGTAGCAGTCGATCGCCGTCCCGGCGTCGCGGAAGCGATGCCAGGCGAGATGGCCCTTGAGCAGCCACGTGTCGATGCTGCGGGGGTCTTCGGCGAGGATCTTGTCGCAGAAATGATCGGCGAACCTCCAGCGGCCCTCCTGGAGAGCGCGTTCGACTTGCCGCCGGAACGCCGCGATGAGCGTGCCTTCCTCGCGTGTTCGCGAAGTCCCGCCGGCCACCTGGCGCAGGATCGCAGCAACCATGGATGTTCTCAGTATAGGCGGCAAGCCGCCGAGTTGCAAGCCCGTCACCGGCGCCGCACCCCGTCCGAATCACGGGTTTGCTGGCCCCTTCGTCTCCTGGCGTTCCCGGCGCGAGACGGAGGTTGGGAGAGTGCAAGACGGCGGGGTATCCGGAAATCGTGTGTTCGACCGGTGATGGTTGCCTGACGAGGCCCGGAACGACACGGAGCATGGCGCGGGGGGCGGCGAGCCGGACAGGCGCGGTCACCGACACGGGCACGACCCGCCCTGCCATCACGCGGGGGCTGGGTGGGGGCGTGGTCGGG
>JBBINC010000115.1:0-9670 GCA_037444085.1 Acidobacteriota bacterium | reverse complement strand
AAGTCGGCGGTATCGCTCATGCTGGCTGGCGCCCCGGGGGGAGAGGGCACCTTCAGCGGCGATCGTACGCGGTTCCAGGCGCCATGTCAAGCATACCTAACAAACCCCGTGGCGCCGGGAGCGGTGGAGGCTTTTGGGGCGGTGTTCGAGACCTGCAGCAGCGGTGTGGGAAGGGGGGCGAATTCTCAGAAACTGCCGGGAATCCGGCGAAGGCGAGGCCGCCAATGGTGCCCCCGGGGCGAGACGACGACGCCAGCCGAGGCTCGGGCGCTTTGTCGAAAGATCCTAGTCGCGGTCTCCGGCGTTGAGCAGTTCACCCTGGATCGAAATGGAGATGTAGCTGGGATGGAAGCCCTTCTCCTGGCAGATGCGCCGCAGCGACTCATCCACGTCGCCGTCCCAGAACTCGATGATCTTGCCCGTGGCGGTGCACACCATGTGGTGATGGCTTCGGCCTGGCGTGACCCGCTCGTAGACGTAGTGCTCGCGGCCGAGTCGCGACTTGCGCGCCAGCCCGGCCTGCACGAGGAGATCGAGGGTGCGATAGATGGTCGCCCGGGAGACCTTCTTCCCCTGGTTGCGAAGCTGGAACAGAAGAGTGTCAGCGTCGAGGTGGCCGGAAGTGTTGAAGAGCTCGGCGAGAAGCAGCAGGCGTTCCTTGGTGACTTTCTGGTTGTTGTCCCGCAGAAACTGGATGAAGTACTTCTCCGCGCGCTTCATGCCGACCTCCAAGCGTCTCAGTATCAAAGACGCTCCACGCTATCCCTTCTTCCCGGTGCTGTCAAGAGCCCCCTCTCGGCTCATGTGCACGACTCCGTCCAGAACCCCGCCCTCCTCCACAACCAACCTGGGTGCAAACACTTCCGCGTACACCCGTCCTGAGGAGTGAACCACCATGCGCTCCTTGACCCGTACCGTCCCCCGCACCGTCCCGGCCACCGCCAGGTTCCCCACCACCACCTCCCCCTCCACCACCCCTCCCTCTCCCACCAACAGCTCATGCTCGCTCGCCACCTTGCCTACGACGTGGCCGTGAACACGCAGGAGATCGGAGAAGGTCACATCTCCCTTGATCGAGCAACCGCGATCGAGAAACCCTGCCAGCGCCGCCTCTGCCTTGCCCATCACTCCTCCCGGGTGAGCCGCTTGAACAGCCGGATAAGTTCGTCCTCGCTGCGAAAGCGGATGATCACCTCGCCGCCACGCCGACGCCGGCGGATTTCCGCGTGCGCTCCTAAGACCGAGGACAACCGCTCTTCGGCCGCGCGTGTGTCTGCATCCGCGGCGCGCTGCGGGGCCCCCCGCCGAGCTCGCGGGTGCAGCCGCGCCTCCAGTTCCCGCACGCTCCAACCGTGCGCCACGCATCGTTCCGCCATCTCGCGCTGTTGCTCGGCGCTCTCGACCCCGGCCAGGGCGCGCGCATGCCCACCCCAAAGCAATCCCGCATCCACCAGTTGCTGCACGGCGAGGGGAAGCTGGAGCAAGCGCAGGGAGTTGGCGACGGTGGAGCGATCCTTGCCGACGCGTTGCGCGATCTCCTCCTGGGACAGCCCCAGTTCCGCCCGCAGGTGATGGTAGGCGCGCGCCTCCTCGATGGGGGTGAGATCCTCCCGCTGCAGGTTCTCGATCAACGCCACCGCCAGGGTCTCGCTGTCGCCGGCGGCATCACGCACAACCGCCGGAATCGTCGCCAGGCCCGCCCTGCGCGCCGCCCGCCAGCGGCGCTCGCCAGCCAGCAGCACGTACCCGCCGGACGCCCCGCGCGTCACCACCACCGGCTGCAGCATGCCCACCTCCAGCAGCGAGCGCGCCAAATCCTCCAGCCCGGCCTCGGAAAACGTTCTCCTGGGCTGCAGCGGGTTCGGCTCGATGCTTGCCACCGGCACCTCGACCACCCCCCGGCCGCGGTCGGCGGGCTCGGGCAGCAGGGCGGCGATACCCTTACCCAGTCGCGGCTTTCCCATGCAACCTCCGCCGCAGCACCTCACCGGCGAGATCGATGTACGCCTTCGCGCCGCGGCTCCTGATGTCGTACTCGAGGATCGTCTGCCCGAACGACGGCGCCTCGGCGAGACGCACGTTGCGCGGCACGACGGTGTTGAAGACGCCCGCGCCGAAGAACTTCTGCACGTCCTCGACGACCTGCCTGGCGAGGCTCAGGCGCTCATCGTAGAGAGTCAGCACCACGCCTTCCACCTCCAGTGAGGGATTCCAGGCGGAACGCACGCGCTCGAGCGTGCGCATCAGCTCGCTCACCCCCTCCAGGGCGAAATACTCGCACTGAATCGGGATCAGCACCGCGTCGGCGGCGACCAGCGCGTTGACGGTGAGAATACCCAGAGAGGGCGGGCAGTCCACCAGCACCCAGTGGTAGCTCGGGGGGATCCCGGCGCGCACGGCTCGCAGGCGTTCGGCGCGATCGGGCTCGCCCCACAGCTCGACCTCGGCACCCACCAGATCCCGCCGGGACGGGAGCAGGGAGAGGTTGGGCAACCTGGTTGACACGATTGCTTCGGCCGGGTCGGCGGTTCCGTTCAGCACCTCGTAGGAGCTGATCTCCCCTCCCTCCCAGCCGACTCCCGAAGAACAGTTGGCCTGGGGATCGAGATCGATCAACAGCACGTTCTGCTCCCAGGCGGCGAGAGCAGCGCCCAGGTTGATGGCTGTGGTCGTCTTCCCGACCCCGCCCTTCTGGTTTGCAACCGCCACAACCCGCTGCAGATTCACGATTTCCCCCGAGTGTTTCACGTGAAACATCGACGCCAGACGTGCAGCAGGCCGCCTCCGGGCGTTGACAGGGGAGAGGGTAGCACACGCTCGCCCGGTTCCCGCCCCACGCCCCCGCCGCCGCTCCAGCACATCACCACCCCCCCCGGCACCACCAGCCGTTCCACCTCGCCCAGCCACTCCCGCGGCGCCACGCCCCGGCAGGTAAGCGCCCCGTACGGCCCGTCCCAGTGGCTTCGCACCCGCTCACGGCGGACCACGGCATCGAGTCCAAGCTCGCGCACCACCTCGCACAGGAACGACCAGCGACGCTCCCGCGGCTCCAGCAGCACCCCCTTCACCTCCCGCCTGGCGATGAGCAGCGGAATCGCCGGGAAGCCGTTTCCCGAGCCCACATCCACCAGCGTCTCCACCCCTGAGAGGAACTCCACCCCGGCCAGCGCCGCCAGGGTGTCCACCAGCGCCCGACCCGCCCTGGCCGGCCCCCGCAGGTTCGTCACCCGCTCGAATCGGCCCAGCAACTCCAAGAAGACAGCCAAATCCGGCCGCGCGCCCCCCTCCACCCCGACCCCGGCGAGCGCGTCAAGAACGGCGCGCCCCCCTTCTCGCCTCACCCCTTGACCGGCGCCTCACGGAGCAGGCGCTCCGTCGCCACCTGCTGCACGATGGTCAGCACGTTATTGACCAGCCAGTACAGCACCAAACCGGCGGGGAAGCTCATGAACATGAAGCCGAAAATGAGAGGCAGCATGAGGAACAGCCGCCGCTGGGCGGGATCGGCGCTCTGTGGCGCCAGCTTCTGCTGCAAGAACATGCTCGCCGTCATCAACACCGGCAGCACATAGGTCGGGTCTTTCTGGGCGAGGTCGGTGATCCATAGCGCGAACGGCGCCTGGCGCAGTTCGATGGCGTAGGCGAAAAGGGTGTACAGCGCCCAGAGAATCGGCAGCTGCAGCAGCAAAGGCAGGCAGCCGCCCATCGGGTTGACCCCTTCCTGCTTGTAGAGGGCCATCACCTCCTGGTTCATCCGCGTCCGCGCCTGCGGGTCCTTCTTGGCGCGCTCCTTGTAGCGATCCTGGATCGCCTTCATCTTCGGCTGCACCTTCTGCATCCGGCGCATGGCCACCGTGCTCTTGTGGGTCAGGGGAAAGAGCACGACCCGCAGCGCGGCGGTCAGCACGACGATCGCCACACCCCAGTTCCCCGCCCACGAGTAGATCCACTTCAGCGCCGCCAGAAACCCGACCGACAGCACTCCAAAAATGCCAAACGACAACGTGCGATCCAGGCCCCGACCATACCCCACGAGCACGTCGTGAGCCTTGGGTCCCGTGTACAGGGTTCCCCGCACCACTGCGCCCTTCCCCTGCGCTACCACCGCCACCCCACCGCCTTCATCCACCACCGCCACCTCGTCCATCCCCGCCTCGGGGAGAAGCACCTTGAGGAAGTACTGATCCTCCACCCCCGCAAACTCCACCAACCCCGTGAAGCGCTGTCCTCCCTTGGCCTTGCCCGCGTCGATCCGCTCCATGTCGCCGTTGGCCCGCACCAGTGCCGACAGCCGCTCGAAGTAGCCGCCCTTGCCGCCCGCGGGCGCACCGGTACTGCTGATTACAACACCACCGCCCGCCGCCAGCCCGCCACCGCGGACCGCCACCGCCAGGCCGAACCGCCCCGGACCAAGCGCCACGTCCTTCTCAACCCAGTTCCCCTCGCCGTCGCTCCAGCGCAGGGTGAGCTCATCGCCCTCCCGGGTCAGCACGTAGCCCTCGTCGTTCCAGGGACCCGCAGCGCTCATCTGCAGCGGCCACGGCCCCCCTCCGCTCACCAACTCAAGCGGGTTCCCCTCGTCGTCGCGATACCCTTTCAACACGATCGACGAAATCACCCCGCCCGCGCCGTTCACCACGACCCTGAAGTCGTCCGTTTCCAGTACGGCCTCCCCCGGCACCTCCGCCCGCGCCGCCTCCACCGCCGGCCGCATCTCTCGCGCCGGAGCTTCCTTCTCGCCCGCTTCTTCCGCGGCCACCGCGGCGCCCGCCGGGGCGCGGGTCATCGGCTCTGGGCGCTCCGCCGCCGGCGGCGGCGGAGCCGGGGCGAACAGTGCGTACCACACCACCAGCACCAGGCCTGACAACGCCACGGCGAGAAGCACTCTCTTCTCCATCACGCCCTCCTCGGCGGCACCGGATCGTACCCCCCCGGGTGAAACGGGTGGCAGCGAGCGAGCCGCTTCACTCCCAGCCACACCCCTCGCGTCAGGCCGTGCGTCTCGACCGCCTCGGCCATGTACTCCGAGCACGTGGGAGCAAAGCGGCAGGCCGGGGGTAGCCATGGCGACATCCACCGCTTGTACGCCCGAAGCATGGTCACTGCTGCTCGCCGGCCCATAGCCGCCGCCGCACCCGCCCCACTAAGCGGGCGAAGTCCTCTTTCAGTTCCCACCACGCCACCTCGACGACACCCCGCCGGACGTTGACCACCAGGTCTCCATTGAGACCCGCCACCGCCTCGTGATCGCGCCGTACCAACTCCCGGACCCGCCGCCGCGCGCGGTTGCGCACCACGGCATTGCCGATCCGTCTGGTCGCAGTGATTCCCACCCGACACGCCGATTCCTCTCCTCTCATGAAGAAGAGGACCAGAAACCGCCCCGCCACCTTGATCCCGTGCGCGTAGACTCGTTGGAACTCGGCGCGCCGCCGCAGCCGCACAGCTTGCGCCACCGCAAATCACACGGCGAGGCGCTTGCGCCCCTTCCGGCGCCGTGCCGCCAGCACTCGTCTGCCGTTCGCGGTGCGCATGCGTACGCGAAAGCCGTGCTTCTTCCTGCGCCGGCGGTTATTCGGTTGAAACGTCCGCTTCATGATCCCGCTCCTCGCCCGACCCGCATCCCCGCTGGTAGGGCCGGCAAGTCTACCTTTTTCACCCCTCCCGGTCAAGGCGGGCGTGTGCTACCCTCGCTCCTCCGCGGGCACGCGCATGAAGATCGATTCCCACTTCCTCTGGACGACCCTCAAGCAGCTCCTTCCCGAGCGCCTCGGAGCGGAGGAATTCGATCTCTGGCTGGCGCCCCTCGAGGTCGCCAGCGCGCCTGCCGGCACCTTGCGCCTGCAGGCGCCCTCGCAGATCTACGCAGACTACGTTCGTGACCACTACCTCGCCTTGCTGCAACAGCTCGCCACTCCCCTGGCCGGCCGTCCTGTGCCGATCTCGGTCACCGTCGCCCCCGAGGACGCGCGCCAAGCGGCCGCGTCATCTCCTCGCCCCCCGCTCAACTCCCGCTACACCTTCGCCTCATTTGTTCCCGGACCGTCCAACCAGTTTGCGCGCGCCGCCGCCAAGTCCGTGGCTGAGAATCCCGGGCAAGCGTACAACCCTCTCTTTATCTACGGCGGCTCAGGCCTGGGAAAGACGCACCTCCTCCACGCCATTGGCCATGAGATCCTCGCTGCCCGCCCGCAGGCCCGCGTTCGCTACGTTCCCACCGAGCAATTCGTCATCGAGTTCATCACCTCGATTCGCCTGCATCGCATGGCTCTGTTTCGCGAGACCTATCGCTCCGTCGACCTTCTCCTGCTCGACGATGTCCACACCCTTGCCGGCAAGGAGGGAACGCAGGAAGAGTTCTTCCATACCTTCAACTCGCTCCACGAGGCGGGTCATCAGATCGTGCTCTCCTCGGATACCTCGCCGGCCGCCATCCAGGGTTTGGAGGAACGGCTCCGCACCCGCTTCGTGTGGGGGTTGGTCGCCGACATTCAGCCCCCCGATCTGGAGACGAAGTGCGCCATCATTCGCGAGAAAGCCCACGTAGAGGGCGTGGAGCTCCCCGATGATGTCGTCCTCTTCCTGGCGCGCCGCGTGCGCGAGAACGTGCGCGAACTTGAGGGGTATCTCAATCGCGTCCTCGTCTTCTTCGCTCTTTCAGGTTCCCCTCCCAGTCTCGACGCCACCCGCACTGCCCTCCACCATGTCTTGCCCCAGGAACGCCACACCTCCCCCGCCGACATCATCCGCTTCGTGGCTCACCACTATGGAGTCAAGGTCTCCGACCTCAAGGGCCGGGACAACCGCCGCTCCGTCGCGTTCCCCCGCCAGGTTGCCATGTATCTCATCCGCGAGACCCTCTCCCTCTCCTACCCGGAAATTGGCAAGCTGTTCGGCAAGCACCACTCCACCGTCATCTACTCCTACGACGCGATTGCCGAACAGCGCCGCACTAACCCCGCCTTTGCCTCCACCCTTACCACCTTCCTCGAACACTTCCGCTGACCCACATTGCCAGAACCGCTTTCCCATCCTCCCTCAACCTTTCCGTGTACCGCTCGCCTCGCGGCCACCTCAGCCACTGCATTCCCTTTGCCCACACCTCGCCTCCACCCCCCCTCCTCGACCTGGGAAACCGGCGGAAAACCTGTGCACCGTTACCCACATCGCACCGCTTCACGGACCCCTTGCACCGCCCGAGGTTCCTCTTCTCCACACCTCCCCACACTCTATCCGCCGTCCTCTCCACACCCTTGTGCCCGCCCAACCGCCGTTCCTTCCGTATCATCCCCCGTTCATCCCGACAATCCACACCCTCGACCTCTTCTCCTCGAACAGGTACACTGTCCTCTCTTGGAAGCTGTCACGCGGAGGAGTGCATTACTCATGGACCTTACCCTCAACCGCACCGTTCTCCTCGACGAGCTCGCCCTCATCCAGGGGATCGTCGAGCGCCGCAGCACCATGCCCATTCTGGCCGACGTGCTGCTCACCGCCCAGGGCGATCGCCTCGTCCTCTGCGCTACCGACCTGGACATCACGCTGATCGCGTCGTGCGCTGCTGCAGTTCGTCGGGAGGGACGGGCGACGATCCGCGGCAAGATGTTCTATGAGATGGTGCGTTCCTTGCCGTCTGATTCGCTGGATCTGGCGCTCAACGACGATCGTGTCGAGGTACGCTCCGGCACCTACGAGTCGAAGCTCGCGTCGTTGCGGCCGGAGGACTTCCCCACCCTTCCGGAGGTTCCCCAGGGCCAGGGATTCGCGGTGTCGCAGGAACTGCTCCATCGCCTCATTGACCTCACGTTCTTCGCGGTGTCGCCGGAGGAAGGGCAGTTCCAATTCAACGCTGCGCTGATCAACGTGGGCGAGAAGGATGTGGAGATGGTGGCCACCGATGGGCACCGCCTTGCCTTTGCCCGCGACAGCCATAACGGTGGAATACCGCCGTTTTCCCGGCAGTTGTTGCCGCGCAAGGTGTTGGCGCAACTGCGACGCTTGCCGGAGAACGAAGCGGAGCCCGTCTACCTGGCGCAGGGAGAGAACCACCTGGCCTTCCGTTTCGGGGAGCGAGTCCTGCTGTCGCGCATCCTCGAAGCGCGCTTTCCCCAGTACGAGCGGGTGCTGGTACGTGATAACCCACATCTGGCGGTGGCGCAGCGACTGGAACTCCTCGCGGCGCTGCGGCGCGTCGGACTGCTCGCCTCCGAGCGTACTCGCGGCGTCCTCATGCGTTTTCAGCCCGACGCTATTTCCCTGGCGTCGGTGGGTTTCGACCTTGGCCAGGCGTCGGAAGTGGTGTCCTGCCAGTACCAGGGTCCGCCCATGACCATCCAGGTCAATGCTCAGTTCGTCATCGACTTTCTCGCAGCGGTGATGAGCGACGAGGTGGAGATGCAGCTGCGCAACGAGGGCGGCGCCGTCGCCATGGTGCCCCATGGCAGCGGTAGTACCGTCGCCGACACGCTCTACATCATCATGCCCATCCGCGTGTGAGCGTGTGGGCCTACGGGCACTGACCGTCATCGGCTTTAGAAACCTGCAACCGCAGGAGTTGACGTTGCCGGAAGGAGTGGTCGCCGTTCTGGGCGCCAACGGCGCCGGCAAGACCAGTCTCCTGGAGGCGGTTGCGGTGCTCGGAAACCTGGCGTCGTTCCGTCCCGGCTCGGCGTTGTCGTGGGTGAAGCATGGAAGCAGCGGTTTCAAGCTCGCGGCCGCGGTCGCCAGGGGAAGCGCCCACATCGATCTCACGGTCACGGCTCGAGCCGGGCGCCGCCTCCACCGCCAGTTGTTCCGGGGCGGCCGCCGATTGGCAGCGGCGGAGTACCTTTCTCTTTTCCCGGTCACCGCGTTTTCTAGCACGGATCGCCAGCTCGTCTGGGGTGGGCCCGAGGAGCGGCGACGGTTCCTGGATCGCCTGTCCTTCTATCTGCGGCCGGAAACCTACCTTGTCCTGCAGAGCTATCGGCAGGCGCTGCGCCAGCGCAATGCCGCTCTTCAGCGCAGCGCCGGCGACGACGAGTTGGCGGCGTTCGAGCACCACCTGGCGCTGCTGGGCAGCCGCGTGCTGGAGCTTCGCCTGGCCGCCATGGCGCCGCTGGAAGATGCCTTTCTGCAAGAGTTAGCGGCGCTGGAGTGGTCGCACGCACGGCCCGTTTTGCGGTATAATGATACGGATGGAGCAACTCCCGGCAGCCCCGCCGAGGTGGCGGGACGCCTGCGGTTGGCTCTGGCCCGCTCGCGCCGCCGCGAGCGGGTGCGGGTGCACACCCTGGTCGGGCCGCACCGGCATGATGTGGAAATCGTGCTGGCTGGCGCGCCGGCGAGAGACGTGGTTTCGGCGGGACAGGGAAAGCTTCTCGCTACGGCACTGAAGCTGGCCGCGATGGCGGTAGTGGAGAGAATGCGCAATCAGATTCCCATGGTGGTCTTTGACGACGTCGACGCCGAGCTCGATGCGGGGGCGCTGGCGCGCGTGGTGCGGCGGATCGCCGGCCGCGGCGCTGCCCTCGTTTCGTCGGCGCACGAGGCGATGATCGCACCGTGCCTGGCGGAGGCCGCCGTGTGGCGCATCAGCGGTGGCCTGGTGGAGGGCGCGCGGCGATGGGAAGGAGCGGGCGCTTGAGCGAGACCCATTACACGGCGGCGGCTATCAAGCTGCTCAAGGGAC
>JBBINC010000114.1:0-9679 GCA_037444085.1 Acidobacteriota bacterium | reverse complement strand
GGTGAGGCTACGGCCAGCCAGGAGTTTTGTCAATAATGGTGGACGTGGTACCTATTCGGTCACTCGGCCCGCTTCGTGACCGCGGCCCACCTGATCGACGATCTCTCGCCGGCCAGTCGGAGCGGTCGGCTCCGCGACGCGCTCGCCCCGTACCTCCACCCGGCGGTCCTGGTCATCGACGAGGTCGGCTACTTGACCTACGGCAGCGACGGCCGTTTTCCGTCTTTCGCGGGCGCGCTACCATCCCCGTATGCGAGGGGAAGCGGTCGACATTGTGGGCAGCTTCCGGCCCCAGGGGAACCCGCCCGGGGCAGACTCCCGCTGGTGGGGTTCGACGGTGCGGGGGGCGCTGGGCCCTTCTTTGAAGAACCTCGTCTGCACCGCCAGTCATCGCCGCTGTGAGGGGTGCCGGTTCGCCGACCAGTGCCTCTTTCCTCGTTTGTGGGAGCCGCGGCGGCGCGACGGCCGTGGGCCGCTGCATCAGCTGTCGCCGTGGCTGTTGCGGGTGCGCTGGCGCGCAGAGCGCCTTGAGGTGGTGGTGCGCCTTTTCCCTCCGGCCCGCGCGCACGACACGCAGCTGCGCATTGCCTTGGAGGCGGCGCTGGCGCGGGGGGTGACGGCCGCTCGGGTGTCGTTCTTGCCCGAGCAGCCGTTGGGGATTCAAGCTGTCACCCCCTGGCAGCCGTCCCCGGCGGCGCTGGGCCACCCCTTGCTGGTGCAGTTTGCGTCGCCACTGCGGCTCGTGCGGGACGGTAGGCCCTGCGCGCATGCACCGGCGTTTTCCAGCCTGCTGGCGAGCATCGCGCGGCGCTGGAAGCTGGCGAGTCTGTCGTGGGACTGGCTGGCGCCGCCTGCACAACTGCCGCAGGCGGAGGTGCCAGTCGTGCGGGGGGACGTGGCGTGGCGGGACTTCAGTCGGCGGTCGGCGCGCCAACGGGCCCACCTTACCCTGGGCGGCCTGGTCGGCCAGGTGCTGTACGAGGGCGACTGGGCTGCGGCGCTACCATACCTGCGCGCCGCCTCCCTGCTGGGGGTGGGCAAGCTGACCACGCACGGGTTCGGGCACGTCGTGTTCGGCGTGCAGCACCCAAGCAGCGGCTCGTGCTGCGCTCCCTTGCCGGCCGGGTGAGGCCGCGCGGTGGGTACTGCTCGCTCACTTCGCGCCCAGGCGCAATGCCAGGTTACGTTGGCTCGGTGTCCTGGATTTCCAGCACCAGCTGCCCCAGGGGTGACAGGCACCACTGCCGATCGTCGCCGCCGTCGGGCGCCGGCGCCAGCAGCGCCCGCACCTTCGCCCACGCCGGATTGCCCTCGGTCAGCGGCCCGCCCAGCCGCTTCCGCAACTCCTCGTCCGTGATCGTGAGTTGACGCAGCAGATCGGCCACCGGGGCCAGCACCTCGCGGTCGAGACGCACCGGGAGGGGAGGAAGCCAGATGGTTTCTGGGAACGCCTCGAAGCGATACGCGACCGGCACCCCCAGCGCCTGGCCCACCACCGCGGTCAGCGCCACTTGCGCCTTGAACCCCCCTGAGACCACGAAAACGGGAGTGTGGGGACGCTCGTCGTTGGTAAGCCGGGTCAGGGCCGACACCAAATTGCGCAAGCCGGCCACCTTGAAGCGGGCAGGTGAGGACGGGTCGAGGTCGGCGATCCGCTGCTGCACGACCGGCAAACGTTCCCAGGCGGCCAGGGCCGCCCCCAAAGCGCCCGCCGCGGCCAGGCCCGCTTCGCTGTCGCTGGCGAGCAGCACCAGCCGCTGGAGCCGGCGGCACTCGGGCTCGTGCCGCAGGGCGCGCAGCGTCGCCACCTCCGCCCCCCACGAGGGGAGATCGGGCGGCAACTGCGCCAAACCTTCCCCCGCCGCGGCCCAGTGCAACCTCTGCACAGCGCGGCGTACCGCTTCGAGGGCGTGAAGCGAATGTGGCAATCTCCCACGCACCTGCTCGCTGGGGTGCGATGCCAGCCACGCCCCCGCCGACGGCGCCTGCGCCAGGGTGGTGAGGGTTTCATACAGGCTGGTGCCCACGGTCAGTGCGGCGGCGGTGATCATCGTGTCACCGTGCCCACGACGGAGCTGCGCATTCTTGACAATGCTCCTCCCCGGGACCTATCATAGCTCAAGCCTGCCGCAGAGTGCCGTCAAGGTAATCTGCACCCACGTCCCTCCGTTTGGTTCTCCGCCCCGCTCCGGAGACGATAAAGGGGGTAACGAATGCGCGACCCGCCCCAGCGAGCTCGACACGCAAGGTAGCGCCGAGATCCGGTTTGCGGCCCGCCGGGAGGCCTCCGCCCCGCGAGGGTTCGCACGTGTCACCACAGCAGGAGGTACGCATGACCGTGCCCGAGGTGAACATCTGGAAAACGAAGTTGGCCGCGTGGTTGCACGATCCCCCAGAAAAAGCCTTGATCTTGAGCCGCACCCGCGAGGGGCATGAAGGGGGCACCGTGGCCCGACTCTACGAGTTTTGCTTCGGCCATGAGCGGCTCGGCAAGGCGCTGCGCGACGCCGCGCACCTGGCCGACACCTGGGCCGCGGCCGCCGATCGCCCCGAGTGGCCGCGCCCCAAGGAAGAAAAGAAAAAGTTCGGCTCCGCCATACGCTTTTGGTCGCGTTCGGGCGCCCAGCTGGTCCACCCTCTGGGTGGGGACCATTACAAACTTGAGGATTTGTACGTAGACGCCTCAGGCCGCATCGTCCGCGCCGCGGGCGAAGAGATGCGAAGGATCCTGGCCCAGGCGGGCGAAAGCGACGATCCCGAGGCTGCTCTCGAAGTGCCCGGGGCGCAGCCGATTACCCTGAGCGATGAAGTACTCGGCGAAGAGCTCATCCCCGCCGAGTTGGGCAAGGAGGAGGTCGAGACCGCCAAGCTGCTGCGTCGGGCGGTTCTCACCCTCTGGCGGCTGGGGCCGGTTAGCGCCCCGAGCGGCCTGGACCTGGGTGAAGTGTGGCGGCTGCTGCCTGCCGACGCCCGGGTGCCCGACCACTCCATCTGGGAGCACTTGGCTCTGGCCTCGGCGTTCGCCGGCGCGCGAGCGGCGGATCCTGAGGGAAACCCCGCGCTGCTCCTCGTGAGCGTGGGCTCGGTGCAGCAGTTCATCGAGCAGGCCCGTAGCACCTCGGATTTGTGGGCCGGCAGCCACCTCATGTCGTGCCTGGCGTGGGAGGCGATGAAGGTCGTGGTGGAGCGGTTCGGGCCCGATGCCGTCATCATCCCGAGCCTGTGGGGGGTGCCGCTGGTGGACGTGTGGCTCAAGGAGCAGGGCGTCGTCGTTCCCGACAAGGGCGACCCCCGCCGGCCCGCCTGGCTCGATGCCCCCACCGACTCCAACCCGCTTTTCTCACCGTGCCTGCCCAACCGCTTCGTGGCCGTGGTGCCGTACGAGGGGGCGAGGGAGCTGGCTGGGGCGATCGAAGAACGGGTGCAGGAGTGGGCCAAGAAAGAAGTGAACGAGGCCGCCAAACATTTCTGCCAACTGGCGGGTGAGGTTCCGACGAAGGACATGGAAGCGCAGATCGAGCAGCAACTCGCCAAGTTTCCCGAGGTGCAGTGGGTGGCCGTGCCGTTCGCGCCCCTGGTGCAGTGGAAGGAGCGGGAGGGCCGCCACGGGCGCGTGGAAACGGTGGCTTCAGCGGCCGATCTCGAAGGAGTGTTGCAGCAGTTCTACCCCGAAAACACGCGACCGGGCTTTCTGGCCTCCGAGCTGTGGCAATTGCTGGAGCGCTTCATCGGCGAAGCCAAAAAAGAGGTGGAGGTCCATCTCAAGGAGGGGGGCGCGCCGTTCGTCTTTACCCCCAACCCCGGCGTGCTGTACCCCGCCCTACGGGATCTGGCCGACCGCACCTTGGGGGCGGTGAAGGCCACTCGCCGTTTTCCCCAGACCCGGGAGGAGGGGTACCGCTGCACGGTGTGCGGCGAGCGGGAGTGGCTGCGCGGGCCGGGCGACGGCGAACCCCCCGAAGCCGAAAAGGGCAAGCGCCGGCCTCGGGCGAAGTTCGAGCTTCCCAAGGGGCAGCGCGGCACGACGCTGTGGGACCGGCTTGCCGAGCATGACCGGCGACTGGTCCGGAAAGGGGAGCACCTGTGTGCGCTGTGCGCGTGCAAGCGCCTGTGGCCGGAGCGCTTCACGCGGTGGGCGAGCCAGCAGACCGACCTGCCGCAGGAGGAGGGCGAACAGGCCGCGATTCGCCGCTACGTGGTCTCCATCTACACCATGGCCATTGCCGCCGATCTCGTGCACTTGCCCCTGACACAGCGGCCGGGGGAAAAAGAAGAGGACTTCGAGCGACGGCGTGAGGCGTTGAAGGAACTTTGCAGCGCCGCGGCGCAGTCAAAAGGCTGGGCGGTCCTGCCCAAGAGGCTGGCCGATGAGCTGGACAACAAGGAGGACAACGTCCGCCTGTTGGCCCGCCGACTGCCCGAGCTCCTGGAGCCGAGAGACGAGGAGAAGGACGAGGACGAGCCGAGCGCTCGAACCCGCGCCCGCGTGGCCGACCTCTGGCAGCAGGCCGTGGGGCACCGGCCAGAGACGTACTACGGGCTCATCCTCATGGACGGCGACGGCATGGGCAAGTGGCTGTCGGGGCACGAAGACGTCATGCTGCGCCTTGAAGACCTCTGGCACCCCGACCTGGTGACCCTCTTGCGGCGCCGATACCCCCGCTCGGAGGACGTGGCGCGAAAACTTCTCGACGCCCCCCGTCCGGCCAGCCCCGCCTACCACGCGGCGCTGTCCGGGGCCATGAACGGCCTTGCCCTCGAGGTGGCCCGCTGGGTGGTGGAGGAGCTCTTTTACGGCCGGCTCATTTACTCCGGCGGCGACGATGTGCTCGCCATGGTGACGGTGGACGATCTCCTTCCCTGCCTTTTCGCCCTGCGCTGCGCCTTTTCCGGGGTGGTGCCGGCCGGGGAGGCAGATAGCGTCGAGGAGCTGTACCGACAGCTGGGCACCCGCCTCGGCGACATCGGCGGGGGATACGTTCGCCTGCACGACCGGCTGCACCGCATGCTGGGGGGGCGCATGACCGCCTCGGCGGGGGCGGTGGTGGCCCACCACCAGGCCCCCTTGCAGGCCGTGCTGCGCCGCCTGCGGGAGGCCGAGCAGGAAGCCAAGGCCAACGACCGCAACAGCTTCGCCGTGGTGGTGAGCAAGCGAGGAGGAGGGGAGTCCACCTACGTGGC
Source organism: Acidobacteriota bacterium (assembly GCA_037444085.1). Lineage (GTDB taxonomy): Bacteria > Acidobacteriota > Thermoanaerobaculia > Thermoanaerobaculales > Thermoanaerobaculaceae > CALEVZ01. The sequence continues at coordinate 4,498 of JBBINC010000114.1, read as the reverse complement.
CTCCTGGGGGTTCGGCGGTGTCGCGGACCGCCAGGGTGGCTTCGCGGGCGGCGACTTCAGCTCCTGCCGCGACGTGCCCTACGTCCCCGAGCGCTGGGGCGAAGCGACCAAGAGGTTGGTCACCCCCATCGGCTCCCTGCTGCGCCTGCGCAACACCCTGGCGCTACCGTTCGTCTCCCGCCGGGCGGTGTACCGCACCCTGGAGTGGCTGGCCGAGCTGCCGTGCGCGCCGCAGCCCGGCAACGAAGCGGACGACCGCGAGATGCTGGTGGCGCCCCTGGCCTGGCAACTGGAGCGCCAGGGAGTGAAGCGAAAGAACTTCGAAAAGCAGGGCTACGCCCACCTGCTCCCCAAGGACGGCACCCCCGCCCGGGATCTGGCGGAAAAGCTGGTGGACGTGGCGCTGCGCCAGTGCCGGCCTTACCGCGACGGCGATCGCTGGCGCTCGGTGCCGGAGCACCTCGAGAAGCTGCTCATCACCGCCGAGTTCCTGGCGCGGGAGGGGCGGGCGCCGCAGCCTGTCCCGACCCGGCCGCAAGGAGGTGCGTCATGACCACCTGGCTGTTCGTGGAACCGTTGGATGTGCTCTACCTGCGGGGCAACGAGGCGTTCGGCGGCCCCGGTGAGCACGCCGAAGCCCTGATGCCCCCCTGGCCCTCGGTGTTTTCGGGGGCGATCCGCTCGGCTTTGCTGGCCCGCGCCGGGGTGGACTTGGGCCGCTTCACCGACGAGGCCGCCGAGCACGCGCACGCTGAGTACGCCCAGGTTCTCGGCACGCCCAGCGAGCCGGGCAGCTTTCGCCTCGTGCACGTCAGCCTGGCCCGCCGCGCCAGCAGCGGGAAGTTCGAGGCGCTGCTGCCGATGCCCGCCGATGTGGTCGTGCTCGACCATTCCAAAGCCAGGGTGCGCGTGCGCTGTGGGCCCGACGGTGAGCCGCGAGTGAAGAACGAAGCGCGCCGCCTGCGGCTGGTTCCGAAAGGCGACGGCCAGCTTCCCCTCGCCCACTCGGGGGAACTGCCGGCGCTTCCCCTACTCGCCGCCAAGGAACAGACCAAACCCAGCAGTGGGTGGTGGCTGACCCAGGCGGGGTGGCAGGAGTACTGGGAGGGTACGGCCCCAGATCCAGCCCACTGCGTGCGCGCCCGCGAGCTGTGGGACACCGACTTTCGCCTGGGGATTGCCCGCGACCGGGAGACCTTCACCGTTGCCAAGGGAAGGATCTACACCACCCAGGCGGTGGCCCTGCAACCGGGCGTCGGGTTTCTCCTCGGCGTGCAGGGGTGCCCGGCGGAGCTGCTGCAGGGGGTCGACACCCTCCGCCTGGGCGGTGACGGCCGCGGGGCGCACATGGAACTGCTCCCAGGGGACCCGACGCAGTCACGCAAGCTCGGGGAAAACGAGCCGTTTCTGCTCTTCCTGCTCACGTCAGGTCTGTTTCCAGGCGGTTGGCTGCCCCCCGGCGTGCGCAAGAACGGAAGCGGGTACCGCCTCGTCTGCGACGGCCTCCAGGCGCGGCTGGCCGCCGCCGTGGTTCCCAAGCCCCAAGTGGTCTCGGGATGGGACCTGGCCGCCCACCGCCCCAAGCCGGCCCAACGCGCCGTGCCGGCCGGCGCCGTCTACTGCTTCGACGAGGTGAACGGGGATCCTGCCCGTTATCTCGAGCAGGTGTGGGAATTGGCGCAAGCAGAGCTGGTACAACGCCAGGGTCCCGACGTCTGGGACAGCGTGTGGAAGCAACGCAAGGCCGAAGGTTTCAACAACTTTCTCCTGGGCCGCTGGCCCAGCGAGGACAAGTGAGGAGGAGGACATGTACGAGAAGAAATCCCTTTTGTTCCTCTACTGCGTCAGCCCGGTGCACATGGGCGCGGGGAAAGCGCTGGGGGTGGTGGACAAACCCATCCAGCGCGAGCGCCACACCGGCCACCCCATCTTTGCCGGCTCCGGCATCAAGGGTGCCTTGCGCGACGAGTTCGAGGCGGCAAAGGACAAGGACCTCACGAACAGGATCTTCGGGCCCGAGGCCGACGCCTCCGACCACGCCGGCTGTGTGGCGTTCGGGGATGCGCAGCTCGTCGCGTTCCCCGTACGCTCCCTGCGGGAGTCGTTCGTCTACGCCACCTGCCCCACTGCCCTGGCGCGGCTCAAGCGCGCGTCCCAGATCGCCTCCGACGGGTTCGAGTGGTCGATCCCCGCGCCTCCCTCCGACGAGGTGTGCGTGGTGTGCGAAAACTCCGCGCTCACCGTCAACGCGAAACAGCACGACAAAGATGTGGATACCCTCATCCTCGAGAGCTTCTCCTTCGTGGCCGGTATCAACGCCGACGCCCGCAAACAGGTCGCCGCTCTTGCAACGTGGCTGTCCGAACACGCGCTGCCGGGGGACGATGGTTTCAAGTACTTCCGCGACAAGCTCACCAAACACCTGGTGCTCCTCTCCGACACGCGCTTCGACTATGTCGTCCAAAACGCCACCACGGTGGAGCCGCACGTGCGCATCAGCGACGAGTCCGGCACCGCCGACGACGGCGGCCTCTTCTACACCGAAAACGTGCCGCCGGAGGCCATTTTCGTGTCGGTCGTCATGGCCTCCCAGGAGCGCTTTAAGCGGGGCGCGAGCGGGAACGGTGGGCTGAAGGCCGCCGAAGTGATGAAGACGCTTCGGGAGGCGCTCGAGAAACGGGTGGTCCAGCTCGGGGGGGACGCCACCGCCGGGCGGGGCTTGGTCGCCCTGACCTTTGTGGGCTGAAAAGGAGGTCGCCATGCCGCAGAGCTTGGAGCAAAAGCGCGCCACCTACGCGTGGTCGTGCAAGGGCAATTTCACAACTGACTACACCAACCTGGCCAAGGCCGCGCCCTCGCTCATCATGACCAACGGCTTGATGCAGACCCTGGCGTTCTTCGCATCCAAAAGGAAGGACCACCACGAGAAACTGCTCAAAGACGTGCTTGGCTGGCTAAAAAAGCCGGAGGCGGCGTGCCCGTTCATCACCTCCGAGCAGTTTTCCAGCGCGATGGACCAGCTGGCCGACCCGCAACGAAGCTCGGAGCAGTACCTCCACGCCACCCAGGAGGCGTTGGCCATCTTGAAGTGGATTCGCCACTTCGCCGCGGCGCACGGGCGCTGAGAGGCGGTGCACCGTGAATAGAGGATATCCACCTCAATCGCACCATGGTGGCCGACACGGCCCGGGAGCCTCCCGGCGCCCGGGCGGCGCTCCGCCTCCCGGTGGAGGGGCGAGAGGAGGCGACGGCGGGCGCATGGCCGCCCCTGCCTACCTCGCCCGGTTTGCCAATAGCCACGTGCGAGAAACTCCCCCCGGCCATGCGTTTCGCCTGTATTTTCGGGGGTGGAAGAACGACTGGACGCTAGAGAAGGAGCGCAAGTACGAGGCATTGGCGCCGTTGGAGCAGCTCGACAAGGCGGTGGTCGCGGGGCTGTGCAGCGTCCGCCGCCGGCAACGAGAGCTTGCCAACCTCCTCGGTATGTGGTCCGCCCAAGGGAAGAGCACGAGCCCCTTTACCACCGGCCTCGGCATCGAGCACCCGCTCGAGAATGGCTTTGCGTTCCTCGATCCGTACGGCCTGCCCTACCTGCCGGGCAGCGCGGTGAAGGGGGTGCTGCGGCGCGCCGCCGAGGAGCTGGCGCTGTTCGAAACCGACAACGGCGGGTGGTCCATCCCCGCCGTGTGGTGGCTGTTCGGCTTCGACGCGAACAGCGCGTTCTTCGCGCGCGATGGTAACGACCCGGAACCGATTCGCAAGGAGCGCAGTCGCTGGCGGGATGCGCTGCGCCACCGGGTCGAAGAAGTGGGCGGCGAGGGGCTTGACCTCCTCGACCCGTTCCTGCGTCTGGCCTGCCCGCTGAAGAGCAGTTCTTCGGCAACGGTTGTTGAGGCGGTCTGTTCCTGGATTCCTGACGGTACGAGGGCCGCTCAGGAACTCCGCGAGATTCACACTCGCGGCGCGCTGGAGTTTTGGGACGTCATCCCCAAACCCGCCGGCGGCAAGCTCCGCATCGACATCATGAACCCGCACTACGGGCACTACTACCAGGGTGGTCAGCCTCCCGGCGACTGGGGCAGCCCCATCCCCATCTTCTTCCTCACCCTGCCTGTCGGCAGCAACTTCACCTTCTTCGTGCGCTACCGCCCACCCATCGCCTGGCCCCCGGTAGCACGACAGTACTTCGAACAGTTGCAGGACGAAAAGCCTCGCTGGCAGGCCCTGCTGGCCGCCGCCTTCAAGTTCGCCTTCGACTGGCTGGGTTTCGGCGCCAAGACCGCGGTGGGCTACGGGAGGATGATGGATCGAGGAGCTGCTCATCCCCAGCTCCCGCGACCGCAAGCCCCTCGGCCACCGCGCGCCACGACGGAGGGATAGGAGCCATGCCCGAAAGGAGATTCATCGTCGAGTTCGTGACGCCGGGTTTTCTGGGGACAGCGAATCAGAGCGGCGAGTGGCGCGTGCCGCCGTTCAAAGCGCTCGTTCGCCAGTGGTG
>JBBINC010000113.1:0-9736 GCA_037444085.1 Acidobacteriota bacterium | reverse complement strand
CGCGCGGCGCCCGCCACGCTGCGAGCCCGGCCGCGGCCGCGGCCAGAGGTGCGAGCACGGGCAGCGCGATGACCCAGCCAGCGCTCACGGCTCGGCCTCCATGGCTTCGGGATCATCGGTCCCCACGACCTCGAAGACGCGTCGTGCCAGCACGGCGGCGAAGGAAATCACCGCGAAGCCGATGACGATGGCGGTCAGGATGAGCGCCTGGGGTACAGGATCGGCGGCCCCCGAAGGCGGCGCCAGCTCTCCCGCGACCACCAGGGGGGCACGGCCCCGCACCACCCCGCCGGCGGCGAAAATGAGGAGGAGCGCCAGCAGGATCACCGTCAGACTCTCCACCATGATCTGGGTCATCGCCAGGTCCGGGGCGGAGAGGAGGGCGAAGAGCAGGGCGATGCCGAGCCCGGTCAGGCCGAGGGCGACCACCGCCGCCAGGCGGGCACGCAGGACCACCGCCATGACCGCGCCGGCGAGGATCAACAGGCCAAGCGCGACCACATGCACGCCCACCCCCCCGATCCCATCCGAGAGCGCGGGCGCCTGCAGCAGCACCAGCGCGGGCGCGGCGACGCCCAGGGTGGCGGCGATGGCGACGGTGAGGGAGCGGCGCAGCGACGGGGTCTGGACGATGCGCGTGAGGGTGGCGGCGACCCCTGGAAGAGCTGCGAGAGCCGCAGTGAAGGCGCGGGCCGGGCCGATCGAACTGGCGCGCTAGGTTGGGGCGGGTGGGGCGGCTCTCGCCGGCGAGAGAAACGGCTTGGTCGCCACCAGCCCTGCCGCCCCCACCAGCGCGATGTTGGCCGCCGCCGCGGCGATCACCAGCTTTGCGCCCAGCGCTTCCAGCTCGAGCTTGGACGTGCAGAGCCCCTCCTTGCCGAGGAAGCCGAACATGGGTGGGGCGCCGGCCATGGAGAGCGCCGCCAGCACGGCGGCGGCGAATGTGAAGGGGAGGGCGCGGGCGAGACCGCCGAGGGCGGTCGCATCCCGGGTCCCCCTACCGTGGTCGACGTTCTCCGCCACCAGGAGCCACGCCGCGGCGTTGCCCAGCCGGCGTTCGACGAGCGGCGCCAGTGCTGCGGCCACCGCCAGCCCTGCAAGCATCGCCGCCAGCATTCGCCTGGCCACCTCCGCGGCCCACGTGGGACGCAGCCCCTATGATAGGTAATCTGGCGATGTCATTCCCGCGCGGGCGGGGCGGTGAGAGGGTGAGGAGGCGAGACGCGCGGCGCGGCCGCCCCGCGGCGAGATGGCTCGGGCGGGGGGAGGTGCCAGGCGGTCGGCGCGCTGCTGGAAATGCGGCTGGCCACGCGCCGATCGCTGAACAGCTCGGCCATTCGCGGGGAGGAAAGGGTCACGCTGCCGTCGCCCTCGAGGGCGTAGTGGTGGGGCTCGCCGGTGAATGGGTCGGGGCGGTTGGCGCCGGGAACGGTGCTTACAGTGAGCGGGTAGGCGCCAGAGGTGAGCGCGTGCAGGCGCAGGGCGATGGCGGTGTGCAGCAGTTGCCGGCTGGCCGCCAGGTGCTGCAACCGCGCCACCCCGCTGATGAGGTTGGGGGCGGTGATGCCGGCGATGACCCCATCGCGCCAGAGGGAGGGCGGTGCGCTCCAGGCCGGCTGGCCGCCGAACGGCTCGTCGGTGGCGCCGGCCAGTCGGGCGTAGAAGGCAAGCAGCTGCGCCTCCAGCAGCGGGCCGGTGATGTCGGGCACGGGCCAGTGGCTCAAAGTGTCGCCGGAGGACATTCGCTGGGCCACCGCCTGCTTGAGGTCGGCCTGCTCGCGCAGGAGCACGCAGCGCCAGCGCTGGGAGAGGTCCTCGGCGGGCACGAGGGCAGCGATGCGCGCAAGGTCGTCGGCGGGTGTCGCGGGGTCCTCGACGATGGGCTGCACGGCGGCGTGAAGCAGCTTCTCCCCGGCCCCACCGATCAGGAGGCCGATGATGGTGTTACTGTGCTGCAGCGAGGCGCTCAACTGGGCCAGGGCGGCATGACTGTGGCGCGCCTGGCGTTGTTCCCCCGCCTGCCAGGCCAGTTGGCTGTGTACGGCGAGAATCCGGCTGCTGCGCATGTAGCCGATCAGCGTTCGATCGCCTGCCTCGCCGGCCAGCCCCTGAAGCAGGCTGGCTGCAGGGGCGCCGCGTTCCCCCGCCCGGTGCAGAAGCTCCAGGGCGGTGGTCTCCAGGGCCAGCAGCGAGCGGGCTCGGCGGCGCTCCTCCTCGCTCCAGCTGGAGGAGGGGCGGGCGCTCAGGCGGCCGAGGAAATCGACGTCGTCCTCCGAGGCCGACCAGGCCACCGCGCCGGCCCGCAGCAGCGGCGCAGGGTCCTCGGCGGCGGCGGCGCGGGGAGGAGCGCAGCGCTCCAGCGTGAGGCCGGCGAACACCTGATCGGCCAGCCTTCGAGCCTGGGCCAGCCGATGCTGACCGTACACGCGCACCACCAGAGCGGTGCCGAGCAGCAAAACCACCAGGACGAGCAGAACCCGCACCGTCCAGCGCAGCCACGAGCGATGAGTCATTTCCTTGATCTCCCTTCCCAGGTCATTTCTGGGAAACCCAGTTCGACCAGCAGCCGGCGGTGGTGGTCCTTCTCCCAGCGGTCGGCTTCTGCCACCAGCAGGGCATCGACGGTGGGATCGCCGGTGATCGACGTGACTTGCCCGGGCGCCGGCGCAGCCGGCCATGGCGAGGCCGAGGTGGAGGGAAGCACGAGGTGGGTGATCGCCAGGGCAAGGGCGGCGGCCACGAGTGCCCACTCCACCCGTCCGACGAGCGGCCGACTGGGCGCGCGGGCGCCCGCCGTCCGAGCCGCCTGGAGGACCCGTTCGCGCAGCCCTGGCGGCGGGTGCGGCGGGTGAAAGCCGGCGAAGAACTCGTTGCTCATGCTTCAACTCCCAGTAGCGCGCGCAGCCGGCGCACCGCCAGCCGGTAGCGGCTGGCGGCGGTGAACGTGGGCACGCCGGTGACGGCGCCGATCTCCCTGAAACTCAACTCCGCCCAGTGGCGCAGGTATACCGCCTCCCGCTGGGCCGCAGGCAGGGCGGCGAGAGCCTGGTTGAGGCGGCGCCCCTCAGCGGCGACGGGGTGCCCGTCGGCGGGAACCAGGAACGCCTCTTCGAGGGCGACGGTGGGCCCTCGGCGGCGCCGCAGGTCGAGGGTGGCACGGTGGGCCATGGCGAGGAGGTAGGCGCGCGGGCGGGCGATTCTGGACACGGCGAGGGGCTTTCGCGCCAGCCGCACGAACACCTCGGAGACCGCGTCCGCCGCATCCTCTCGCGAACCTGAGCGCCACAGGGCGAGGGCATAGAGCTTCGCGGCCATCAATTCCCAGACCGCTTCCAGAGACCCGTCTTCGCCTCGGGCGAGGGCGGCCAGCGCCCGGCCGAGGCGGATCTCGATGCTGTCAGCACCGCCAGTTTCTGGTCCCGCCGCACCGGTCTCGACCGCGGTCATGCCGCCAGTCTCTCCCACACACGAGAAAGACGCCAGGACGGGCAGATGTTGTCACCGTTCCGCTCGGCCTCGCCCCGGCGAAAACCACGGCCCGCCGCGCGAGGGCGGCGGGCCGGTTCGAAAAGCGATCGGAATCAGTGGCCTAGGGGCGCTTCATCCAGAACTGGTAGGTGCCACTGCCGCTGTAGGAGTAGATCCGCCAGCGGTAGTAGCCCTTGGTACCGCTGTACGAGATGGACTCGGTGGAGGTGGTCCCCTCCGAGCTGGCCACGGTGGTCCAGGTCCAGCCGTTCCACTTTTGCAGGTACAGGTCGAAGTCTGTGCCCGAGGGGCCTTGCAGCCACCCCTGGTGCGTGCCCGACTTGCTGGTGTAGTAGTAGCTGCCGTTGGGCTGGTAGGCCGAGGCGCCGGAACCGGACAGCGTGCCGGTGTAGTACTCGCAGTTGGTGCACGGCGCCCCCGAGGAGACGGTGACCGACTTGGTCTGGCTGTGGGTCTGGTTGGCGGTGTCCCTCACCGTCAACGTCACCGAGTAGGTGCCGGCGGCGGAGTAGGACTTGCTCACCGTCACGCCACTGCCGGTGGTGCCGTCGCCGAAGTTCCAGGTGTAGGCGGTGATGCCGTTGTCGTCGGTGGAGCCCGAGCCGTTGAAGGAGCAGGTGAGTCCGCTGCACGAATAGGTGAAGCTGGCCACCGGCGGGTTATCGCTAGAGCCGCCAAACAAGCTGTACAGCAGCCGGTTAGGCGAGCCGGTGCCGATGCCGGTGAGCACGTTGGTGGTGGCGGCATCACGAATGGCGTTGAACACCGTGCTGGGCGAGGCCGACGTGTTGTTGGCCAAATACAGGGCGCCGACGCCGGCCACGTGGGGGGAGGCCATGGAGGTCCCACTGATGGTGTTGGTCGCGGTGTTGGAAGTGTGCCACGCCGACGTGATGCTCGACCCCGGCGCGAAGATGTTGACGCAGGTGCCGTAGTTGGAGAACGACGAGCGGGCGTCGGAGGAGGTGGTGGAGCCCACGGTCATCGCCGCCGCCACCCGCGCCGGCGAGTAGTTGCAGGCGTCCTTGTTGTCGTTGCCCGCGGCGACGGCGTAGAAAACGCCGGCGTTGATGGAGTTGTTGACGGCGGTGTCGAGAGTGCTGGAAGCACCGCCGCCGAGACTCATGTTGGCCACCGCTGGCTTGACGTGGTTGGCGGTCACCCAGTCCACGCCGGCGATGACGCCGGAGGTGGTGCCGGAGCCGTTGCAGTCGAGCACGCGCACGGCGTAGAGGCGAACGGCCTTGGCCACACCGTAGGTGGCACCACCCACGGTACCCGCCACGTGGGTGCCGTGACCGTTGCAGTCCTCGGTGCCGCGGCCGTCGCTGATGGCCGTATAGCCGCTGTAGGCGCGGCCGCCGAACTCGTTGTGCGCCGACTTGATGCCGGTGTCGATGACGTAGGCGCGCACGTTGGAGGCGGTGGTGTCGTAGGTGTAGGTGCCGGAAAGCGGCAGGTTGCGCTGGTCGATGCGATCCAGCCCCCAGGTGGCGTTGTTCTGGGTGGCGATGGCGTGCATCACGCCATCTTCCTCGACGTAGGCGACGCGCGGGTCCTTGGCCAGCGCCTCGGCCTGCTTGACCGTCATGGCGACGGCGAAGCCCTTGAGGGCGTGCTCGTAGACGTGGAGCAACTGGGCGCTGTGCAACAGCGCCATCTCCTGGGCCACGTCGCGCACCGCGCGCCCGGCCCAGTACGAGTCGCTGGGTCCGCGCGCCGCATCGTCCTTGAGGACGACGATGTACTGCCCGGTCACGGGGTTTGTGGCACGGCGGATTTCCGCGGCCTGGACGGCGACCGCGAAGACCAACGCACCGCATATCAGGGTGGCTGCCACTCGACGCATCCTCTTCCTCCCTCGGGGGTCTTCCTCGTTCCCCCAAAACCTGGTGATCTTGGTGGCGAAAATAGCAGAGCCGTGTCACCTGTCAATCCCTCAAAAGTGGGATATCGGAGGGGGGGTGGCGGCGCCGCCGTGAGGCCGGCTGCCGCCGGGGACGCGGGTTCTTAAGGCATGGCGTAGTGCAGCGGTCCGTCGGGGCCGACCGGCAGGCCGAGCAGGATCCACAGCACCAGCAGCGCCGTCCAGGCCACCCCGAAAATCAGCGTGAACGGCAGCATGGTGGAGATGATCGTGCCGATGCCGTACTTCTCGTCGTACTTCTCGGCGAAGGCGACGATCAGGGCGAAGTAGGACATCATCGGGGTGATGACGTTGGTGATCGAGTCGCCGATGCGGAAGACCGCCTGGGTGAGTCCGGGGTGGTATCCCAGGAGCATGAACATGGGCACGAACACCGGCGCCATGATCGCCCACTTGGCCGAGGCCGAACCCATGAACATGTTGATAAACGCCGATAGCGCGACGAAGGCGACCATGAGCAGTACGCCGGTCAAGGAGATGCTGCGCAGCAGCTCGGCGCCACGCACCGCCAGAATGAGGCCGATGTTGGAGTAGGAGAAGAAGTAGACGAACTGGGCGGCGAAGAACACCAGGACGATGTACGACGCGAGGTGGCTCATGGAGTCGGTCATCTGCTTGATGACGTGCTTGTCGCTGCGGGTCTTGCCGACAACGATGCCATAGGCCAGGCCGGGCATCAGGAAGACGATCATGATGGCGGCGATCAAGCCGCGGAAGAACGCCGAGTGCAGGACTCCCTCGCCGGGGTGGCGGAGGATCCCCCAGGCGGGCACCACCGCCAGCAGGAAGACGATGGCGGTGGCGAGCAGCGCCAGGCCGGCGGCGGCGAGGCCGCGCTTTTCGACGCTGGTGAGCTTCTCGATGGGTGGGGCCGTCTCCGGCCCGGAATACACGCCCAGGCGGGGCTCTACCAGCCGTTCCGCGATCCACGTGCCCAGCACGACGATGAGCACGGCGGAGGCAACCATGAAGTAGAGGTTGACGGCGGGCGAGATGGTGATACTTGGGTCGAGGATGCGGGCAGCGCTCTCGGAGAGCCCGGCGAGGATGGGATCGACGCTGGCGATCAGGAAGTTGGCGCCGAAGCCTCCACTGACCCCGGCGAACGCGGCCGCCAGGCCGGCCAGGGGGTGGCGGCCGAGCGCCAGAAAGACCGCCGCGCCGAGCGGGATGAGGATGACGTAGCCGGCCTCGGAGGCGACGTGGGAGACCACCCCGGCCAGCACCACGGCGGCGGTGATCAGTCGGTGCGGGGCGGTCAGCACCAGGGCGCGGATGAGCACGGCCAGCAGGCCCGAGCCCTCCGCCACGCCGATGCCGATCATCGCCACCAGCACCAGTCCCAGCGGCGGAAAGCGCACGAAGTTGTCGTCCACGTTCTCGAACATCCAGCGGATTCCGTCGCCGGAGAGCAGGCTGCGGACGGTGATCGCTTCCCCGGTGGCCGGGTGGGTGGCGGTGAGATCCACCGCCGCCGCCACGGCAGAAAGGACGACCACGGTGACGGCGAGCAGCGCGAAGATGGTCGCGGGATGGGGCAGGGCGTTGCCCACCACCTCGACGCGGTCCAGGAGGCGAAAGAACAACGTCTTGCCGTGCTTCTTCTTGGTCGTCCGTCCCATGTTCAGCCTCCCCCGAGCGCCGGACCCTGGGCGCCGTGCTCGCGATGGTAGCAATCCCCGGCGCGGATCGCCGGGCGGCCGGCGTGTGCTAGCGTGATCGAAGGCGTCTTCTCGAAGGGAGCACGGACCATGAAGTGGTGCATGCTGGTGGCGGTGGCTCTTGTGCTGGGGAGTTCCTCGGCTTCGACGGGGGAGTGGGCGGTGCAGCGCGTGACCGCCGCGGACGGCGCCGGCCTGCGCGTCGTCTCGGCGGGGAGGATCTCGAAGCCCGGCGGCGTGCTGCTGGTGCCGGGCTGGACGATGACGGCCGAGATCTGGCGAGGGCAGATCGACCACCTGGCCAGTCGCCATCGCGTCGTCGCCATGGATCCCCGCGGGCAGGGGGAGTCGGACAAGGTGCGTGACGGGCTCTACCCGGCGGCGCGGGCCCGCGACATCCGCGCCGTGGTGGAGGCGCTGAAGCTGGAGCCGGTAGTGCTGGTGGGGTGGTCGATGGGAGTGCCCGAGGTGCTGTCCTACGTGGAGCAGTTCGGTACGTCGGGGGTGGCGGCGCTGGTGCTGGTGGACGGCATCGCGGGCGGCGATTTCGACCCGGTTCAGACGCCGGCGTGGTTGAAGTGGGCGGCGTCGCTGCAGCGGCAGCGCCGGACGATGACCGAGGGGTTCGTGGCCTCGATGTTCGCCACCCCGCAGCCGCCAGAGTTCTTGGCGGCCCTGGTGGAGACCTCCCTCAAGACCCCCACCGATTCGGCCGTGGCGTTGTTCCTCGGCACCATGTTCTCGGACCTTCGGGCGGTGCTGCCCACCCTCGACCGGCCCACCGTCCTGGCGGTGGCGCCGGGGCCGTTCATGCCCGTCTACCAGCAGATGGCCAGGGCCATCCCGGGCTGCCGCCTGGAGGTGTTCAGCGACGCCGGTCACGCCCTCTTCGTGGACCGGCCGCAGCGCTTCAACGCGCTCCTGGACGAGGTGCTGGCGGGGCTGGAGGCGACGCCGCCGAAGTGACCGTCGCGCGTGAGCGTTCCGGGCATGGCGACCGGTTCATGCTCATCGTCGCTGGGTCCGTCGCCTCCCGAGTCACTCCCGCGAGCCGTCCGTGACGCCGGACGGCGCCAGGCTGCCCTTCGCCTCCAACCGGCCGCGCGAGGCGGGCGAGGAGAAGGCGGAGGACTCCGATCTCTTCGTCGTCTGCCGGACAGAGGGCGGCTGGAGCGCACCGGTCAATCTGGGAACGCCGATTTGCAGCGAGGCCGACGAGTTCTTCCCCGCCGTCACCAATGACGGCACGCTCTACTTCACCCGCGCCGACCGGGGCAGTCAGATCAAGGGGATCTATCGCTCCCGCTGGGTCGACGGCGCCTACGCCCCGCCCGAGCTTTTCCCCGAGCAGGTGAACTCCGGCCGCAACCGCTTCAACGCCATGGTTGCCGCGGACGAGAGCTTCCTCATTCTCCCCATCGCCGGGCGCGATGACAGCTTCGGCCGGAGTGACTACGACATTGGCTTGCGTGGCGAGGACGACAGCTGGAGCGAATCTGTCAACCTTGGGGAGAGGATCAACCTCAGGGCGAGTTTCGGGTACTCGGCGTGGGTCTCGCACGACGGCTCGTACCTGTCTTTCATGGCGGCGCGGCCCGCCGCCTTGCTCCCCCTGGCAGGCTCATCGGGCAGTTACGGCGATCTTGTCCGGCTGCACGGCGAGCCGGGCAACGGGAACTCGGACATCTACCGGGTCAACGCCTCGTTTCTCGAGTCTCTGCGGCCGTGACGAGCTGTCCCTCGCCGGCGCGGCAGGGAGGGCGACTCGATTTATCCGGCGACGTCACCAACACGCGTGCGGGAATGTTCAGTGGTGCGTGCATATTGGATTGCTTCTGTGGGTTAGGACATGCGCATCACGTCGTGGCGCCAAACCCCGCGGGGCGCGATGCACGAGGTCCGCGTGTGGGGCGTGGCTCGCACCCAGGCGGCGATCGAGGGTGACCGCTGGATGCGGATCTCCGCCGCTCGGCCAGGTTCGGTCGCGGTATGGCCCCGCGACAGCGATGCCCGTGATGCGCTGGGCGTTCACCTCGGCACCCTGGTGGGGGGTGTGAGCTTCGGCTGTGAGGCGGCGTTGCCTTGCGTGAACTCCTACTGGATCGCGACGGCTGCTCAGCTCACCGGCGGCGGAGGGTCGCAGTGGGCTACCGACCTGGTCTTCTTCAACCCGGGGACGCAAACCTCACTCGATGCGCCTGTACATGCTGCCGCGCGACGGCGACAACGGCGCCGTGGAGATCACCATCGACCGAGCGAGTACGGTCCCCGTCGACCGGCAGATCGTCGAGGTGATCCGCGCGGGCGTGATGGATGGGCGACTGCCCGAGGGTGCCCTGTTGCCGCCGGAGCGCATCGAGGAGGGGGTGCGGCGGCTGGCCGCCGCGGCGCGCGAGCTGCTCGCCCGCGAGGCGGTGGCGCTCGCCGGGTAGCCCCGCGCCGAGGTCAGGGACGGCGGAGGAAACGGCCGACGAACCGCCCCGGCCCGGGGCGCGGGGTGGGGGAGGCGGTGGGGGTGGGGCGGGGTGCCGGCGTCGGGGTCGTCGTGGCCGTGGGCGCGGGAGTTGGTGTCCCCGTCGGCGCCGGTGTCGCTGTCGGCGTCCGTGTCGGTGTCGGTGTCGGCGTCCGTGTCGGTGTCAGTGTTCGTGTCAGTGTCGGT
>JBBINC010000112.1:0-9817 GCA_037444085.1 Acidobacteriota bacterium | reverse complement strand
TGGAGGCGGCGTGATTCCTCTCACCCACCTGTCCCAAGGAACCGGGCGCGGTTCAGCTGTTCCTTGACACACCCCCGGTTGATTCTCACACTTAGACCATGTCAGGTCATCGCACGGTTGAGACGGGGATGTTCGGCGCCTTGCAAATCGCGAGGGCACTCGCACCCGTCTGTCGGCCGGCCACGCGGGGACGAATCGCGATCCGGCAGAACGGCGCGGTGCGTCTCCTCTGGTGGTCCGACGGACACATCCGCGCGGTCACCTCGGAAAACAACAACGAGTGGCTGGGGACATGGCTGCTCACCAAGGGACTGGTGAGCGGCCCGGTGCTGGCTCGCGCCCTCAAGACCCGCGCCGACGGCGAGCGCCTGGGAGCGGCTCTGGTCCGTACGGGTGAGCTCAATCCACTGCGCCTGCAAGTCGAACTGGAGGAGCTTTCGCTCGCCCTTGCGGCCAGAATCGTCGTTGCCGAGGGATCGTTCGAAGCGGAAGGCGGCGCCGCACTTCCCCCCGGGGCGGAGACTGTGGACCGGTCATTGCGCGCCCTTTTTGCCGCCGGCGTTCGCCGGGTTGCGGACATCGAGGTCCTCGAGCGCCTCCTGGGAGAGGGGGTCCGCTGGGAAGCCGCGACTGCCACTGTGGGTACGGATAAGGGCTTCGAACCCAGTGCGTTCGAGCGCTTCGTGCTCGGCCACCTGACCCCCGCCAAGACGCTGGACAACCTCCGCGCCGTGGCTCCGGATCAATTCCCGGAGACCGTGCGGGGCCTTGCGGTACTCGTCGCCACCGGACTGGCCACGCCAGAGCGAAGGCTGCCGTCGGTGGTGGAGACGGTCGCCCACATCGGGCACGCAGCGACCCCTCTGTCTTCCCGCCCCGGCGAGCGCCCACTACCGCCGGCGAGCCCACGTGTCAAGGAGCTTCTGGCGCGCCTCGAGGAGATCGAACTGCAGGCCATGGCCCGGTACTCGGCCGAGGCCTTGCAACCGAAAGAAACCCCTACGCGCCGCAAGGGCGAAGCATTCCGGAGGACGGCCCTGCGCATGCTCGCGGACGGCGAGGACGAGAAGGCAGCCTACCGCCTGCTCACCCGCGCGGCAAGTCTGGCGCCCTGTGCTGCGGTACTGGTGGATCTGGCCCGTTTCGAGATCCAGCACGAGCGTTGGCACTCGCGGGTGGTGGAGCACCTCAAGCGCGCCCTGCAGATGGATACCGCCTGCGAAGACGCCTGGTCGCTGCTGGCCGAGTACTGGGAGTTGCGCCGCCAGGTGGACAAGCAGCGCCGCACCCTGGAGCGATGGCTGGCGGCCAACCCGGACAGCACGGCGGCCCGCGAGAAGCTGGAGCAGCTCGTCGGCTCGCGCCCCCGGCTGTCAGGCTACGACGCCGCTGCCGACCCCCAAAACGAGTAGAAACAGTACCACTGGTGCGGCCACTCCGCGATGCGGCGCTGCAGCACCTCCACCCAGCGCGCCATGGCCTCTCGCACGTTGGCCTCCTCGTCCCCGTCGTGTCTCACCTCGATGGCAGGCTCGTAGACCACGCGAAAGCGGCGATCGGGCTCGAGCAGAAAGAACACCGGCACAATCACCGCGTTGGCCCGGGAGGCCAGCAGAAAGGGCCCGGGCGGGAAGCGAGCGGGCTCGCCGAAGAAGGCCACCGCCTGACCGGTGTTGTTGAAATCTCGGTCTCCGTGGGCCGCCAGGATCCCACCCTCGCGCAGCACGCGCAACGCCGGCACCACCGAAAACGGCGAGGCGTCCACCGGGATGCCGCGCACCCGACCGAGCGCCCGCATGCGGGTGCGAAATCCTTCGGCAGTGGCGAAGCGATCCCGCCAGTACAACAGAGTCACCGGCTCCCTGGTCTTGCCCAAGGCCACGGCTCCCACTTCCGGGTTGCCCATGTGCGCGGTGAGAAGCAACGTGCCCCGGCCGCTGGCGCGGGCGGCCTCGAAGTGCTCGGCGCCCTCGATTTCGGCGACCGCCGCCTCGAGCCGGCTGCCCGGTTGCTGCGACCAGCGGAAAAAGTCGATCCAGTGGTAGGCGTGCTCGAACATCATTCGCCAGGCGGTGCGCCTGACCTCACGGTGCGTGGCCGGCAAGGCGAGAATCCGGGCATAGTTGCCGCGCACCGCCCGCATGTACTTGGGCCGCACCAGGACGAAAGGGCCGATGACCAGCCAGCGCGCCATCCAGTACATGAGCTGCAGCGGCCAGCGCGTCGAGGCCCACACCAGCGCTGGGATCCAGAAGCCGAAGTAGAGACGATAGAAGGCCTGAAGAACGCGGGGAGAGCTCGCCATTCGCGACTGCACGCGCGCATTCTAGCGCGGCGCCACAGATACCTGCGGCGGTTCGCTCTGGTGCAGAAACACGAGCAACGTGCCTGCCTGCACCTCCACCTCCACCCGCCGCCCCTCGGCCCGGTTGGACACGCTTGTCCGCCTCGCCAGATCGAGCGTTTCGCTCGACAGCGCCCAGTGCAGACCAGCCGTGCGCACCCCCTCACACCGGCCCCACGGCAGCAGTGACACGCTCTGTCCTGGAGCGGTGGCGAACACCCTCCGACGGCGGACCGGCACGACGCGACACGTCCCCTCGCGGATCTCGAACGAGCCTCTCCCCGCCCATCGCGCCAGCACTCCCAGCGCTTCCAGGGCATGATCCTGGCGCCCGCCGGCGGCGGCGAGGACTATGGCGCGACGCGCGCCGAGTTCGTTGACGAGATACGCGAAGGTCTTGTGCAGATCGGTGTGCTCCTGGTCGTCGCGATGAACGCACCGGTCCTCGCCGATCCAGGCGCGTACCCCGGCCCGGATCGAGTCGAGATCGCCAACCACGGCCTCGGGCCGTACGCCGATACGAGCCAGATGGTTCGCGCCGCCGTCGGCGGCGATCACCCCGGCGGCGGCGCGCACCAGTTGCACCGACCACGACTCCCAGGTCCAGGGAGCGTTGGCGACGATCACCCAAGCCCTCACCGTGTCAGAATAGCCTGGCCAGTGAGCTGGGCGCGGCCGGGAATGCCGGCCTTCGCCACTGCCTTGCAGCCCGGAAAGGGGAGCCGTGTATGGGTGCAGATCCTCGCTGCCAGGTAAGCAACCTGGTGGTGGTCGGAGCCGAGGTCATCGTCGTGTGGGGCGATGGGCACGAGTCGTACTTTTGCGGCGAGGAGTTGCGCCGCGCCTGCACCTGCGCCTCGTGCCAGGGAGAACAGCATCTGTTCGGGCGCGCCACTCTTCCCACCTTGAAGCCGTACGCCGAGGGAGCATTTCAACCTGTGGCCGCCAACCTCGTGGGCAACTATGGGCTGCAGGTCTCCTGGCGGGATGGTCACGACTACGGCATCTACCATCTGGACTGGCTGCGCCGCGCCTGTCCATGTGCCGAGTGCCGCCAGAGCGACCCCGAGGCGGCAGCGGGCGCTGAGAATCAGTAGGCGTGCCGGTGTCGCCAGAAGCGCAGCAAGGTGAGCCAGAGGATTTTCACATCCAGCGCCAGTGACCAGTTGTCGATGTAGTAGAGGTCGTGGGCGATGCGCCGGCGCAAAGAACTCTGCCCGCGCAGGTCGTGCACCTGTGCCCAGCCGGTGAGACCGGCGCGGACACGATGGCGTGCCATGTACTCCGGGTAGCGCTCGCGGAAGCGGGCGACGAATTCCGGGCGCTCCGGACGCGGCCCCACGAGCGACATCTCCCCTTTCAGGACGTTGACGAGCTGGGGCAACTCGTCGAGCGAAAAGCGGCGCAACAGGGCGCCCACGCGGGTGACGCGCGGGTCGCGGCGTGCCGCCAGGCGGGGGCCAGTGTCCGCCTCGGCGTCCGGAATCATGGTGCGGAACTTGAGAATGCGAAACGGCCGCCCGTCCAGACCCATGCGCAACTGGCGGTAGAACACCGCACCCCGGTCCTCCAGAACGATCGCCACCGCGACCACGGCGAGCAGGGGCCACAGCAGCGCTAGCGCCAGACCAGCCAGGGAAAGGTCCATGAGGCGCTTGACCAGCGTGCTCCAGCCCTCCAGGGGAATGCTGTTGAGATTGATGACGGGGAGACCGTCCAGATCCTCGACACCGGCGCGCAAGACGTAGTACTGCAACAGGTCCGGAACCACCCGCACGTCCAGGATCAGCGGCTCGGCGCGTTTGAGGAGCTTGACCACCTTGTGCTGCGTGCCCAGCGGTAGCGCGATGTAGAGGACGCCCACCCGCTGCTCGCGTACCACGGCATCCAGTTCGTCCAGCGTCCCCAGCACCGGGCAGCCGCCAAAGGTCGCGTTCACCTTGCCGGGATCGTCGTCCAGGAAACCGACCACATCGAAACCGAGCGCACGCTGGCCGGCCAGTTTCTCCGCCACCACCCGCCCCAACTCGCCCGCTCCAGCAATGAGAACCCGCTGGCGATGCCGCGGGGACGCCCAGACCCGAGCCATCACCGACCAGAAAACGAGCCGCGCCACGCTGATGAGCAGCACGTCGAGCGCACCGAAGATGCCAAGGGTCAGACGCGAATAGGTGAAGTCCCGGTAGAAGCCCAGACCGGCGGCGAGCACCAGCATGGCCGCAAATACCGCAGTGGCGATGGCGAAGACCTCCTCAACCCGGGAACGCAGCGGGCGGCCCTGGAGAAGCCCGCGAAAGTAGAACACCACCGGCCAGACGAGCGCGATGATGGGAAACAGCGCAAGGTAGGGTCCGAACGGCGGCACTCCCTTGGTGACCGGCAGCACCTCGACGTCGAAACGCAGGTAGTAGGCGAGCACGAGCGCGCCGTACGTGGCGAGCAGATCGATCATGACCAGAAGGGCGCGGTTGAAACGGAGTTTGTCGCCGATCATCCAGAGATCCAGCGGGCCGGGACCACGCGCTCGAGAAGATAGCGAAAGCGGCGGCGAAAGCGCTCGCGGGAAAAGCTCTCCGCCCGCGCCCGCAGCACCCCGGCATCCCAGCTGCGCGCCAGCACCCGCCGGCAGGCGGCCACCAGTTGGTCCACCGAGCCGTCAGGTGTCAGCTCGCCATGCCGGTCGTGCACGACCACATCCGCGATACCGCTGTGCTGCAGGCCGACCACGGGCGTGCCGCAGGCCAGCGCTTCCACTGCCACCATGCCGAAGTCCTCGACGTTGGGGAGCAGCAACAAACCCGCGCTTCTGAACTCGTCCCGCAGCCGCTCACGGCTGACGCGATCCAGGAAGGTCACCTGCTGCGGCGCACGCCAGGAAAGCTCGCGCTTGAGCGGCCCCTCACCCACAATCCGCAACGGCACCCCGAGTCTCGCAGCGACCTCCATGCCCACGTCCACTCTCTTGTACGGAACCAGCGCCGCAACCATCAGCAGGTGTCCGGCGCGAGTCCCTCCGGGGGCGAAGAAGTCGACGTCCACCGGGGGCGGCACGACGTCGGCCGGCCGGCGCCAGTAGCGCTCGATGCGCCGCGCCACCAGCTGCGAGTTGGCCACCAGGTGATCGACGCGGGCCGAGGAGATGACGTCCCATGTGCGCAGACGTTCGAGTTGCAGGCGCACCAGGGAGCGCGCGAAGAACGGCACCCGCCGCAGGTACTCCTCGCGCTGGTCCCAGGCGTACCGCATGGGAGTGTGGCAGTAGCACAGGTGCACCCCTCCGGGCGGTGGGATGACCCCCTTGGCGACACAGTGGCTCGAGGAGACGACGAGATCGTACTCGTCCAGCTTGAATTCGGCGACCGCGGCCGGCATGAGGCGAAGTAGGCCGCGGTAGAACCGTCCCCCGCACGTCAGCCACTGCAGGTACGAGGTGTGGATAGGGTGCGATGCCAGTTCTCCCTCGATCGCTCCCGGTCGGGCGAAGAGTGTATAGATCGGGGCCTGCGGAAAGAACGTCGCGATCTCGGCCAGCACCGCCTCGCCGCCGCGCATTCCCGTCAACCAGTCATGCACCAGGGCGACCCGCATCACCTCTCCTTCATCACCGCCTCGTACACCGCCGCGGTGGCCGCCGCCGCTTCGCTCCAGCGATACGCCACGGCACGGCGCCGGCCCTTTTCCGCCAGATGTGCGCACAGCTCGTCTTCCTCGACGAGCCTGCGCATTGCCGCCGCGAGGGCTACCGTGTCGCGGGGGTTGACACGCAAGATCGCATCCCCAGCCACCTCTCGCACCGCCGCGACGTCCCCGGCGAGAACCGGGGTGCCACTGGCCATCGCTTCCAGTACCGGCAGGCCGAACCCCTCGTAGAGAGTGGGATACACGAAGCCGCGTGCCCCCCGGTAGAGCGCTGCCAGTTCGTCGTGTGCGACGTGTCCAAGACATCTGACCAACGACCCCAGACCCATGGCGCGCGCGCGGTTGGCGAGTTTCCCGTCGGGGCGGAAGCCACCCACGAAGAGAATCGGTGGGACGCCCTCGCGCATCTCGTGCGCCAGCATCTGATACGCCTTCAGTACCCCTTCCGCGTTCTTGTGCGGCTTGTGGTTGCCAACGTGCAACAGGTAGCTGCCGGGCACCCCGAGTCGAGACCGCAGCGCCTGGTCGGCCGCCATATCGGCCGGCGTCGTGAACACCGGCAAGACACCGTGGGGAATCACCTTGAGCTTGTCCGCACTTGCGCCGAAGAAGCGCTTGAGATCGTTGGCCGTGGTTTGCGACGCGGCGATAACCCAGCGCGCGCGCCGCACCGCTCGCCGGATCATCACCCGGGCGTAGGCGAGCCCGAAACGGGAGGGGAGAAACTCTGGAAACAGTACGTGGATGATGTCGTGCACCGTGACCACCAGGCGCCCGGGATACAGCAGCGGAATTACGTAGTGGGGCACGTGCAGCACGCGCACCCCGGCGCGCGCCGCCACCAGCGGTACCACCAGCTGTTCCTTGACCGAGTAGCCGGGCGCCTCGACCTCCACCACGCGCCACGATGGCGGCAGCGCGGGCAGAAGTCCCCGACCCTCCGGGGTGACCATCACCACCAGAGGGCCCTCCACATCGCGCTCCGCGAGCCCGCCGAGGAGGCCCTGCAGGTACGTGCCGATTCCGTAGTCGGCGAGTTTCCGAGCGTCGATCCCGAGGCGTTTCATGACGCAGCCGTATTCTACCGGGGCGGCCGTCCACCAGGCAGGACGATCGCGCCTCCTGTCTTCCCGGTTCGGTAGGCGACCACGTCACCGAAGCTCTCGTCCGAAGCGGTCACGACCTCCGCCAACAGCGACCGCCACACCGGCGCCATCGCGTCCCATCGCCAACACTGCGCCTGCTCCCGTGCGCGAGCCTGCAGCTCGGCCCGTCGCGCCGGGATCGCAACCTCGTCCAGGACAGCCGCGAGAGCCTGGGCGTCGCCGCGGGGAAAATGCCGCGCCGCACCGCCCGCCACCTCCACGAGCGCCGGTGCGTCGCTCGCCACGCACGCTGCTCCGCACGCCATTGCCTCCGCCAGGGGCAAACCGAAACCCTCCTCCTCCGAGGCCACCACCACCATCTCGGCGTGGGCCAGAAGCGCGTGAGCCTCGTCTCGGGTCACGTACCCCGGCAGGTGGACGCGCCCCGGTGCGGGGTGACGCGCCAGCGCCTGCTCCAGCCACCGCCCACCCCAGCCCCGTACCCCCGCCAGCACCAGGTCGGGGCCGCCGGCGTCCCGTTGCAGCCTGCGCCCATGGGCCTCGAGCACCGTGATAACCCCCTTGCGCGGCTCCAGGGTACCGAGCTGCACGATGAACGGTGCCCCGGCAGCAAAACGCCGCCGGGTCTCATCCCGGGCAGGCGCGGGCCGCGTGAAGAACGACGGATCGACGCCGTGGCCGATCACCGCCGCCGCCCTCGCCTGCACGGGCAGGATCTCGGCAAGGCGGGCGCGGGTGGCCTTTGACACGCACACCACCACAGCTGCCTCGAGGAGCGCCTGTTCGAGGTAGGCGTTGAAGCAGAACCGGTTGGCCAAGGTGTGGCGATGTGCACGGGTGCGTGGGGTGAGGTCGTGGACCACGGCGACGCCGGGAATCGTCAGGCGGCGCGGAAGAATGGCCAGCGTCCCCAGGTACATGTCGGCCTTCCCGCTAACCTGCTGGGCGGCGAGGGTGTGCAGCCAGAGCGTGCCCGGCAGCGGCAGGGGAGGCCATGAGACCTCCAGTCGCGACGGTGGCACGACGGCGAGGTTGAGGGCGGCGCGGCGGGGCAGGAAACCCACGAATCTCCAGTTGGTCGAAGCGGCAAGCGCGCCCACAAGCCCCTCGAGCCAGACCCCGACGCCGGTTCGCGGACCCAGCAAGGGCCGGGCGTCAAACCCGATACGCATCCGAGTACCGGGACGCCACCCCGGCCACGCGCCGGAAAACCGCCGTTGTCGCTTCCGCCGCCTGCCGCCAGGTGAAGTGCGCGGCACGGATCTTGCCCAGCTCGGCCAGGCGACGGCGCTCCGCGGCGTCGCCGGCGACGCGCAGGATTGCCCGGCCGATCTCCTCGTGGTCGCGAGGATTGACGTACACCCCCGCTTCGCCGGCCACCTCAGGTAGGGAGGACACGTTGGACACGATCACCGGTACACCGCATGCCATCGCCTCCACGACAGGCAACCCGAAACCCTCCAGGAAGGAGGGGAAGATCAGCGCCTCGGCGCCGCCCAGGACGCCGCGCAACTCGGCGCGAGCAACGTAATCCATGTGGACGATGCGCTCCCGCACCGGCGAGGTTGCCAGCTCGGCGCGCGCCTCCTCGGTGCGCCAACCCCAGCGTCCCACCAGCACCAGGCCGCCGGGATACCCCGCCGCCGCTGCCGCCGCGAAACCCCGCAGCACCCCGATGATGTTCTTGCGCGGCTCCAGCGTTGACACAAAGAGAAGATAGCGCTGCGGTAGACCAGCGGGGGGCTTCGACGGCGTCCCGTCGAGAAAGGTGGCGTCCACCCCCTCGTGGATCACGTGGATTCGCCGCGCCGCCACCGTGCACAACGACGAGAGATCGTCACTGGTCGCCTGCGACACGGCGATCAGCGCATCCGCCCCGAACAGTGCCCCCGGGAGATTGCGACGGAGGTTGTCCAGCGTCTCGCGCTGCACCGTCTCCGGCAGGCGTGCGAACGCCAGATCGTGCACCGTCGCCGCCAGCCGCCGGACGGCGGGCAGATGGCGGCGTGGTACGAAGAAATTGGGGGCAAAATACACGTCGTTGCCATCCAGGAACATCAAGAGCGGCTCCAGGGTGGCGCGAAGCGTGCGGATGGTCGGCCCCACGGGCAGGAGATAGCCCGCCGGAAGGTGGTGGAAACGGAAGCGAACGCGCTGGTTGATGACCGGCAGCGGCGGCGGCGATGGCTCGTCGGGAGCCGCAAAGGCGTGGGCGTAGAGGTTGACCTCCAGGGCCGGATCCACCTCCGGCAGATGGGCGAGGAGATTCCACTCGTACCAGCCAACTCCGGTCATCCTCTCGAAGAAGGGGAAGATGTCGACCCCCACCACCAGGCGATCCTCGCCCTCCACGACCCGGCGGTGCCAGCGCAACAGGCGCGCGCGCAGCGTCCCCAGCACATCCCGCAACAGGTGGCCGAAGAAACGGACGGTGATAGCCAGACGGTGGCCCATGCGCGGCTAAGGGTACACTATCGGCCGTGCCGCGATCGCTTCTTCTCACCGCCGGCACGGTGGCTCTCAGCGGAGTCGCCGCGGGGGCGGCGGCATGGTGGTGGTGGACCGCGCCGCCCTCGAGTTCAGGCGCCGAGCTGGCGGTCGCCGCCGACTGGGCACCGGCCGACGCCGAGGGTGTCGTGGTCGTCGCCCAGGCGCCACGCCTCGCTCGCTGGCTGGCCCGCCGCCGCGCCGTCGGGCTGATCGCCGCCGCGGCGGTGCCGGCGGCCTC
>JBBINC010000111.1:0-9837 GCA_037444085.1 Acidobacteriota bacterium | reverse complement strand
GCCCTGCCGCGCCGGCTGGTGCCGTCGGCGGTGAGCAGCACCCGCGCCCCGGCGTCGGCAAGGCGCGCCGCCAGCGCCTCGGGGCCGAAGCCGGCAAACACCGGTACCGGCACGGCGCCGATCTTCAGGCACGCCAGCAGCGCCACCACCACCTCGGCAGTCATCGGCAGGTACAGGCCCACCGCGTCGCCCACCCCTACCCCCAGGCCGGCCAGCGCCCCGGCGAAGCTCGCCACGCGCCGGTGCAGCTCCCGGTAGGTGAGCCGTTGCGGCTCCCGCCCCTCGCCCTCGACGATCACCGCCGTGTGCTCGCCCCACCCATCGCGCAGGTGGCGATCCAGGACGTTGTGGACGACGTTGAGCTCTCCGCCCACAAACCACTCGCACCAGGGCAGGCCGCGGCCGGCGTCGAGCAGCCGCCGGTAGGGCGTGAACCACTCCACGCCGAGATCGGCGAGGATCAAGGGGTAAAACCACTCCGGCTCGGCCGCGGCGCGGCGCCGCAGCTCGCCGGCATCCGCCACGCCCGCCCGCCGCATCAGGCGAGCCACGTTGGAGTTGGCGAGGTCGTCGGGCCGCGGGTGCCACACCCAGAAAGCGGCGGCGGCCGCGGTCATTCCATCACTCCCCCGTTCTCGCCCGCCAGCCAGCTCTGGTTGTAGCCGGCCGCCTCCACGGCGCGGGCGTGATCGGTGGGCAGGAGCGGCGCGAAGGTGTCGATCATCACGGCCAGCTCGTCGGTGCGGGCACTGCCGATCGACGCCTCGTAGCGGCCCGGGTGTGGGCCGTGCGGTAGGCCGATGGGATGCAGCGTCACCGAGGCCGGCCCGACCCCACGGCGACTGGTGAAGTTGCCCTCCACGTAGAAGATCACCTCGTCGCAGTCGACCGAGGAGTGGGGATAGGGACAGGGGATGGCTCGCTCGTGGAAATCTACCAGCCGGGGAACGAACGAGCACACCACGAAGCCGCCGCCGGCAAAGGTGGTGTGAATCGTCGGGGGCAGGTGCACGAGTCCGGTCTTGGGCGCAAAACAGCGGATGGGAAAGACGAACGGCCACACCTGACCATCCCACCCGACGACGTCGAAGGGGTCGTTGACGTACTCGAAGCGCGACAGGCGCCCGTGGCGAAGGAGCGTCAGGACCCTGGGTGCCTGCAACGTCTCCGGTCCGCCCTCCGGCCAGGCCGGCTCGCGGAAGTCGCGATGACTGTATGGCGCCTCCATGAGGAGCTGGCCCGCGGGGTTGCGAAACTGCTTCGGCACGTCGATGAAGCTTCGCCCCTCGATGGTCAGGAAGAAGGCGGGCTCCGTGAGGCGCACACGGTGGGGCAGGGCGCGGGGGATGAAAAGGTAGTCGCCCGGCGAGAACTCCAGCACACCCAGCGGCGACTCCACGCGGCCGCGGCCGGCGTGCACGAAAACCAGTTCGTCGCCGTCGCCGTTGGCCACCAGCGTGGCGTCGTCCTCGCTGGGACGCCCCACCCACACGCCGACATCCTTGTTGGCCAGCAGCAGTTTGCGGTCAAGGAACGGCTGCCCTCCCGGGCTCAGGCCGGCGGCTACGAAGTGACGGCGGCGCACCGGCCCCTCCCAGGCGGAAACGGCCCCGCCCGGGTGCTCCCCCAGGTCCTCCTCGGCGCGCACCCAGTGAGGCTCGCGGCGGTGATACATGATCGTATACGTCCCTTCGAAACCGCGCCGGGTAAAGCAATGCTCGAACGCCAGCCGGCCTTCGAATTCGAACACCGTGTGCGGCTTGGGTGGCACACTCCCGCGCTGCAGCCGGTGGATCACGATGTCACCTCCTCCAGTCGCGTCTCCAAGTTACGAGCCTGCGCCGGCGGCGTACTGGCGGTGCACCTGCTCTCGCCGCTCCTGGTCCCGCTCAATGGCCTCGAAAAGGGCACGAAAGTTGCCCTCACCAAAACCCCTCGCGCCGCGGCGCTGGATCACCTCGTAGAAGAACGGACCTGCCTTCTCGTCCCCGTACAGCACGCCGCCTTCCACCATGAAGATCTGCAACAGGTAGCGCTCATCGCTCCCGTCCACGAGAATGCCGAGCCGGCGCAGCTCCTCCGCGTTCTCCTCGAGACCACTGACGCGCAGGCGCGCCAGCCGGGACGGCAACATGTCGTAGTACGTCGCTGGCGTACCCAGAAATTCAATGCCGCTGCTGCGCAACCCCTCCACCGCGGGCACGATCGCGGGCACATGGAAGGCCACGTGCTGCACTCCGGGGCCGGAGTTCCCCTCCACGAAGGTGTAGATCTGACTCGCCTCGTAGTTGGGCGCGGCGGGTTCGTTGTTGGCGAGCTTGATCCCCGACTCGGGGTCGGTCATGACGATGGACGCCAGCCCCGACCCGCCATTGCCACCCCTCAGATCCGAGGTGTGGAAGTGCACGCGCCAGAACTCCTCGAAGCCGAGCACGTCCCGCAACCAGGTGACGAACGGCTCGATGGTCAGGAAGTTGGACGTGACGTGGTCGACCACCTGGAAGCCGAACGGATTGTCCTCCGGCCCCTCGCGCAGCGGCGTGAATCCCGGGGGGAGCGCGTCGTTGGCCCGCTCCACGAAGCGCAACCGCACATCGCCCAGGGGCGTGGCGATCTCGAAATAGCGAAACGGCCGGCCGCGGTGGTCGGGCTCGGAGACCACACCGGTGGTAAAAGTCCCGCCGCGCTCCTCCAGCCGCTTCCGGGCGGTTTCCACTTCACGCACGCGCAGCGTGAGCACCGCGACGCCGTCCGGGTGGCGCCGCAGCCAGCGCTCGGCGCGCGAGCCGCGCTCGCGCGGCGTCACGCAGATCACCCGGGCACGGCCGGCGCCGAACATCACCGCGTCTTCCCCCTGCTCCGCAGCGTGGCGAGGGTCCAGGCGGGCCACCTCCGGCACCTTCATCATGGAGGTATAAAAGCGCCGGCTGCGCTCCAGATCAGCGACAATAAAATGGAAAGCGTCCCAGCCGACGATCCCAAGATTCACCTTCTCCTCCATCACGGGTCACCTCGTTTCTGCCGGCATCCCCGACCGCTGTCCCGGGAGGGAGCAACGCCGCGCCCGAGACCGAGCGGACCCCATCAGACACCGCTTCAGACACAACCACTCGGCGCCTGTTCGTATTCTCGGGCGAGGAGTTCACTCGGGCTGGAACTGCGGGGCGCGCCTGGCGAGAAACGCCTCGGTGCCTTCGCGGGCGTCGGGCGAACCGAAGCACAGGCCGAACAGCGCGGCCTCCCCCTCCAGCGCCCTCTCCATCGGCGCATCCAGACCCATCGCCACGGCGTCCAGGCAGCGGCGCACCGCCGCCGGCGACACCGCCAAGATCTCGGAGGCCATCTGCTGCACTGACTCGACCAACTGAGCGGGCTCGACCACGCGGTTGACCAGCCCCCACGACAGCGCCACCGCGGCGTCAATCATGCCGCCGGTGAGGAGCAGCTGCAGCGCCCGCCCGCGGCCCACCAGGCGAGGCAAGCGCTGGGTACCGCCGTACCCCGGGATCAGCCCCAGCTTGACCTCGGGTTGCCCGAAGCGGGCGTTGCTCGAGGCCACCCGCAGGTGACACGCCATCGCCAGCTCGCATCCCCCGCCCAGCGCGAAGCCGTTCACCGCCGCGATCACGGGTTTCGGGAAGCGTTCGATGGCGGTGAACAGCTGCTGGCCGCGCCGCGCCAGTTCCTGTGCCTGCGCCGTCGACAGCCCGCCGAATTCGCCGATGTCGGCGCCGGCCACGAAGGCCTTCTCACCCACGCCGGTGATCACCACCGCGCGTACGTCACGGTCCTGGCCAGCCACCGCCATGGCTTCGCCCAGTGCAGCCAGCACGTCTCGGTTGAGGGCGTTCAGTTTGTCCGGCCGGTTGACGGCCAGCCAGCGCACGGCCTGCCGATCCTCGACGTTCAGTACGGTCGCTCCACTCATGATGATCCTCCCTCCGCAAGCGGACAGCTGACGGCCGGAAGCTTACCGCGTCCCCGCGACCTCATCGAGCGCCGCGCCCGAACGTGGCCAGAGTCGCACGCTGCTGTAGTAGAGTCGAACACCATGGTCGCGGCAGCCACTGGCCCGGGCGATCTCCTCAACCCCGACGTGAGCATCGAAGAGCTGGTGGCACGCGTGCCGCGCGCCCCGGCGCTGCTGCGCCGCTGGGGGATCGTGTGCGTGCAGTGCGGCGAGCCGGCGTGGGGCACCTTGCGAGAAGTGGCGCGGGCCAAGGGCATCACCGATCTGGCCGAGATCCTCGGCGAGCTGCGCGCCGTCGCGTCAGGGTAACCCGTGCCACCGTGCCTGCGTATACTGCCAGCGTGAGAGGATTGCGACTCATCACGTGGCTGCTGGCAGCAGGCGTTCTCGGCGGCTGCACATCGACCACGCGCTCGATGACCTTTCTGGAACCGGCACAGTGGGAGGAGGCGCTGCGCTCCCGCGGCGTCGACCCCCGCCAGGTTCCCAACCCCCTCGCCTTCACGCCCGAGATGGGCGCCGATGCAATACGTTTCACCGGCCCCGGCGATGACACCGACCGCCTCCGCCGCCTGCAGGACGCGCTCTTCGATGCGCAGCGCTTTCCCTTCACGTACGAGCTCAAGACCACGCTGACCGCGGCAGAGGCGTACTACCGGCGCGAGGGTAACTGCCTGGCATTCACCAACCTGTTCGTGGCCATGGGTCGATCCCTCGGCATTCCGGTCCAGAGCGGGCTGATCACGCGGGTGCGCGGCAGCGAGCGGGAAGATGACCTCATCGTGGTCAACACCCACGTGGTGGCGATGTTCACCCAGGGCGGCGGCACGACCTACTTCGACTTCGATCGCACCCGGCGGCGCCAGCCCACCGTCGTCCGTCCCCTGGACGATCTCTGGGTGACTGCCCTGTACCTCAACAACCGCGGCGCCGATGAGCTGCGCCTGCGCCACCCCGACGCCGCTGCACGCCTCTTCGCCGACGCGGTCAAGCTCGCCCCGGAGTTCGGGCCCGCCTGGGGCAACCTGGGCGTGGCCAGGCGCCGCCTGGGCGACGTGCCCGGGGCGCTGGCCGCCTACGCCGAAGCGTTGCGCAGCGACCCCAACAACCCCACCGTCCTGTCCAACCTCGCGCTTTTGTACACCTCGTTGGGACGCACCGCAGAGGCCGACGCCGCACTCGCTGCGGCGCGCCTCTCCGCCGCCTCGCCGCACCTGCTCATCGTCCGTGGCGACGTCGAACTGGCCCGCGGCAAGGTGATGGATGCCCGGCGCCTGTACCTGCGAGCCAGGCGTCTGGACCCGCGCCTCGCCGACGCATGGATCGCGCTGGCGCGTGCCGAGCTGGCGGCCGGGCGCGCCTTTCAGGCCCGCCGGCTGGCCGCCAAGGCGCTGCGGCTCGACCCGAAGGTCGTCGGCGCTGCCGACCTTCTCGACACAAGCAAGGGAAAGCGCTAGACTTGGTCCGTGCGCGCCCAGCCAGGGCGCGCCGTTCTTGTTCTCCGGAGCTTCTCATGAGCAAGCGCAAGGCACAGCCAAGAAACCACGGCCCCCTGCCCGAGAGTGCACCGAAGTCACTTTTCCGCAAAGTCGAGCGTACTCTCTCGGCGATCGAGCGCGGCGAGGACATCCTGGCCACCATCCAGAACGTCGCCGAATACATGGTGACCAACTTCCGCGACGATCTCGGCATCATCGGCGGCCGCCTGTACCGGCGAACCGATGACGGCTACGAGCTCGTCGGATCGTTTGGCGCGGCGGCGCCGCCGCCAGGCACGATCGTGCCTCACTCCTACGCCCCCATCGAAGCCGCCATCGACTCCGGCATGGTGGTGATGGATCGCGCCGCGCCGGGCCTGGACCCGGAACTGGAGGCCCTGCTCGGCACGCGCGAGCGCTTTGCCGCCATTGCCCTGGCCGACGGGGCGTACCTCGTCTCCTTCGACGTCGCCGCCGGGCGGGCACGTGAGCGCGACCTGCGTGCCTCCCTCAACATCGTGCGTCTCGCGATCAACCAAAAGCTGCGCCAGGAGCGCTTCGAGGAGATTCTCGAAGACGCCCTGCGCATCCAGACCTCGATCCTCCCCAAACGCACCCCGGCCTACGCCGACTTCGACATCGGTGGTGGCTCCCGGGCCGCCGAGGTGGTGGGCGGCGACTTCTACGACTACATTCCCATCACCGCCCACCTCTTCGACCTGGTCATCGCCGACGCCTCGGGCCACGGGCTCCCTGCCGCCCTGCAGGTGCGCGACGTGTACATGGGACTGCGCATGGGACTGTCCAGGGACTACAAGATGTCGCGCACGGTGGAGCGCCTCAACGCCATCATCAATCGCTCCAAGCTGGCCACCAAGTTCGTATCGCTGTTCGTCGCCGAGCTGGAGACCAACGGCAGCGTGATCTACGTCAACGCCGGCCACCCGCCGCCGTTCCTGCTCCACGCGGACGGAACCATCGAGTACCTCCGCGAGGGTGGCATGGTGCTGGGACCCATGCCCGACGCCGCCTACCTGCGCGGATTCGCCCGGCTTGAGCCGGGGGCGACACTGGTCATGTACACCGACGGCATCACCGAGTGTCACGGCCACCGCGCCGGCGACGAGTTCGGCGTGCAGCGGCTGCAGCGCATCGTCCGCAAGCTCAGGCACCGCCCGGCCCAGGAAGTTGTCCACGAGGTATTTTTCGCCGTCGATCGCTTTTCCGGCAGAACCGTGCCCGACGACGACCAGACCATCGTCATCGTCCGCCGGCCGGCCACCGCGGCCTCCCCGGTGGAGGCAAGCTCCGCACCTTCGGCCGATCGTACGACGATCGCGTAGGGGACAAGCGCGCCTGCTCCCGACCTTCCGGACCCGGGCACCGTCACGGTCACCGTCACGGACACGGTAGCCGCCACGGACACGGTAGCCGCCACGGTCATTTCCTCCTTTATCCCCACGCGGGGGCCGGGTGGATGGGCGGTCGAAGTGGCTGAAGGTGAGCCTCGCGAGCCGGAATTCCCGCCCGGCGAGCGGTCGGGGCCTGAGGCGGCTGAGGTGGCGGAGGGTGGGGGGACGGCCGGCCCGCCGAGACTCGGAGGAAGCTCCCGCCCGCCAGGGTGGCCGACGGATCGAAGACGTCCGCGCATCGCTATACTCCGCGGCATGACATCGTTTCTCCCCCACGAGTTCTTCGCTGACCTCGGCGATTTCCCCCACGCCGTGCTGTTCCGCCCCGACGCCCCCGTCTGGGCGGCGCTCGGGGAGGTGCTCGACGTCTACCTCACCGCCTTTCCGGGCTGGACGCCGCACGCCGAGCTGCCTGCCGGCGTGCACCTGCTCGAAGGACCCATCGCGCTCGGTGAGGGGTGCCGCATCGAACCGGGCGCCGTGTTGCGCGGGCCAATCATCATCGGCGACGGCTGCGAGATCCGAACCGGCGCCTACCTGCGCGGCAACGTCGTGCTCGGTAACGGCTGCGTGGTCGGCGCGCACAGCGAGGTCAAGCGCGCCATCCTCCTGGACGGAGCCCACGCGCCCCACCAGAACTACGTTGGGGACTCCATTCTCGGCCGCACGGTCAACCTGGGGGCAGGCACGATCCTTTCCAACGTCAAGAACATCGGGCGTGAGGTGTCCTTGCCTCACGCCGGAAACACGCTACCCACCGGCTTGAGAAAGCTCGGAGCGATCCTGGGCGACGGCTGCCGCACCGGCTGCAACACGGTGCTCAACCCGGGCGTGTTGATGGGCCCCGGCTGCGTGACCTACCCCAACGTGGCGCTGCGTTCCGGGTACTACCCGCCTGGCACGCTGATCAAGCTCCGCCAACAGCACCATGTGGTGTCCATGGATCGGGTCGTCCGCTAACTGGCATTGGACTTGCAAATTGTCGGCGTGGGACGTGAAGGGAGGTGCCCGATGACCCGCTTCACCAGCATCCTCGCCGCCGCAGCGGTGGCCTGCATGGCAACCGGCACGGCCTTCGCGGAGGACGATGCGACCTCGCTGAGTTACATCTCTTACGTCGAGCGCTACGCGACCCTGCGCCCGGCGCACGGCGACGAGAGCGTCGACGTGGTGGTGAACATGCCGGTCCTGGCGGGCGATCGCCTGGTCACGGCGCGCGGCGCCCGGGTCGAAATCGTGCTCGCCGACGCCACCACGGTGTGGCTGGACGAGTTCTCCACCCTTGACTTCGACGCTCTGGCGCTGTCACGCGACAACCGGGCCTCCCGCACCGCCTTGTACCTGGCCGATGGCAGCGCCGCCTTCGAGCTTCCCGCCCACGGCCTGGGCGACGACATCATGCGCCTGGACACCCCCGCCGGCACCCTGTTTCTGCAACGCCCCGGGCTCTATCGACTCGATCTGGACGGCGGCCGACTGGAGGTACAGTCGTTCGCCGGTCTCGCCGAGCTGCCCTCGGGTGCCGGCTCCGCGCTGCTGCGCGGCGGCCAGCAGGCGCGCGTGGACGATGGTGCCGTGCTCGAAACCCGGGCGTTGTACGAGCCGCGCGACGAGTTCTGGCGCTGGGTCTCCGAGCGCCGGCGACCGGCGGTTCCGAGTCGGACGGCGGAACAAGTGGGCTCCCGCGCCGCCAGCCGAGCCGCCATTCTCGACTCCTACGGGGACTGGATCTACGTGGACTCTTACTGGGCGTGGCGCCCCCGCGTCGCCGTCAGCTGGGTGCCGTACAGCTACGGGCGATGGTACTGGACGCCGGTGGGATGGAGCTGGATCTCCTACGAACCCTGGGGGTGGTACCCCTACCACTACGGCTCCTGGACCTACCACGCCCGCCACGGCTGGCTGTGGTGCTGGGACGGGGTGTGGGGGCCGGCATGGGTGCACTGGTTCTACTCCGGTTCGTACATCGGCTGGTGCCCGCGCGGCTACTACGACGCGTGGTACTGGAGCCGCTACCGGCATCACTACGAGCGCTCCTATCCTGGCCGCTGGAGCCACGTCTCGCTCGACTTCCGCGGGCGGATCTACCTGGGCGACATCGACCTGCGCCCATGGACCGTGATTCCCTCCTCCCACTTCGCGCACGCCCGACTCGACCGGGTGCGCATCAGCCCCGAACGGATTCGCAACGAGTTGCCGCGCATCTCGGCTTTCGTCCGCACGGGACCGCTGCTGACCCGCGACGCCCGTCCGGGACAGGACGTGTTCGAGCGCGAGTTTCGCCGCGGGCTGCACGAGGACGCCATCCCTGACCTCACTCGAGTCTTGCGGCGTGAGGAGGGGACTGGCGGCGGCCGCGACGCCGCGCCGGGCGTGCGCATGCTCCCCACTCGCGAGCTCGTCCGCAGCGTCGAGCGCGCCGAGGGTGGTGACGACAGTCGCGGACGCGCCAGCGACCGCGGCGAAGTTCGCGGCCGTGATGGCAGCTCCGACCGGAGCCGCGAGCGCCAGCCCGCGCCATCCCGCGGAGGGCAGCCCGGGTTCGGCACGCCGGGAAGTGGAAGCGGCGGGAGCGAACGCGCCCCGATCCGCCTCCCGGATCGCACCCGCCCGGACCGGGTCGAGCCCGGAGGGCCGGCGCGGGGAGAGTCACCTGGCACCCAGGGCCGTGACCTGGGCCGACCGGCCCCCGACCGCCCGCCGCGCGGCGGCGAACCGTCACCGCCCCGGCCCGCGGGAGAAGGCTTAGGCCGTGCCCCTGAGCGCAGCGTGCCCCCACCCCGTGCCCCCTCGGGCTCGACTCCGGGCCGCAGTAGCGAACCACCCCCCGCGCGCCCCCCGGCGGACTCGTCAGGGCCGGCACCGGGCCGCAGCTCGGCGCCGCCTCCCGCGCGCCCACCGGCGGAGAGTTCTTGCCCGGCGCCGCCGCCTCCGCGCGCCCCTGAAGCTCCGTCGCCCCAGGCGCGGCGGAGCTTCG
>JBBINC010000110.1:0-10110 GCA_037444085.1 Acidobacteriota bacterium | reverse complement strand
AGTGACGAAGTTGGGCTTTACAGCGCGTTTTCCGGCGCCAGCGTGGATCACAAGAAGGAGGTGTGAACCACGATGGCCAAAACCAGCAACGGTCCAGGCAACGGCGGGTGGGCGACCCCCTCCTACAGCGGCCCAAGCTCGTCCGTCCAGGGGGAGCAAGCCACGGTCACGCCCTTCCCCGAAGACCCAACACACGCTTGTGCTTCTCGAGCCGGCTCGTCTGCTCACAGCGAAACAGGTCTCGGAGTTGCTCCTGGTGGCCGAGCAGAGGGTCCACGACATGGGCCGCAAGAATTTGATTCCACACCTCAAGCTGGGCCGGCAGGTCCGCTTCGATCCCCACCAGCTCGAGCAGTGGTTGGCGTCGGGCGGTACCCCTCTGCCGGGAGGATGGCGCATGAAGGCCTCCCGCGGCTCGGACTCCCGATGATGCGCTGCTCCCCAGGATCCCCGTCTTGGAGTGCGGACGCCCATCGCATGGACTGAGCGATCATGCCGTCACGAGTCAGAAGACGCGTTTCACCTCAAACCGGGCGGGTCACCTGGCAAGTCCAGGTGCCCATCGGCGTCAACCCGGATGGAAACGCTGCGTGGCTCACCCGGTCCTTCACGACGCAAAGGGAGGCGAAGGCGTTCTTGGCGGAGACCGATGCCAGGAAACAGCAAGGGCTCGTCGCCCAGCCGTCCGAGATGACTCTTGACACCTACCTCGACTACCGGCTCGAGGAGGCCGCCCGACCCCGCCTCCGGAGCTACACTTTTCAGTCGTACTCGTGGCAACTCCGCAAGTACGTCAGGCCGGTGCTTGGCGGGGAAAAGCTCGCCCCTCTCACGCCCATCGCAATCCAGACGGTGTACAACTCGATGTCCCGCCGCGACCTTTTCCCCCCGGACCGTGCGCTACCTCCACGCCGTTCTGCGGAGCGCCCGCAAGCAGGCGGTCCGCTGGGGCCTGATCGACCGCAACCCTTCCGAGCAGGTCGACCTCCCCGGCAAGAAGACCCCCGAGATGCAGTTCCTCGATCCCTCCCAGGCGGCGAAGTTCCTGGCGGCTATCGAGGCGAGTCCGTTTGAGGCAATGTTCAAGCTCGCACTGTTCTCCGGGATGCGCCCCAGTGAGTACCTCGCCCTGAGGGGGCCGACCTGGACTTCATGCGGGGCACCCTCATGGTCCGACGGTCGCTCATCCGCAACGGCCCCCACTGGGAGTTCGCCGAGCCCAAGACTGCCAGGAGCCGACGTTCCGTTCCTCTCCCGACCTCAGTCCTCGACGCCCTCAGAGCTCACCGTGTACGCCAAGCGGAGCAGCGACTGCGGATGGGCCCCTCGTGGGCCGATAACGGCCTGATCTTCTGCAACGAGGTGGGCGAGCCTCTCGAGCGGCAGAATCTTCATCGCCGCCACTTCCGGCAGGCTCTCAAGCAGGCCGGCCTCCCCGAGACGTTGCGGCTCTACGACCTCCGGCACACGTGCGCGACGATGTTGCTGGCAGCCGGCGTCCATCCCAAGGTCGCTCAGGAGCGCTTAGGGCACTCCAGCATCACCATGACCCTCGATACCTACTCGCACGTGTTTCCCGACCTTCAGCGCGAGGCCACCGAGCAGCTGGAGTCGCTGCTCGCCAGCTCGTAGCACCCGCCGGCAACCTATCAACCACACGCCCCACCTTCGCAGACGCGCCCGTCAATGAGATGAGTCTCTCCAATCGGCTCGATCTGTCTTCCTGTCAATGCCATACGTTGTGAGGAAGGATGGCGGAACCTCGGATTGTCACAATCACCTCAGAAAGCCTCCGTAAGTGCATTGAAATCTGGTCGATTCTCAGGGCTCTCTCGAACCTCGCGGATGCAAATCGGGGTGTTTTATTGGGATGAGCCTCAGTGACGAGTTGTAAGTGCTTGAGAATAAATGGTGCGCCCGGCGCGATTCGAACGCGCGGCCTTCAGATCCGGAGTCTGACGCTCTATCCGGGCTGAGCTACGGGCGCACGAGATGGGGTGAGCGAGGGGATTTGAACCCCCGACCACCGGAGCCACAGTCCGGCGCTCTGCCAGCTGAGCTACGCCCACCACACGGAAGACTGGCCTGCCTGAGAGGATTCGAACCTCCGACCCGCGGATTAGAAGTCCGCTGCTCTATCCATCTGAGCTACAGGCAGCGACGTGTCGAGTCGGGGGTGGTCGGGGCGAGAGGATTCGAACCTCCGACCCCCTGCGCCCAAGGCAGGTGCGCTACCAGGCTGCGCCACGCCCCGGCCCATGTGGCTTGCAAAACCTCTGGCTTCACAAAGAGCTACCCCCGCGGAGGGGACGCTCACGTTAGCAGCGGCGTGCGGCGGCGTCAAGCCGGCCGGGGGGGAGGCGCCGTCCCTCAGCGCCGGGTGCCGTACAGGTCGGCCAGGCCCACCGCCGCCAGGCGCTCGGCGAGCGCCGCGCTCTGCGCCGCGAACACGGTGTCGAGCCCGCGCCGAGCCAGGGCCAGCATGGCGTCGAGCTGGGCGCCGGTGAACGGTTCCTTCTCCGCCGTTCCCTGGATCTCGACGATGCCGCCCCGCCCCGTGCCCACCAGGTTGAGGTCGGTGGCGGCGCGGGAGTCCTCGTGGTAGTCGAGGTCGAGTATGGGGCGGCCAGCAACGACGCCGACCGAGATGGCCGCCAGCTGGTCCCTCAGCGGCCAGCCAGGAAGGGCGCGCTGCTCCTTGAGTTTGAGCAGCGCCAGCACAAGGGCGACGAAGGCGCCGGTGATGGAGGTGGTGCGGGTTCCGCCGTCGGCCTGGATGACGTCGCAATCCACCAGCAGGGTGCGCTCGCCCAGCAGCCCGAGGTCGAGGGCGGCGCGCAGGGAGCGGCCGATCAAGCGCTGGATTTCGGCGGAGCGCCCGGAGACCCGGCCGCGAGCGCTCTCGCGTGCCGTGCGTTCCTCGGTGGCGCGGGGGAGCATGGCGTACTCGCAGGTCAGCCAACCCTCGCCGGTGTCGCGCAGGAACGGCGGCACGCGGCCTTCGACGGTGACGTTGCACAGCACGGCGGTGTCGCCGCAGCGGGTGAGCACGCTCCCCTCGGGATACTTGACGTAGTCGAGGGTGAACGCGAGGGGTCGAACCTGGTCGTCGGCGCGGTTGTCGGTGCGCGCCAGGGCAAAGGACTGCGCCACGGATGGCCTCCAAGTGGTCAAGGTAGCTTACCCCGCCCGCCCGGGGCAAGGCGGCCGCGATCGTGGCCGGGAACCTCCTATAGATCGATCAGCGCAAGAGGAGCGGGCAGGGGGTCGCCGAGAATGGCGGTGGCGATGCGCCCGAATCGCGCCGCGGCGTCGGTGACCAGCAGCTCCAGCCCACCCCGGCGACCGCCTCCGAGGCGCGCTGCGCTGCGCTCGGCCTCGATCTCGTCAGCCACCGCTGCGGCGGAGTCGACGAGGGTGACGCCGGGGCCGACGGCCGCGCTGATGGCGCCGCGCAGTAGTGGGTAGTGGGTACAGCCGAGGATCAAGGTGTCGATACCGGCGCCGGCCAGATCGGCCAGGTAGGCCTCGGCCACCTGGCGGGTGACCGGGTGGTCGAACCACCCCTCCTCAGCCAGTGGCACGAATAGCGGACAGGCGCGGGTGAGCACTCGCGCGCCTGGGAGGAGCGCCTGCACGGCGCGCACATAGGCGGAGGAGGCGATGGTGGACTCGGTGCCAATGACACCGACGTGGCCGCGGGTGGCGGCGACAGCGGCGCGGGCGCCCGGCTCCACCACCCCCAGCACCGGTACCGGCACGGCCTCGCGCAGGGCTGCGAGCGCCAGCGCGGACGCGGTGTTGCACGCCACCACCAGCAGCTTGATGCGCCGCGCCAGCAGCGCGCGCGCCGCGCCCAGGGCGTAGCGCACCACGGTCTCGGGGGACTTGGTGCCGTAGGGCAAGCGGGCGGTGTCCCCGAGGTAGAGGAAGTCCTGCTTGGGGAAGCGGCGGCGAAGTTCGGCGAGCACGGTGAGGCCGCCGATGCCAGAATCGAAGATCCCCACGGGGCGCGGGTCGTTCATGGGGCGACGAGATCCGGTCGCGGGGCGAGGGGGCGGCTCAGGTCCATGTGGCCGAAGCCCTCGATCTGCCGCCCACCGAACAGGAGCTGCAGCCGCGCCACACCCGGGCAGCTCGCCACCACCGAGTTGACCGCACCGTAGATGAGGCCAAGCTCGGTGGCGGTGCCCTGGACGTGGCCGGCGGGCGGGGGTGAGATGTCGGCGACGACGTTCCCGGCGGCGGTGACGAAGACGGCGTCCAGTGTCGCCGGCCAGGTGAAGGGCGAGGCCCACCCCTCCTGCGAGCCGGCGAGCAGTTCCTCCAGCACGATCGCGGCGCAACGCGGAGTGGCGGCGGGCAGCTCGGGGAGGAGGCGGCGCTCCCGATGCAGGAGCAGGTCGTTGCCTGGGAAGAACAGCACGATGGCGGCCGGCACGGGCGTCGGCGCCGGCGTGCCGGCGGCCTCCACGGGCGCCTCCGGCCGGGCGCGCGACCGGCTCACCAGCATAGCCGCGGCCACCAGGCCGACCACCAGGAGGAGGGCCGCCAGGAGCGGGCGCGCCCAGTTCATGGTTGCTCGGCCAAGGCGGGGACCGGAGCGGCGCGCACGAAGGCCACCACCGCGGCCGCCAGAGCGTCGGCGATGCGAGCCTGCGTGTCGGACTGGCTGACCAGTTGGCCCTCCTCCGGGTGGGAGAGGAAACCGATCTCGACCAGCGCCGCCGGCATGGTGGCGCCGGTGAGCACGACAAAGGGGGCCTGCTTGACGCCGCGGCTGGCGATGCCGTGCACCACATTGAGCCGGTCCTGGATCTCGCGGGCGAGCCGCGCCGAGGCGTTGAGGTTGGCAACATGCGCCAGGTCCCAGAGAATGAGCCCCAGGGTAGTGTCCTCGGCGGGGGCGTTCTCGCGTTTTGCGGCGGCGGCGGCCTGGGCGTCGGAGGCGTCGGCGCTCATGTAGTAGGTTTCCGCGCCTCGCGCCCCGCGCGCCGGCGAGGCGTTGGCGTGGATTGAGATGAAGGCGTCGGCGCGCAGGCGGTTGGCGAGCGCCGTGCGATCGCGCAATGGCAACGTCTCATCGCCGTCGCGCGTCAGGCGGACATCCAGCCCGACGGCACGCAGGCGTTCCACCACAAGGCGGGCGACGGCGAGCGCGACGGTCTTCTCCAGCACCCCACCCGCCCCCTGAGCGCCATGGTCCTCGCCGCCGTGGCCCGGGTCGATGACCACCAGCGGTCCCGTCCGCTGCACCGCGGCCGCGGCCACCGGCACGCTGGAGCCGAGCCGCACGACGAAGCGAGGGGGCTGCTCGAGCGGGTAGCTGGCGGCCACCTCCCAGCCAGGGGCGATGGTCAAGGTGAGAGTGTTGCCGTCGGCCGAGACCTCCTGCAAGCCCCCTTGCGGCGTGACTGGCGTCCCCAGCCGGATAGCCCCCTGGTAGATCAGCGCCAGTCCCCCGGGCACGAGGCGCGGTCGCGGCAACGCCACCGGGCCGGCGGCCACCAGCACGGTGGCGCCGTCCTCGGGTACGACCGAGAGCGCCACCACCGCGGCGTCCCCGCTGGGAGAGAGGGTGAGGCCGGAAGCCACGGTGCCTTCTACCTCCCAGCCCAGCGGTGCGAGGAGGGCCGAGGCTACCGCGGCATTGCCGACGGCGTGGCCCTCCAGAGAGCGGATGGGACCGGGCAGCGGTTGCAACCGCCCGTCCACCACGGCAAGGGAGCCGCCGGGAGTGAACTGCACCTCGCGGCCGCCACCGCGAGCCGTGTAGCTCCCGGCCGCGGGGGCGAACTCCACATCCGCGCCGGCCAGCCGCAACAGCTCGATGAGGTCGACGAGATCGGCGCGGGAAAAGACCTCGGCGGTGCGCGCCGGCGTTGTCACGGTCACCGCCGCCGCCGGCGCGGCGAGGGCGAGCGCGAGCAGGGTTGCGATGAAGCGCCGCAGCATGATGGCGTGCGGCCCGCCGCCTGGGGGCGGCCGGGCTCGGCCGGCAGGGTACACGCTCGCCGCCCAACGGGCAAGGGACGAGTGAGGAGCCGGGGCGGGGTTGGGGAGGGGTCAGGAGCCGAGGTGGAGGGTGAAAGCCTCGCGCAGGGCGCCTGCGACCGCCTCCACGGACGCGTTGACCCCGGCGCGACGCAGCGACGTGACGAACTGCAGGTGGGGCCGGTCGAGGCGGTAGTCCGGCTGGCGCGACGGCATCGGGAGGTATCGATCCATGAGCGCCAGGTCGGGGTTGACGAGCACAGAGAGCTGATACAGAACCCGCTGTCCCCACAGCCGCAGCGCCGACCCGGCCATTTTCAGGTCTCCGAGGCAGAGGTCGGAGACACCCCGCCGTGTGACGCAGGTCACACCGCAGACCTTGAGGGCGGCGACGACGACCCCACTCATGCGGGCAAAGTGCGGTTCGGGCAACAAACCCGGGAGGTGGGTGCGCGCCAGCACCGAGACCGTTACCACTCCCGGTGACAGCACCACCGCGCCCCCACCAGAGGGGCGCACGATCACCGCAACGCCATCGCGCTCACAGGTTGGGAGGTTGACTTCCCGGTTCGGGTTGCGGGAGTGGGGCACCACCACCACCACCTCTTCCGCCGGCAGAACGCGCAGCACCGGCGGGGTGGCGGCGGGAAGGTCGACGCCGGCAAGAGCCAGGGCGTGGGACGACGGGGCGATGGTGCCGATGATATTCATATCGAACGCCGTGCGACTATACTTGCGTCATGAAGTGGCACGTCCTGGGGAGCTACGGGGGGTCGAGCCCGGAGTGCCGGACCACGTCGTTCCTCATCGACGACACGCTGGCGCTGGATGCCGGCGCCATCACGCAAGCACTCTCGCTTGAGGCGCAGCGCGCGGTCAACCACATCGTCCTCACCCACTCGCACCTGGATCACATCACCTCCATTCCGTTTCTGATCGAAAACACCTTCGGGCAGCGTGAGGGCGCGGTGGAGATCCTCGTTTCCCCCCCGCTGCTGCACACCGTCAAGCATCACCTCTTCAACAACGACACCTGGCCCGACTTCACCCGCATACCCAACGACCTCCTGCCGGCGATGCGGCTGCGCAGCGTCGAGGAGGGCGTGCCGTTCGCCCTCAACCACCTGCGCCTCACCCCGGTGCCGGTGAACCATACGGTGCCCACCCATGGGTACCTCGTCGAAGACGACCACGGCGCCGCCTTGTTCACTTCGGACACGGGCCCCACCGATGAGGTGTGGGAGGTGGCCAATCGCACCGAGCACCTGCGCGCCGTGATCGTCGAGGTGTCGTTCCCGAACCGCATGCAGGCGGTGGCCGATCTCGCCCTGCATCTCACGCCGCAGGCCCTCGCCGTCGAACTGGCCAAACTGCGGCGCCGGGTGCCGGTGTACCTCTACCACCTCAAGCCCCCCTATCTCGACGAGCTGCGTCGCGAGCTGGCCGGCACCAGCTTCCCCCACCCCGTCGAGGAGCTTCGCCAGGATCACGTCTATCGCTTCTAGCTGGCAGCGTACCGGAGCCGGTGTCGCCGAGTGGTCAAAGGAGCGGGCAATGAAATCGCTTACCTGCGCATCGAGGCGATGAGGGCGCCGATCCGGTCCTGGGTGTGCGGGTCGAACCACAGGTCGAGGAAGCGCTCCATCTCCTCGTCGTCCCGCTCCGCCATGGAGTGCGCCAGGCGGTGGCGCAGGAAGGCCTTGGCGGCGGCGTAGGCGCCGGCCGGGCGGGATGCGAGGTGGCGTGCCTGCCGGCAGGCATCGGAAAGCACGGCCGAGTTATCGGCCAGCCGCTCCACCAGGCCGAGCGCGAAAGCGCGTTCGCCGCCAAACCCGTCCCCCTCCAGGACCAGCTGTTCCACCGCGCGCGTCTGGTAGAGGGCGAGCAGCATGGCCACCGCGCCCGCGGGCACGGGAAACCCCAGGTTGACCTCGGACAGGCCGATGCGCGCGCCCGACCGCGCCATGACCCGCCGGTCGCAGGCCAGCGCCAGCAGGCAGCCGCCGGCGATGGCATGGCCGGCCACCGCCGCCACCGCCGCTCCGGGGTAGGTGGCGAGGCGCCGGAGCAGAGCGTTGAAGGCCGTCATCACCGCCCGGATGCCGTCGCGTGGCTGCCCGTCCAGCGATTTGAGATCGAGCCCCGGGCAGAAGACGGACGGGTGGGAGGAGGCCAGCACCAGCGCCGGCGATCCTCGTTCGCGTGCCAGGTCGGCCATCGCCCCGTCGAGCGCTGCGATCGCCTCGTGGTTGAGGGCGTTGGCGCCGCGATCAAGCCACACCACCACCACACCATCCTGCTCCTCGAGCCGCACCGGGTTGGTCACGACACCTCCTGCAGCATGCGCGCGAAGAGCGCCAGCACCGGCGAGGGCGCCGACAGCTCCGGGTGAAAGGTGGCCGCCAGCAGGTTTTTCTGGCGAACCAGCACCGGGTCGTCGTCGCGCCTGACGAGGACCTCGACGCCGCTGCCCACGCGAACGATGCGCGGCGCGCGGATGAACACCCCCTCGAACCATGGCTCCTTGAGCCCGCAGCCGCCCTCCGTGCGCACCGGCACCACCACCGACTCCAGCTGGCGCCCGTAGCCGTTGCGCTCCACCGCCACATCGAGCAACCCCAGCGACGGCTGCGCCGGGTTGCGCACCTCGCGCGCCAGCAAGATCACTCCGGCACAGGTGGCCAGCACCGGCACGCTGGCGGCGACACAACCGGCAATCGCCTCCCCCAGGCCGGTGCCCTCCATGAGGCGGAGCATGGTGGTGGACTCCCCGCCCGGGAGCACCAGGGCGGCCGGCCGCCGCGCCAGCAGCTGGGCAGAGGTGCGCACCTCGACGGCCGACAGGCCGTGGGCGGCAAGCGCCGCGGCATGAGCGGCAAAGTCACCCTGCAGAGCAAGCACCGCCACCGGCGCGGGAGTGTCCCCGGCGCCACCGCCCGGGGGTCCCGAGCGGACAACAGGGAGAGTTCGCACCGACACCTACCACCCCCGCCGCGAGAGCATTTCGTCGGGGCTCAGCTTGGCCACGTCGAGGCCGTGCATCGCCCCCCCCAGACCGCGGGAGACCTCCAGCACGACGTGCGGGTCCTGCCAGTGGGTGACGGCACGCACGATCGCCTCCGCCCGCCGCCTGGGGTCCTCCGACTTGAAGATCCCGGAGCCGACGAAGACCGACTCGGCGCCGAGCATCATGCAGAGGGCGGCGTCGGCCGGGGTGGCGAGGCCCCCGGCGGCGAAGTTGGGGACCGGCAGCTTGCCGTGCTCGGCGACGAACTGGACGAGCTCGAGCGGTGCTCGCAGCTCCTTGGCGGCGGGGATCAGCTCGGCGGCGTCCAGGGTGCCCAGGCGCCGCAGCTCGCGGCGCACAGCACGCAGGTGGCGCACCGCCTCGACGATGTTGCCCGAGCCCGCCTCGCCCTTGGTGCGCATCATCGCTGCACCTTCGGCGATGCGCCGCAGCGCCTCCCCCAGGTTGCGGCAGCCGCACACGAACGGCACCTTGAAGTCGTGCTTGAAGATGTGGTTCTCCTCGTCGGCGGGGGTGAGCACCTCGGACTCGTCGATGAAATCCACGCCCAGCGCCTGCAACACCCGCGCCTCGGCCAGATGGCCGATGCGCACCTTGGCCATCACCGGGATGGACACGGTGTGCATGATCTCCTCGATCTTCTCGATGGCCGCCATGCGCGCCACGCCACCCTCGCTGCGGATGTCGGCGGGCACCCGCTCGAGTGCCATCACCGCCGCCGCGCCGGCGTCCTCGGCGATCTTCGCCTGCTCGGCGTTGGTCACGTCCATGATCACGCCGCCCTTGAGCATCTCGGCGAGCCCTACCTTGACGCGAAATTCCGGAGTGTCGAACCTCATGGCCTCACCTACCTCCCTCCGGCGCCATCGCCGGTTCACACCAGCGGGAGCGCGGCGTCCCGCGCGCCCAGCGCCCCGACGACCTCGCCAACCGCCCGGCGCAGCGCCGGCCCACCCACCGCGGCGTACGCCACCCGCACGACGTCGTCGCGACCGCTCACCGACATCGCCGGCCCGGGCAGCACCCACACGCCGCTGCGCGCTGCCCGCGCCGCCACGGCGCGCGCACTCTCTCCCTCGGGCAGTGCC
>JBBINC010000109.1:4971-10395 GCA_037444085.1 Acidobacteriota bacterium | reverse complement strand
GGTGCCGCACCACCGCGGCGCCCAGCGCCCCCGTCGCTCCCACCACCACGTGCAGCTCTTGAGACATCGGCGCCCTCCGCAGCGCGGCATTGTAGTCCGCTCGCAGGACGACAGGCGCGTGGCGCTGCTTGTCGAGCGGCCGGGCGCCTCTCAGATGAGGCCCAGCCCGAGCAGAAGGGCGATCAACAGCAGCAGGCCTCCGGTGAGCCGCTGCACCGTGGCCATGGTGATGGTGTGCAGGAATCGCTTGCCGATGATCACACCGGTGAAGGCGGCCAGGGCGCCGGCGGCGATCAGCGCGCCCTCGCGACTGCTCACCAGGTCGGCCAGGCGCGCGCCGAGCAGGAGCGCCCCATACGCCGAGATGCGCACCAGATCCACCAGCAGCCCGATGACCGCGTTGGTGCCCACGAAGGCCCGGGGCGAGATGTCGACCTTGGCGAGGAAGGCGGAGCGCAACGCTCCCTGGTGTCCCGACAGGCCGCCGAAGAAGCCCGAGAGCACCCCGCCGAGCGGCAGC
Organism: Acidobacteriota bacterium; assembly: GCA_037444085.1. Lineage (GTDB taxonomy): Bacteria > Acidobacteriota > Thermoanaerobaculia > Thermoanaerobaculales > Thermoanaerobaculaceae > CALEVZ01. The sequence goes on along the minus strand of JBBINC010000109.1, from coordinate 9,875 downwards.
CAGCGGCGGTCGATTTCGAGCTTCTCGAAGCGCGGGTGGAGTTCGAACACGGCGAAGGCGGTCATCAGGATCGCCATCGCCACCTTGAGCGGCGTGACGACCGCGTGTCGGCCGAGCAGCGAGTAGGTCCAGAGCTCGGGCATGCCCGACAGGAGCTTGAGCACGTACACGCCGGCGATGGCGGCAATGATCGCCGGCACGCCGAAACGCAGCACGATCCGCCTGTCGGCCAGGGAGCCGAGCAGGGCGGCCTTGAGAACATTGTTGGCGCCGTGGACAAGGGCCGTGGCCGCGACCGCCAGCTCGACGGGAAGGAACAGGGCGAAGACCGGCAGCAGCAGCGTGCCCAACCCGAAGCCCGAGAACATCGTCAGGCCCGAGGCGAGCAGCGCGGCGACGGCGACAACGACGAACTCCATGGCCTATCTCCTCCCCGTCAGACGGCCAGCAAGCGACCACGGACCGGCGCCCGGGTGCTCATGAGAGTCTTCAACAACGTGTCGAGCATCGACGTGGCTCCTTTCCCAAAGCCGAGGCAGCGCCCACACGGTGTCCGGCCAGGCAGCCGAGGCCAGCCAGAGCGCCCCGCGCGACCCGGGGGAAGACGCCGGAAGCCGGGGCGCCTCGAACGGGTTCAGGGCGACCTGCGGTGAGAGCGCGGCCGCCACTGGATCGAGCATCACCCGGGATCGCTTCACGGCTCGTGGGTCGCCCCGCCTCCGACCACCACCTCGCGGTAGAGCTCCTCGACCTGGCCTCGCAGCACCTCGAGCACCGCTTCGCCCTTCTCGGTCAGGGAGTACTCCTTGCGCGCCCGCGCCCCCGCGCCGGTATCGACGTCGAGCCTCAGCCACCCCCGCGCCTCCATCCGGTTGAGCAACGGATACAGCGTGCCCGGGCTCACCTCATAGCCGTGGCGCCTGAGTTCTCGGATCACCCACTGGCCGAACACGGGCTGCGACTCGGCGTGATGGAGGATGTGGACCTTCCAGAAGGAGAGCAGGATTTCCCGCTCCAGTTCCTTCATGGCGCCTCCTGTTACGATAACCGTAGTCGTTTATCGATGCGACGTCAATCCGACCCTCCCGCGCGCTTCCGGCCGAGGAACCGGTGACGGTGCGAGAGGTGATTCAATCCGCGCCCGTTGCGGACAGCTCACGCCGCTCCTGCTGAACGGTTCCCCGCTTTTCGGGCGAGGCGTCCACCTGGCAACCGTGCCGGCCAATGTCTCTTCTGGCGACCCATGCGGGATCGAACGACTCCTTCGCATGGACGGCATGCTAAACGTTGGTCGCCGGCCGTCGGATCCCCAGGAATGTCATGAGTGACGGACCTGGTACCCTTGAGGCTCTCGCCGGCTGGTCCGAAGATCCTGTCTTCAACGATACGCAGCGGCACGGTGGGCGACCCGCACCACCAGCACCTGCAGCTCGGCCTGGAAAACCTCGTAGACGATCCGATAGTGGCCAATGCGCAGCCGCCGGAGACCGGAGAACTCGCCCTTGAGGGTGCCGCCCGCGAGCGGCTCTTCCCTCAGGCGGTCGATTGCCTCGACGAGCCGCACTCGTTCGTTCCTTGGCATCCGTGCAAGCGCCTTTCGAGCACTCTCCTTAATCTTGATCGAGTAGGCCATGCCTGACCTCGTCCCAGTCCAGCAGCGGATCGGCCGGGTCCTGCAACCTCTCAAGCCCGAGGGTGAGATCCTCCTGGTCCTCGAGGTAGTACTCGAGGGCCTGGCGAATAACCTCAGCCCGACTGCGCTTGAGCCGGCGCGCCGCGATGTCGACGTGTCTCACCAGCTCGTCCGGCAAGCGTGCGCTGACCTGTGTCATCGCGACCTCCATGAGTGCACTGATACCACTGAATGTCACTGAATGCAAGCGAGTGTCACTGCCGTGATCCACCGCCAGCGCGGGAGGTCATGGCCAGGAATCTCCTTTCTCACCGCGAGCGAGGTAGGCCTCGATTGGGGGCGGAGTCAAGGCGCCGATGAAGCGGTCTTGGCGCGGAACCGTCACCCTTGGGGACGACCCGGGAAGACCTGGATGCTGCTGGGCAGCCACGAGCCCGGCACAGCCCCACCGCCGGCGGCCGTCGCCGCCAGCCGCGCGTGCCCTGGCTCACCGCGAGGCGGCCGAGGTCGGGGCGGAGGCAGCCGGCGACGGCGTGGGTGTTGTCAACTCGTCGAGCGTCGCCTTCCACTCGGCGGTCTTTGCGGCGCGAGCCGAGTCGGGGTGCGCCTGCTGCCAGTCGCCGTAGAAGGAGGCCACGAAGGCGACGGCGCGCCGCGCCTCGGCGCCGACCCTGGGTTGCCCGACATGCCCTCGGCGAGAGCCGGCTCCGCCTCGGCGTCGCGGCCCGTGAGGTCGTACACCTCGCCGATGTTGTTCAGCGTGTTCAGCGTCGACGGGTGCTCCGGGCCGAGCACCTCGTCCTTGAGCGCCAGCACCCGCGTGTTCAGCGTCGCGGCCTCCTCCAAGCGGCCCTGCAGCGCGACGTCGTTGGCCAGGTTGTTGAGGTCGCTGATCGTGCCGGGGGCCTTCTCGCCGAGGACCCTCTGGCGAACCTCGAGGTTCGGGCGCCGCTCCTGCTCGGCGCGCACGGGGTCGCCGGTCTCCTGGTCGTGGTTCGCGAGGTTCGACACGGCGTCGAGGGTGGCGTCCTCCTCCGGCCCGAGCAGGCGGCGCTTGGCCTCGACGTTGCGCTCGATCAGGGGTGTCGCCTCCTTGAAGCGGCCCTGCGAGCGGAGGAGCGTGGCGAGGTTGAGCTCCGCCAGCAGGGTGGCCTCGTCGTCCGGGTCCAGCCGCGTGCCCATCTCGTGCGCCTCGCGATAGAGTGGCTCGGCCTCGGCCAGCCTCCCCTGGTGCCAGCGCAGGGCGCCGACGCTCGTGAGGGAGTTCACGGTGTTCCAAGCGTCGCCGGCGAGGGCGCCGCGGCGCAGTTCGAGCGACCGCACCAGGTGCGGCTCGGCCGCGTCGTGCAAGCCGAGAGCGACGTACGTGATGCCGATGGCCGAGCGCAGGTACGCCTCGACGAGCGGCTCGCCGGCGAAGCGCCCGCCGCTCGCCGTGTCGCGCTGCAATCGCTCGGCCGCCGCGTCGAGTACCTCGCGCATCGTCACGTTCCTCCCGCGGCCGGCGCCTCCCGTCGGCGCCACGGCCATCAGCAGGTCCTCGGCGAGGAAGGTGTAGGTCGCCGTGGCGATGGCGGTCTGCCGCCGGGCCTCCGCGGCCTCGGCAGCCGCGACGCGCTCGGCGGCGCGGGCGCGCAGCCAGCCCGCCGTGGTGCCGATCGCTCCGGCCACCAGGGCGATGGCCACCGCCGCCGCCGCGCCGACGAAGGCGCGGTGGCGCTGTACGTACTTGCGGATCCGGTACGCCCGTGACGGGGAACGCGCCCGGATCGGCTGCGAGGACAGGTAGCGCTCGACGTCGTCGGAGAGCGCCGCGACGCTCCCGTAACGGCGCTCCGGGACCTTCTCAAGCGCCTTCGCGACGATCGTTTCGACGTCGGCGTCCAGCCGGCGCGTGCCGCTCCACCCCTGGCTCAAGGAGCGCGGCGGCTGCTCGCAGATCACGCGCACGGCGTCGGCCATCGCGGTGCCCAGGAGATCGTACGGGCGGCGCCCGGAGAGGAGTTCGTAGAGGATCATGCCGAGGGCGTGGACGTCGGTGCGCACGTCGATCGCCTCGATCTCGCCGCGCGCCTGCTCGGGCGCCATGTACTGCAGCGTGCCCTTGATCATACCGACCTCGGTCAGCATCGAGGCGGCGACGGTCTCCACATCGGTGAGGCGGGCGAGGCCGAAATCGAGGATCTTCACCACCGGCAGCGGCGACCCGATGGACGGCGTGCCGGAGGCCGCCTCGTCGGTGACGACGATGTTGGACGGCTTGAGGTCGCGGTGGATGACGCCGCGCTGGTGGGCGTAACTCACCGCCTCGCACATCGTCCGGAACAGCCGCAGGCGCAGGTCGAGTTCCTCCCGCGTCACGATCCGGGGGCGCGTGCCGAGCCAGTCGCCAAGGGTGAGCCCACGCACCAGCTCCATGGCGAAGTAGTCGTGCCCGTCGTCGGTGTGTCCCGACTCGTAGATCGCGGCGATGTTGGGGTGCTGGAGCCGGCCGAGGATCTCCGCCTCGCGGTGGAACATGCGGGCGTGCAGGTCGTCGACGTAGTGCCCCTGACGCATGACCTTGAGCGCGACGCGGCGGCGCGGATGCTGCTGCTCGGCTTCCCAGACGACGCCCATGCCGCCCTGGCCGAGCAGTCCGACGATACGGTATTCGCCGATGGCGGCCGGCATCGCCCGCGCGGCCGTATCGGCCGGGCGCGCAGCGCCCGTACCCGAGATGGTCGTCGAGAAGTCGGGTGACCAGGCGGCTGGCGGCCGCGCGGCCGCGGAAGCGGTGGCCGGCGGGTCGCCCGCGGGGTCCGGCGGCCCCTGGCGCGGGTCTTCATCCCGGCGGTCGGTCATCGGCTCTCCCCGGTTGCAGCTGCAGCCGACCTGTCTCGCCGGCGCGAATGGTGATGACAGCGACAACCGCGCCGGCCCGCCCACCCATTCCGGGGCGACAGGCCGATGATAGCCGGCACCTATCGGTGAGGACGCGTGATCATCAACGACTGGTACCCTTGCAGCCGAGCAGATGGTGGGGGATCGTGACGGCGGCCTGACGAGTCGTGGCACCTGAGGTGCGGCAGCCGGTGTGCGGGTGGCCGCCGCGTGCGGCGGCTCGCTCCTGCTGGCTGGGACTGTCGCGATGCGCCTGTGGCCCTGCACCGAGACTGCGGGCGTCTATCCCAGGTGGGATATGGCGTGGTACGGGGTCGAGGGCGCGGCGATGGCCCAGGCGGTGACGCGGGGCGACCTGAGGGAGCTGCTCGCCACCCTGTCGCGCTTC
>JBBINC010000109.1:0-4871 GCA_037444085.1 Acidobacteriota bacterium | reverse complement strand
GGGCGCCGGTATGGCGACTGAAATGAATGCGGGGTCTCGCGGTCGCACTGGCCTTGACGATGGCGATGGCGCTGTTCGCCGGCCGGGAGGTGGATGCGGCTGGGCACAGCCGCCGCGCTTTCTCGCTGGCGACCCCGCTCTACCTTGCCTACGTGCTCGCTCTGGTCGGGGCCGTGGCCGCGTATCGGCGCGCCGGCGTTCCGCTGCGAGGGCGGCTTGGCGCACTGCCGCTTCCGCTGCGCAGCGGCGCCGTGTGGTTTGCTCTTCCCCTGGGGCTCTGGATGCTGCGGCCGGCCCACTTCCGCGGGTTCATTCGCTTCCTGGAAAACCGGGCTTCGCCGGCGGATCAGTCGGTGTGGGAAAGCCTCCTGTACTACCCGCGGGCCTTCCTCGGACAGTTTTCGCCAGCGCTACCCTACTTTTCGCCTCGCACAGGCTCCCCGGCCCGGTCATCGCGTGGTGCGACGGGAACCGCTCGAAAGCCTGCCCGACGCCGCGGCGCGGCGGGGCGTGGAGGCGGTGCTCGTGCTGGAGCTTGCAGGCGGCGCGGCGGCGTGGCGCGAGGAGTTGGAGCGAGAGAACGCCTGGCTCGAGCCGGCGCGCCGGGCGATGGCGGATTCGCCGCTGTGGCAGGAGGCACGCTGTCTGGCGTTCCCTGCCTCCGGCTACACGGTGCGGGTCTACCGGCACGCGGGGCGCTGGAGCCGCTGAGCGGGCGTCAGTCGGCGTTGGCGGCGAGCCACGCGAGGCCGGCAAGGGCGGCGGCGTCGGCGCGGCCGCCGGAGATTTCCTGCTCCTCGCAGGTGCACAGCACCTCCCGGAGGGTGCGCGGCGCTGCTGCACCCGGTGCTCTCCTCAAGTGTTCGACGCCCGCACGGTCGCCGCGGTGTTGAGAACGGTTCTTACTCCCTGGCGGGCAAGCCGAGTTTTCCCCGCTGCGCGCAGCCAGCACGGGGCGGGCTCTGGCCGGCCCGCCCCGTGTCTGCGGCCGTGCCGGGGGTTAGTTGGTGGGCAAGAGGTCGACGGTCCAGAGGATCTGACCGGTGGGGGAGATGGCCAGGAGCTGGGCGTCGTGCTGAGGGGTGCAGGTCCCGCCACTGCCACCGCTCGCGCAGCCGCGCCCGTTGCCGCCGTTGCCCCACCCGCTGCCGGAGCCGCCGTGGCCGTTGCCAAGGGCGGTGGCCGAGCTGCCTTGGGCGGCGCTGCCGCTCACGGTGGTGACGTAGAGCGAGCCCGCGGCGGCGGCGAACCAGGTGGGGCGGGCGTCGAGGTCGAGCTCCCAGCTGACCGAGCCGGTGGTGAGGGACAGCGCCACGAGCTGGGTGTCGGGGTCGCAGGGAAGGGGCGAGGGGGTGGCTCCTCCGGCCGCCTCGCCTGCGCCCAGCGCCACCACCACCAGGTCATCGAACAGGGTGGCGAGGAACGCCCTACCGGGCGCGGTCCAGGTCCACAGCACGTCCCCGGCGGCGTCGACGGCGAGGATATCAAACCCCTGGGGCATGCCGTTGGCGTCGAGCCCGCCCGGGCGGGCCACCACCACCGTTCCGGTGGGGGCGGCCAAGGCTTGGACAGGCCCACCGCCAAACCCCGTACCCCCCGCCGGGCCCGTGCCCATCCCCTGCCCGGAGACTGTGGCAGCCCCCACGAGCGCGGCCAGTGCAATGAAAGAGTTGACGTTGCGCATTGCGTGCTCCCTCCTTTCGAACGCCTGCGGGTCCTCACGACCCGCCGGTCAACGGAAACGCAAAGACCGTGCCAGCTCTTGCGGCGCGCGAAGGGGTGTCGGTCGGGGCAATGTGCCCAGGCGGGTGGGGCCCTCTGCCCCGGGGGGTGGGGCGCATCGCCCCCTCACTCCCGCTCGCCCTCGCCGTGACCGCGGCGCGGGGTTGCCCCGGGCGCGTCGCCAGGCCCCATGGGGGGGCGGCCGGGAGGGGCACTGGAGGATGGGGCAGCGGCGCCGCCGCGCCGCCAGCGGCCCGCGTCCGCGCCCCCCGGAGCGGGTTCGACACGCGGGACGCCGGTGCGCCCGAACCGGCACACCTGGCCAGCGTCGACGATGACGGGCTGCCAGCTCGCCTGCCTTCCCACGACCTGCACGCGCCCCTCGAACACCACCAGGTTGGTAGTGCCGCGGCTGTCCACCTCCACGCCGTAGTGCGTCCCCCGCACGGCGAGGAGCGCACCCGGCGTCTCCACCCAGCGCTCACCGCCGCCCACCAGGGCATCGAAGAGCGCCTCCAGCTTGCCCCGCTGCAGCAGGAGCAGCACCTCCGGACGCCGCGCGCCCAGGACGACGCGGGTGCGGGGGTAGATGACAAAGCGGCTGGCTTGCCCTTTGGTCTCGAGCTCCGCTCGGCCGAGCCAGGAGGTGGCCACCCGGTCGCCGCCGAACGCCACCTCACCGGCCGCCGCCCGCCGGCTGCCGGCCTCGGAGGTGACGGTGACGCGGCCCCGCACCGCCAGGAAGGTGTAGGGGATGGACTCCTCGGCGGCGCTTGCGGCGGCCAGGACCAGGGCAGCGCAAAGGACAGTATGCATGGTCAGCGTCCTCCGCCCACCTCTTCAAGATCGATGCCAAGCCGCTGGAGCTTGCGCGCGAGGGTCTTGCGGTCGATGCCGAGCCGGCGGGCCGCCTCGCTGCGGTTGCCGCCACACGCGCCCAGCACCCGTTGGATCTGCTGGCGCTCCACCTCTTCGAGGGTTTGGTCCGCGGTCGGCGGGAGGGGGGGCGGGGGTGGGGCGTCCGCCGCTGGGGGCGCGAGCAGTGCCCGGGCGGCATGGGCGTCGGCCAGGGAAGCGGTGTCGATGATCAGCCGGCGGACCACCTGGGAAAGTTCCCGGACGTTGCCCGGCCAGGGGTGGGAGGAGAACACCGCCAAGACCTCGGGCGAGGCGGGCGGAGGAGGAGGCAGACCGAGGTCGGCGCTGGCCTTGAGGCGGAAATGGTCGACCAGGCTGGGCAGGTCGGAGAGGCGCTCGCGCAAGGTGGGCAGCCGGATCTCGTAGCCGGCGAGGCGGAAGTACACGTCGCGGCGAAACCCGCCCGCGGCGGCCAGGGCGGCCAGGTCGCGGTTGGTGGCGGCCACCACCCGGGTGGACACGGGCCGGCCCGCGTCCGCCCCCACCGGGCGCACCACCCCGTCCTCGAGGAAGCGCAGAAGCTTGGCTTGGAACCGCTGTGAGACCTCGCCCACCTCGTCGAGGAACACGGTGCCGCCGTCCGCGGCGGCCAAGGCTCCGACGCGGTCCCGGCGCGCATCGGTGAAGGCTCCCCGCACGTGGCCGAAGAGCTCGCTTTCGAGCAAGGTGTCCGGAATGGCCGCGCAGTTGACGGCGACGAAGGGGCCGTCGGGGTGAGCGCCGAAGCGGTGCAAGGCGCGGGCCACCAGCTCCTTGCCGGTTCCCGTCTCGCCGAGGATCAGTACGGGTACCGGCAGCGGCGCCACCCGAGCGATCGCCTTGTAAACCTCCACGATGGCCGGGTGCGACCCGACGATCATGCTCTGCGGGCCGCCTTCCGGGCCTGGCCCAGGGGCGAAACCAGTCGCCGCCGAGGCAGCCGCCACCTTCCGCAGCAGATCTTTGAGGTCGAACGGCTTGGCCACGTAGTCGAAGGCCCCGATGCGGGCGGCGGCGGCGGCGGTCTCGACGGTGCCGCGGGCGGTCATCAAGATCACGTGCGGCGGCGAGGGGTGCTGGCGCAGCTCGGCGAGCAGCTCCACCCCGCTTTCGCCCGGCATGTAGATGTCCGCCACCACCACGTCGAAGCGCCCCTCGGACACGCGCTGCCTAGCCTCGCCCGCGCTGCCGGCCCGCGCCACGTGGTGACCGGCGGCGACCAACGCCACCGCCACGGCCTCGCGAATTGCGGCATCGTCGTCCACCACCAGCACTCGGGCCACGCAGTCAGCCTCCGGCGCTCGGCAGGGTGACGCGGAAGGTGGTGCCCTCCCCCTCGACGCTCTCCACGTCCACCCGGCCGCCGTGCCACGTTACAACTTCCCGCACCAGGGCGAGGCCGAGGCCGGCCCCGCTGGTGCCAGCCGCCGAGCGGCCGCGCGCGAACCGCTCGAAGATCCTCTCCCGCTCGTCCGCCGCAATGCCGCGGCCGCGGTCGCTGACTTCCAACGTCACCACCTCATCTCCCACCACCACTCGAACTGCGATTTCCGTCCCGGCTTCGGAATACTTGATGGCGTTTCCGAGGAGGTTGTCGAGCACCCGCGCCAGGGCCTCCGAATCGCCTGCCACGGTTGCGCGCTCGGCTCCGTGGCAGTGGATCGGGCGCCCGCTACCTGCGGCGAGCACCTGGCAGCGGGCCTGTGCCAGCTGGGCGAAGTCCACCGCCGCCAGCTGGTCGCGGGGGCGGCCGGCGCGGCGGGCGGTGTCCAGGAGGGTGTCCACCATCTCCCGCAGCCGGTCCACCTCCCCCCCCACCATGCCGGCGATGCGCCGCTGCTCGGTCTCGGGGAGATCGAACTCGGCCAACAGCTGGGCCATGGCGCGCACCGAGGTGAGGGGTGTCTTGAGCTCGTGGGCCAGGGTGCAAGCCGCCTCGGCCTCCCGCTCGTGCCGCCGGCGAGCAGCGCGGGCGGCGTCGACGAGGCGGGCGAAGCGATCGGCCAGCGAGCCGGGCGGCTCGGCGGCCTCACTCAGCTCGGCCAACGCTTCGCCGCTGCGCCGCCACGCTTCGAGCACCGCGCGGGCTTCATGCACCCCGACGGCCAGCAGGCCGGTGGCGGCCAGGGTGGCGATGGGCAGTTCCACCCCAGCAACCCACAGCACGGCTGCGCCCAGCAGCGGGGGGCCGGCCACCGCGGCGGCGCCGGCGTCAAGCCGCGCGGCTCCCCCCAGGCGAGCCGCCGCGCAGG
>JBBINC010000108.1:0-10541 GCA_037444085.1 Acidobacteriota bacterium | reverse complement strand
AATATGCGAGTTGTCGAACCTGCCTTGAGGCACAGGCCGAGTGACGAAGTTGGGGGCCACCTACGCCGACTCCGCGCCGGCGCGCTTGGGCCGCGAGCCACGCAGCTTCTCCACCGGCACACCGGAGTGCTCGGAGACCATGAGGTACACCTCCTCGCCGTCCAGAACCTCGCGCTCCAGCAGCGCCTCGGCGATTCGCTCCAGCACCGGGCGGTGCTCCGTCAGGACGGCTCGACAGCGGCCGAACCCGTCCTGAACCAGGCGTTTGATTTCGTTGTCGATCTCCACCGCGGTCGACTCGGAGTAGTCCTGATGGCGGGCGAACTCCTTGCCCAGGAAGATCTCCCCCTCCCGCTTCCCGAAGGTGAGCGGGCCCATCACCGACATGCCCCACTCGCACACCATCTTGCGCGCCAGCTCGGTGGCCCGCTCCAGGTCGTTCCCGGCCCCCGTGGTGACGCCGTCCTCGCCGAAGACGATCTGCTCCGCCAGTCGCCCGCCCATGAGGACCGCCAGCTCGTCTTCGAGGTACTTCTTCCCGTACAGAAACCGGTCCTCTTCGGGGAGCTGCTGAGTGAGTCCGAGCGCCATGCCGCGCGGAATGATGGTCACCTTGTGCAGCGGGTCGGCGTTCGGCAGCACCGCTGCTACCAGCGCGTGACCCGCCTCGTGGAAGGCAACGATGCGTTTCTCCTCTTCGGACATGGCCAGAGAACGCCGCTCCGAACCCATCATCACCTTGTCCTTGGCGAACTCGAAGTCGTTCATATCCACCGCGGACTTGTCGAAACGGGCGGCGCGCAGGGCCGCCTCGTTGACCAGGTTGGCCAGATCAGCGCCCGAGAAGCCGGGCGTGGAGCGCGCCACCACCGAGAGATCCACGTTCTCGTTGAGGGTGATCTTCTGCGTGTGCACACAAAGGATCTCGTGGCGGCCGTTGACATCCGGCCGATTCACGACGATTCTGCGGTCGAACCTGCCAGGTCGCAGCAACGCCGGGTCCAGCACGTCGGGACGGTTGGTGGCGGCGATGAGAATCACCCCCTCGGTGGACTCGAAACCGTCCATCTCCACCAGCAAAGCGTTCAGGGTCTGCTCGCGTTCGTCGTGCCCGCCACCCAGACCAGCGCCCCGGTGCCGGCCCACCGCGTCGATCTCATCGATGAATATGATGCAGGGAGCGTTCTTCTTGCCCTGTTCGAAAAGGTCGCGCACCCGGGAGGCGCCGACCCCGACGAACATCTCGACGAAATCCGAGCCGGAAATGGAGAAGAACGGGACTTCGGCTTCACCCGCCACGGCCCGCGCCAGCAACGTCTTCCCCGTGCCCGGGGGTCCCATCAACAGCACGCCCTTGGGGATCTTGCCGCCCAGCTTCTGGAACTTCTGGGGGTCGCGAAGGAACTCGATGATCTCCTTGAGTTCCTCCTTGGCCTCCTCGACCCCGGCCACCTCCTTGAACGTCACCCGCTTCTGGCTCGCCGTGAGCATGCGAGCGCGCGACTTGCCGAACGACATCGCCTTGTTTCCCCCCGCCTGCATCTGCCGGTAGAAGAAGAACCAGAGGGCGATCAGGGCGACAAACGGCAGCCAGGACAGCAACACCGTCCACATCGAGCCCTGCGCCGGTTCCTCGGCCTTGATCCGGACCCCCTGCTCCCGCAGCCGGGCCACCAGGTCGTCGTAGCCCGGAGAATAGGTCATGAAGTCGTAGGGGCGAGCAGCCGGAACGCGGGGGTCCGAGACCTCGGCGCGGCCCATGATCTCGCTGCCGCGGATCAGCACCTCGCCCACCTTGCCCTGCTCCACGCGATCGAGGAACTCGGAAAAGGCGATCTCTTGCGTCCCCGTGCGGGACGTGGTGATCCAGTTCCACAGAACCACCACCGACACGACGATGACGATGAAGAGCAGTGCATTCTTGACGTTCTGGTTCACTGCGGCTCCGTTCGACGGCGATACAACCGCCTTCTAGGCACCCTCAAGCACGTGGATTCCAGGAAGATTCCCCCACCGCCCCTGATACTCCATGCCGTATCCCACCAGCCTCCCATCCGGCGCGTCCTCCAGCACCACGTACCGCGGCTGGAGTGCGACGCGCCGCAGCATCGGCCGGTTGATCAGCGCGGCCACATCCAGACTTCGTGGATCCTGCTGCGACAGATGGGTGAGAAGGTAGTTCTCGGTCACCCCCGAGTGACAGATATCCTTCAAGATGATGGCGTGCGCTTTGTGAAGGTGCACCTGGGTCGCGTACGACAGCTCGATGATCTCCCCCCGCGGCGCTCCCTGGCGCGCCACGGTGACCAGTTCGATGCGGACCGGCCGCGAGATGGCCCGCAGCAGATCGGCCATGTAAACCGCCGCCCCTTTCAGCATCCCCACCAGCACGAGATCGCCATCGGGGAAGTCTCGCGAGATCCGCTCCCCCACTTCCATGATCTTCGCCGCGATGACCTGGGGTGATACCACCTCTACCGGCGTTGCCATGGTTCCTCCAACGTTGCCGTGACGCCTCTCCCGCCGGCCGCCGCCCACTTTGCCGCCACCCCCACCGCGGGAACCCAGACAATGCTACCACCCGCCTCCAGCAGCGGCCACGCCGGCCGCCATGGCGCCGGGACACCGGCCGCCGCCAGCGCCCGCGCCAGGCTTCGGACTCCATGTTCCGACCAGCCCTCGCCGCACCGCACCGAGCGCCAGGTCGGGTTCGCTGCGACGACGGCGGAGTCAAGAGACGCGACGTGCGCCAGGGGCGGTGCCGGGGCAAGTCCCAGCGTCGCCCTCCACCCCCCTGGCAGCATGACCGTCCCGCGGGCGTCGCGACCGTCGAAGCGCGGGCACGGTGGCGGCAGCAGAATGAGCCGCTCTCCCCGACGTCGCAGCACCCATCGCCCGCCCAGGTCCACCCCGGCGGGCTGGCCCCGGTGGATCATCGCCGCGACCAGGCTGAGCTGGGTTCGGGAGGGAGGCTCCTGCAACGACAGCCGGCCGGCGAGCTGCAGGGTCCAGCGTGCCAGGAGTGCTGCCGGAAGTAGTCGCAGAGGAGACACATCCACGGCACCGCCCACCTCGGGGTACTGCGTCTGCTGCACCAGCAGCTCACCCAGGACATCCTCGTCGCACGCCAGATCGGCCGCAAAGGCGGCGAGGTGCTCGCTGGCTCGCCGGAATCGGGTCTCTAGCAGCGGCAGCAGGCACTGGCGTACCCAGGCGCGAGGACGCCGCGTGTCCTGGTTGCTCGTGTCCTCACGCCAGCTCAGCGCCCGCGCTGACAGATACGACCGCAGCTCCGCACGGCGCGCATTCAACAATGGCCTTGCCACCAGCTGCGACCGGCGCCTGATGCCCGCTACCGCTCGCGGCCCACCCCCGGCCAGAAGCTTCAGGAGCACGGTCTCGGCCTGATCGTCGAGGGTATGGGCGGTGAGCACGGCCGAGCAGCGTTTCTCGGTCGCCTCGTGTCTCAGCAGGCGGTAGCGCTCTCGGCGCCACCACGCCTCGGGCGCGATGCCCCGGGGAGGAGCGGGATGATCCAGGTGGAGAACGCGGAACCCTATCGCCATCGCCTCGCACAGTCGGGCGCACCAAGCCGCGTCGGCTTCGGCTTCTTCTCCCCGCAGGTGATGGTGCACATGGACAGCGTGCAGCGACAGGGGTAGTTCGGGCGCAGCCTCGTGGAGCAGGTGCAAGAGGGCCACGGAATCAGCCCCGCCGGAGAGGGCGATCAGCACCCTGGTCCCGAGCAGATCTGGAAAGTGGGCGCTAAAATCGGCCACAAAGTGGATCAGCGTCATCGTGGTCATGCCGGCGGGTGGACTCGAACCACCGACACGGGGCTTATGAGACCCCTGCTCTGCCTCTGAGCTACGCCGGCACTCCAGGCAACGCGCATTCTAGTCCGGCGAGAGAAAAGTGAAAAGACGCTCCAGGAGTGGGGCAGCGGCTTGCGCCCGCGAACTACAGCGAGGATACTGGGGCGATGCTGAATCCGAAGGGCGCTCTTTGCCCCCGATGCGAGCGAGAGGTGCCGGTGTGGGCGATGGCGAGGTGCCCCATGTGCGCGACCGCCGTTTGCCAACGCTGCGCCCATCAGTCCTATGGACGCCTGTTCTGTTCGCCTCGCTGCGGTGAGCACTTCTTCCATGGCGCGTCTGAGGACGATGAGGACGACGAGCGGGAGGGTTGAGGAGTTCGTGGGCCTTCTGTACACTTACCGTTCCTGGGAGGCATGAGAGGCACGTGGGACAACGCGGTGACGAGATTCTGGCGCGGGCGCGGAGGCGGCTCCCACTTGCGGCACGCCGAGCCGAAGAGACGATACTGCTCGCGAAAGCTTCCGGCTGCCGCGTTTTCGACGCCGACAACGTGGCTCTGCTCGATCTCGCCGGAGGCGGCGGCGGCAACCTGTTGGGCTACGCCAACCAGTACGTGCTGGACGCCGTCCGGCGCGCCGCGGGTCTCGGCCTCGCGACTGGTTTCCACGTCACCGCCGAGATCGAGCTAGCTGAAGAGCTCGGGGAGATCCTCCCCGCTCTCGCGCCCTGGGTATTGACCGCTTCCGAGACCGAAGCCTGGGAGCTGGCCCTGCGCTGGTGCAGGCGCGACACTGGGCGCCAGCGAGTGGTGGTCTTTGACGGCAACCGGCGCGGCGCGTTGGAAGCGTTCAACGTCGCCGCCGCCGGGCCCCTGGGCATCTCCCAGGCGCTCATCGCCGGGGCGCACGCGGAGCTAAGCCGCCTCGTCCGCGTCGTTCCCTGGGGTGACGCGGACGCCTTCAGCGTCGTCATCGCGGACGTCGGGGTCGACACCGCCGCGATCATCCTCGACCCGCTGGCGCTACAGTACGGCGTCATCCCGCCGCCGCCGGAGTTTCTGAGTGCGATCGCCGAGGGCATCAGGGCTGCCGGCGCGCGCCTCATCCTAGATGAGACGGTTACCGGGCTGCGCCTCGGCCGGGGTGGCGCCGCGGAGGCATTTGGCATCGTGCCAGACATCTGTGTGTTCGGCGGCGCCCTGGGCGGGGGCGTGTCGCCGATAGGCGCGGTGGCCTGGCAGGACTCCCTGGGTGCGGCGCCGCCAGATGACCTTCCCCCCTCCCCGCCGCCACTCGCCGTGGTCGCCGCCCTGGCGACGCTCTCCGTGCTGCGCAACGATGCCGTGCATCAGCGGTTGGACGAGCGGGGGGCGCAGCTGGCCAACGGTGTCGAGGCGCTGGCCGAGCGATTCTCCCGGCCGCTGCGCTGCAACCGCGTCGGATCGATCTTCTCGCTCGCCTTCGCCCGCCAGCGGGTATCCGACGGTAGCAGCTTCGCGCGCGTCGATCACGACTCCTGGAGCCGGTTCGTCCGCCACGTGCGGGAGTCGGGCGTCCTCCTTCCGGCGCGCTCTCCGTATCCTTGCTTCCTCTCCCACGCGCACGGCGTGAAGGACATCGAGCAGGCGCTGGGGGCCATCGAGGGAGCGCTGAAGAGGATGCAGAAGGAAGACGAAGCGTAAACCGGAAGTTTCAGTTGAGTTCTGCTGCGAAGGCAATTCTCGCCACGCTCGGGGGCGTACTCGACTGGCGACGAACACCACTGAGATCTTCGAGCTAACCCCCGGCCGGAAAGTGCTTCGTGACCGCCGCGAGGAGCGTCTCAGGCTCCAGCGGCTTCTCCATATACTCGTCGACCTCGTACTGCGTGCGAGCCTCCGACTCCCAGCGCCGGCTCTTGTACACCGCGGTCACCATGAACACCTTCGGGCGGTAGGACGGGAGCTTCTCGCGCAGCTTGGTGAGCACATCGAAACCGGAGAGGAGAGGCATGAGGGCGTCTAGAACCAGCAGCTGAGGGCGGGCCGCCAGGGCCGTTTCCAGCGCCTCTCGACCGTTGCCGGCTTCGAGCACGTCACACCCCTTCTCGCGCAGAATATCGACCACCAGTGCGCGAAACACCCGGCTGTCGTCGGCGACCAGCACGCGCATTTGCGACCCCCTCTTGAAATCCTACCAGCTCCTACCGCAGATAGCCGAGACTGCGGAGCACTTCGCGCTGCACCGTGGCGCTGGCGGCCGAGGGACGGACCACCGGGATCGGGGGCGGGCCGTAGTCGACCGCCGGCTGGAACACCGCGGGTCGCCCAAGCAGATCGGCGGATGGCCGCACCCCACCCGCCGGGGGTGGTAGACCCAGCTGGTCCAGCCACGCCGCCACCAACTCCGCCGCGCTGGCGCTGCCGTGGCCTCCCCGACAGAGCACGGACCGCGATGCCGCGAACGGCGTTCCCGCTCCTCGCGGTATGCCTACGAGCCAGACGGTGTATCCGCTGTTCTCGAGGCGTTCGACGAGCGTACGCAGCACCCTCAGGTGTGGTTCGAGTCTCGCCGCCGAGGCCATTACTCCCGCCGCACCCCCCAGGCGGGTCGTGAGGTCCAGCGCCGGCAGCCACAGGGCGACCAGCGATGCGCCCTGGCGCGAGGCAGCGCTACGCACCAGTTCTTCGGCGAGCAGGTCGGTGGCGGCGGGCGCCTCTTGCCCCTGTTGCCAGGCCGCAACGACCGCGCCGGCCAGTGCCGGGCTCACCGCGTCGGCCCCCGTGGCCCCTCCCAACCACGCCCGCTCACTCACCACATCACCCAGCACGTGCCGCACCGGCCAACTCCCCCACCACCCCCCCACCAGCACCGGACACCCAGCTCGCGACGCCATCTCCCAGAAGGTGGGCAATCGCCGGTCCAGGGATGGGCGTGCCGCCACCTTCACCGCCGAGAACGGTGACCACACCACCGCCACGAGCCGGCGCAGCGCCGGTGGCAGCACGACTCCTTCGCTTCGACCGAACAGCCGTACCTCCTCCATCACCTGGACGCCGTGTTCGCTGGGAGGGGCTCCGCACGCAATCGACGTCCAAGCGACGGCTGGCAGGGCCGCCGAAGCTCCCCTGACCTCCACCCATCCCCAATCGGCGAGCTCGTCCCAGTCATCGCCGGGAAAAACCGCCGCCAGTGCGTCAAGATCCCCGTGACTCAGGTTATCAACGCCCACCACCGCGACACGGCCGCTGGCGGCAGAAGTGGCAAACGCCCCCGCCACCGGCACCACTGGCGGTGCCGCTCGCGGAAGAACCGCACTCCCGAGGCCTGCGCCGGTGATGGCGAGCAAGGCGAGTTGATCGAGATGGCGGCGCCGGCGCGGCGGGCGGAAGGGTTCCTCCCCCCCCAACTCACGCAGCAGGGCACGCCGCGCTGCCATGCCGGCCACGACCGCACATGCGGCCGCGCCCGCTGCCACTCTCATGATGGCTTCGAAGGAGCCGAGCGCATCCCGTCCGAGGCTTCCCGCAATCCCAGCCAGGGTCGCCAGCGCCGCCGCCCAGGCGAAGCTCGTCGCGATCCTCCGTGGAGTACCACCCCAAGCCAGCAGGCGAGCGGCCGCCGCTCGTCCGGCCAGCAGGGCAGCGCCGAGCACCACGAGCACGGGCGGGGCCACCGCCAGCGCCACGACGGACACCTGAGCCCAGCTCGCGCCGCTGCGAGCGAGCGCTCCCCCCACCAGCGTCGCGCTGACCGCCACCCACAACGCCAGCAGGAAGACCACCTTCTGCCCGGCCGTCGGGGGCGACGGCGGCAAACCACCCCGGAGGTATCCCATCCGCTCCAGGTGGCGCCGCGCTCTGGCCAGGTCGGCGCTAGGCCGCGCGGGTTCGGACATGATTGGCAAACTCGCGCAACAGCGCCGCCGGAGGCCCCAGGGGAGCAACTGCCTCGTACGCGGCGGCGATGAGGTCGTCGCACAAAGCCTGCGCCCCTTCGACACCGAAGACACTGACGAAGGTTGTGCGCCCCAACACGGCATCACGCCCCTG
Source organism: Acidobacteriota bacterium (assembly GCA_037444085.1). GTDB lineage: Bacteria > Acidobacteriota > Thermoanaerobaculia > Thermoanaerobaculales > Thermoanaerobaculaceae > CALEVZ01. The sequence continues at coordinate 2,693 of JBBINC010000108.1, read as the reverse complement.
GGGCTTTCCCGTCCTCTCGGACGGGGCCGTGATGTCAAGGAGATCATCCTTCACCTGAAACGCCAGCCCAAGATTGCGAGCGTACGCCAGCAGCGCGTCCCGCTCCCGTCCCCACACCCCCGCGCACGCCGCGCCCAGCTCGGCGGCCAACACGAACAGAGCACCGGTCTTCTGCGCGTGGATGGCCTCGAGTCGGTCCAGGTCGGCGTCGTCCCCCGCCAGGGCGAGGTCGAGAAGCTGGCCCCGGCACAGCGTCTCCACCACCTGCGCCAGCCGGCCCAACAGTGCCTCCCGATGCACCGGAGCCACGCCCGCCGCGACAAGACCTTCGTGGAGCACCTCCGGCGCCCGCGCCAGCACAGCGAACGCCGCCAGGATCGCCGTCGCCTCGCCCCAAACCCGGTGCAGCGCAGGCCGGCCCCGGCGCGTGGCAGCGTCATCCATGCAGGGCAGATCATCAAGCACCAACGAGGCGGCGTGGACCATCTCGATGGCGCATGCAACGTCCACCGGGGCGCGTCCCTTTCGCCCCAGCACCTCGGCCACGAGAAGGAGCAACACCGGCCGCATACGCTTGCCGCCGCCCAGGACTGCATCCCGCCGAGCCTGCGCCAGCGGATCGCCAGTGTCCGGGCACGAGGTCAACTGGTCGAGTCGCTCCTCGACGGTCCGTCGCAGTCGCTCAAGCGCTGCCGGCAGGCTGCCGTCAGGCGGAGAAGCTGGCGAGGGCCTCACCCTCATTGTCGAAGACGTCGAACACCGTGATGAGTTGCGTGACCTGCAAGAGATCGTTGATCTTCGCGGGCAAGTTGACCAGCTTCATCGCGCCACCCCGGCGGGCGACGGTCGTGAAACAGCCCACCATCTCGCCGATGCCCGACGAATCAATATGCGTCACCCCTTTCAGATTGAGCAGGATCTTGGTGCGGCCGCCTTGCAACGACTCCTCCACGAGCTGGCGCAATTGCACGTCGCCACTGCCGATGGTGATCTTGCCCTCCAGATCCAAGACCCGCACGTCCGAGAACTCTCTAACTGCGCTCTTCATCGAGACCTCCTTGTCCCGCCTTGTTAAGCCTCTTGACCAGCGCCACACGCGTCCCGCCCCGCTCCCCCGGGGAAAACCTCACGGCATCCATGAAGTGGCGGATGTAAAAGATACCCCGGCCGCTTTTGCGCAACAGGTTCTCCGGGCTGGTGGGATCGACCACATCCGAGGGGGCGAAACCCTCGCCCTCGTCCTCCACTTCGATAGACAACTCCTCTCCGGGGGCGATGCGGACGAGCACGTGCACGCGCTTTTCCGGGTTAAGCTTGTTACCGTGCTTGATGGCGTTCGCCAGGGCCTCGCGCAGGGCCATGCCCACCCAGTACGCGGTCTCCTCCTCGACCGCGGAGCTGCTGCACAGTTCCTGCAACATGCCGTCGGCGATCTCGATGTTCTCGAAAGAAGACAGCAACTGCATCTGGGCCTGGCGCACCATGTCGGCGAAGTATAGCAGGACAGCTTCCTGCGCTCCGTCACCGGGGCTGCCGCCCCGCCATCGGCTTCGGTGGCGCTGCCTGCGGTGGCTGGCGGCCGCAACGGTGAGCCTGCGCGCCTTGGCGCCGGGGCCGCCTCTGGCAGGGGCGGCGGCGCAGGCATGCCCCCCTGCCCTGGTTCAATCCGCTCAGGCCGTGGCAGAGCTTCGCAGCGTTGCCGGGGGCCTGACGCCCGCGTGCCGCGTCATCTCCCCGGTGCAGCTGCGCGCCGAACTGGACCGCAAGCTCCGGCGCGACCTTCCACTGCCTCCCGAAGAGTACCTGCAAGTGCTCATCCGGCTCGGCTTCGCGAGCGGCGAACCGCGAGCGATATACCAGCGTCTGCTCGATTTCTACACCGGCCAAGTGCTCGGATTCTACGAGCCGGCCAGCGACGAGATGGTGCTTGTGGACTCGCCAGCCAGCCGCGAGGCGCAAGCCTCCCTGCTGTGGGCGCACGAGCTGACCCACGCCGCGCAGGAAAAGCGCTTCGCCTTGCCCAGCCGTCTGCTCGCGATGCGCGACAACAGCGACCGGCAGCGCGCCGCCTCTGCCATCGCCGAGGGGGACGCGATGCTGGCGATGCTGCTGCTCGCCGCGCCGCCCGGGCAGGAGCAGGCGGCCCTGGCGGCCGCGGAACGAATGGCCAGTGGCGCCGGCTTGCCGGTGCCGGCGGCCTCCGGTGTGCCCGAGTTCTTCGTGGCCGATCTGCTCTTTCCCTACACGGAGGGACTCGCGGCGGTGCTCGCCGCGTACCGCCGCGAAGGATGGGCAGCCGTGGATCGGCTGCTCGCCTCACCTCCGGCCTCCACCGCCGCGCTGCGAAACCCGCAACGCCGGCCTCCGCCCGTGACCGACGATGAGTTGCCCCCGACCCCTGGTGGATACAGGGAGGTGCTCACCGACACGGTCGGCGAGTGGGCGCTGGAGTTCTGGTTGCGCCGGGTGCTGCCCAGAGAGGACGCTGCCCGCCTGGCCGGGGAGTGGGACGGCGACCGCTTGCGTCTGGTGGAGCATGCCTCCGACCCCAACCGCTGGGCGCTGGCGTGGGTGATTCGCACACGCAGCACCGTGACGCGGCGCGCGCTCGAGCGGGCGCTGCAGGGTGCCGCACCTCGCCTGCTTTTCCTCTCACAGGGGGATGCTGCTCCTCCAGCCCTGGTGTGGATCTC
>JBBINC010000107.1:0-10590 GCA_037444085.1 Acidobacteriota bacterium | reverse complement strand
CAGCAGTGCGAGAACGTCGCTTACTCCATCGCCACGAAACAGCTCTGGAGAAACACCGGGACCTGTTCACGGGATTGTTGACCCGCTACACCGAGCTTCGCGCCGCGGCGGCCGGCGTGCTGCTGGCCGGGCTCGGAACCGTCCGCCAGGTCCCGGTCGGCGGAGGGGTGCTGGCGCAGCGGGGGGCGGTCCGGCCGGCTCCGGCGGTGGCGCCGGCCACCGTCGAGGTGGAAGGAGAGAACGTTCGTCTCTACCAGCTCTCCGGCAGCGCTTCGGGTGAGGTGCAGGTGGCGTTCATCATCGATCCGGGGTTGGAGCTGTAGGGCAATGCCGCGGCTGTCGGCGCTGGGGGTGGCGGTGATGGCGGCGGCGCCGTGGCTCGCCTCGGCGGCTGCGGACCAGCAGGTGCGCGTCTTCCAGCTGCACTTCCGGCCGGCCCGGGAGGCCGCGCTGCTGGTGGAGCCGTTGCTGTCCACGGAAGGCAGCGTGCTCCTTCAGCCCAAGCTCAACGCCATCACCGTGCGCGACAGCGCGGCCGTACTGGAGCGGGTGGCGGCGGCGGTGGCGGCCTGGGACGTGGCGCCCCCCAGCTACACCATTCGCCTGCGGGTGCTCCTCGCATCCACCACCCCGCCTACACCCGGTCCGGCGGCGCCGCTGATCTCGGGCGTGGGCAGTGAGCTGCAGCAGCTCTTCCGTTTCACCTCCTACTCCGAGCTGGATACCCTGGTGGTGACCGCCGCCGATGGTTCAACGGTGGAAGCGGCGGTGGCCGACCGCTATCACGTCCGCTTCACGGTGCGCGCCCTGCCCCAGGACGCGGAGCGGTTGCAGCTGGCGCAACTGGAGTTCACCAGGCGCGTCGCCGCGGACGGCGGCGCGGAGAGGTTGCAACCACTGCTGCGCACCGCCCTGACGCTGCGCGCCGGGCAGACGTTCGTGCTCGGCGCGGCCCGCTCGGAGGAGGCAAACCGGGCGCTGGTGCTGGTGCTGCTCGCCGAGCGGGAGGTGCCGCGGTGAGCGAGTTCCAGGCGCGAGTGGGGACGGCCGACGGGCTGGTGCTGGAGCAGCGCCACCACGCGCCGACTCTGGAGTCGCTGCGCCGCGAGCTGGAGGGCAAGGGTCTGCACGTATTTCGCATCACCCCGGCGCGGCGCGGGTTCTCGCTTTCCTTTCTGCGGCGGCGCGAGCACATCGGCTCGCTGGACTTCCTCGCCTTCAACCAGCAACTCGCCACCTTGCTGGCGGCCGGGATTCCCGTGCTGCAGTCCCTCGAGCTGCTGCAGCGCGCGCAGACCGACTCGTTCATGCGCCAGATGCTGTCGCGGGTACTGGAGGAGGTGAAGTCGGGGGCGGCGCTGTCGGAGGCGTTCGCGGCGCAGGGAAAGACGTTCCCGCGGCTGTACAGCGCGTCGCTGATGGCCGGCGAGCGCTCCGGCGAGCTGGTGCAGGTGCTGGAACGCTACGTGCTCTACCAGGAGATGATGGAGGGAGTGCGGCGCAAGGTGACCTCGGCGCTCACCTACCCGGCGGTACTGATGAGCCTCGCCTTCGGCCTGGTAGCGCTGCTGGTGACCTACGTGATTCCCCGCTTCGCCTCGTTGTACGTCGGGTTCGCCGCAGAACTGCCGCTCATCACCCAGGTCACCGTCGAGAGCTCCCACTGGCTGCAGCGGCACGCCGCCTACGTCGCCGGCGGCGTGTTCCTCGGCGCGCTGGCGATGCGCCGCTGGCTGCGTTCGGAGCGAGGGGGAATCACCTGGGACCGTGGGCGGCTGCGCTGGCCCTTCCTCGGCGGCGTGTTCCACCTTTTTGCCCTCTCCCAGTTCGTGCGCTCGCTGGCCACCCTCGTGGCGGGTGGGACGCCGCTTCCCAACGCCATCGAGATCGCCGTGTCCACGGTGACCAACCGTTTCGTGCACAAGGTGTTGCTGCGTGTCGCCCCGCGCGTGCGCGAGGGCCAGGCACTGTGGACCTCGCTGCAGCAGACGCAGTTGTTTCCCGACCTCTCCCTGGCCATGGTGCAGGTGGGCGAGGCGACTGGGGCGCTCGAGGGGATGCTCTTCAACGTCAGTCGGTTCTACGACGAGACCATCGAGGCGCGGCTGGCGCGCATCGTCACCCTCGTGGAACCGGCCGTGCTGGTGCTCATGGGTCTGATCATTTCCGGCCTGCTGTTGTCGGTGTACATGCCCATGTTCACGCTGATTCAGAGGGTGCAGTGAAATGAGCGAGACCTCGTCATCCGCAACGTCGCGACCGCTGTGGGGGCTGTCCCGCGAGGAGGAGGATCTACAGCGGGCGCGCGAGACCGCCGCCCGCCTGGGTCTGCCCTTCAACGACCTCGGCGAGTTTCGGGTGGAGGCGGAGCTGTTCCGCCAGCTTCCCGTGGACATGATGCTGCGCTACCTCTTTCTGCCGCTGCGGCGGGAAGGCGACGTGATCGTCGGCGTCATGGCCGACCCCTCCAGCCCGATGGTGATGGACGAGCTGGAGCTGATGCTCGGGGCGCCGCTCGACGTCTCCGTGGGGCCGGCCGGCAAGATCTCGGAAATCCTCGAAAAGTCCGAGTCGACGCAACGGGTACTCGACGAGGCTACCGAGGACTTTCGTATCCAACTGGTGCAGGAGAGCGAGGACGGCGAGGAAACCCTTACCATCGACCGGATCACCGCCGACACGTCGCCGATCATCAAGCTGGTGGACACGGTGATCTTCAACGCCATCCAGCGACGCGCCTCGGACATCCACATCGAGACGCGCGACCGCGAGGTGCTGGTCAAGTACCGCATCGACGGGGTTCTCTACCAGGCCATGGAGCCCATCGACAAGCGCCACCATGCGACCATCATCTCCCGCATCAAGGTGATGTCGGAGTTGGACATCGCGGAAAAGCGCATCCCCCAGGACGGGCGCTTCAAGCTGCGCCTGAAAGGGCGGACCATCGACTTCCGCGTCTCGATCATGCCCACGGTGCACGGCGAGGACGCGGTCATCCGCATCCTCGACAAGGAATCGGCCAACCGGGAGTTCCGCAACTTGAACCTCGACGTGCTGGGTTTCGACGAGGATGCCAAGCGCAAGCTGCGCAAGTTCGTCCGCGAGCCCTACGGAATGGTGCTGGTGACCGGGCCGACCGGTTCCGGCAAGACCACCACCCTGTACGCCTGTCTGTCGGAGATCGTCTCCGAAGAGGACAAGATCGTCACCATCGAGGATCCGGTGGAGTATCAGCTACAGGGCATCACCCAGATCCCGGTGAACGAGAAGAAGGGGTTGACCTTCGCGCGCGGCCTGCGCTCGATCCTGCGGCACGACCCCGACAAGATCATGGTCGGCGAGATTCGCGACGCGGAGACGGCACAGATCGCCGTGCAGTCGGCCCTCACCGGCCACCTAGTGTTCACCACCGTGCACGCCAACAACGTGGTCGACGTGCTCGGGCGTTTCTTGAACATGGACGTCGACCTCTACAACTTCGTGTCGGCCCTCAACTGCGTCCTGGCGCAGCGACTCGTGCGCCGCATCTGCCCCCACTGCCGCCGTCAGGTGGAGGTGACGGACGCGCTCCTCGACGACTCCGGGTTGACCCGCGAGATGGTCCGGGGGGTGCGCTTCTTCGAGGGGGCGGGGTGCATCGAGTGCAACGGCACCGGCTTCTTGGGGCGCACGGCGATCTCGGAGCTGCTCGATATGTCGGACAACATCCGCGCACTCATTCTCGACAAGCGACCGGCCGCGGAGATCAAGCGAGCGGCCAAGTCCGAGGGCATGACGTTCCTGCGCGAGTCGGCGCTGGAACGGGTGTTCGCTGGCGTGACCACGCTGCGCGAAGTCAACAAGGTGACGTTCGTCGAATGAACCCTGCCCACCTCCTTCGCACACCCTCCCCGCCGCACGCCTTTGCGGCGTCGTTCGACCGCCTGGCGTACGGCCGCCTGTCCCGGGGGCGGGACGCACTGCTGCGGGTCGCGGCGGTGTCCCTGCCGGCACCGTGGTACCAGCTCGGGCCGGTGGGCGTGTTGCAGGTGGAGCGGGCCGGCCTCGAGTCGGCGCTGCGTACGCTGCTGTCCGGCCTGGATACGTCGCCCCGTAGCGCCTCGCTGACTCTCCCCGACGCGTGGATGAGGGCCCTGGTCGTGGATGCGGGCGTACTGCCGCGCCACCGCGATGACGCCGAGGAGCAGGTGCGCTGGCGCCTGAAGAAGCTTCTGCCCTGCCGGCCCGAGGATGTTCGCCTGGACTATCTCCAGGTCGGGGACAACGGCCGGCACCTGGTGCTCCTCGCCCTCGAGAAGCCGCTGGCCACGGTCGAGGACGTCTTCGCCGGGGCGGGGGTGAGGCTGGGGAGGGTGGAACCGCTGGTGCTGGCGGTGGCGGGGCTGGCTCCCGGGCGTGGCCCCGGTGTCGTGGTGGCGGTGGACGATCGCTCGCTGGGCATCGCCGTGGTGTCGGGTGGACGGTTGGTGCTGCTACGCGAGAAGGTGCTGCCGGCCAGCGAGGCGCGAGCCCAGGCGCTGCTCTGCCACGAGTTGACGCGCAGCGTTGAACACCTGCTTCTGGCCGAGGGCGGCGCCGTCTCGGTGTGGCTGGCGACGGGCGAGGAGTGGAGCGAGGTGGTGGCTCGCTGGGGGGCGTCCACCTCCGGGGTGACCGTGAGACTGCTCGACGCCGGCGCCGGCAGGGTGCCGCCCGTGGGAGGAACGCGGATGGATCACCTGGCGCTTCTGGGCGGGGCGTGGGAAGGAGATGGGTGATGCGCCGGCCCAACCTCGCCCGCGCCCCGTTCCTCAACTCACGCCCGGTGTGGGTGCTGGGCGGTCTCCTGGTACTCGCCGCGGGAGTGCTTACCGCCATGTCGGTATCCGAATTCCTCGTCAAGCGCGAGGAGGAGGAGGGCTTGAGCGCACGCCTGGCGGTCCTCCAGCAGCGCCGGGAGGTGGTCGCCCGGGAGGTGGAGGAAGTCAACCAGAAGCTGGCCGGCGTGCCGTGGAAGCAGCTGCAGGGGGACACCGCCGCGTTGCGCCAGATCGCCGGCAAGCGTGCCTGGGCGTGGACGACGCTGCTCGCCGACCTGGAGCGGGTGCTGCCGTGGGACGTGCGACTGGTATCGATCTCCCCCTCGGTGGATGACAAGGGCCGGGTGCGGCTGGCGCTGGTGGGGGTGGCGGCCGGCCGGGACTCCTGGCTCACGCTGGTGACGCGGTTGTTCAACGATCCCTCCTTCGCCGACCCGGTGCCGGCCTCGGAGGAGGCGCCGAGCGCCAACAACCCCCAGGGCTATCGCTTCCAGCTGGCGGTCCGCTATCTCCCCGGGCGGCGCTCATGAGGGGCGGCAGCGCCTGGGCGCGCCTGTGGTTTGTGTGGGTGGTCCCCGCTCTGCTGGTGATCGCCAACGTGGTGTGGCTGGCGGGGCTGCGCGGCGCCGTCATCGGCCAGGGCACGTGGCTGGCCCGCCAGGTGGCGGCGAGTGAGGAGGAGGTTGCGCGGCTGGAGCAGCAGCAGCAAGCGCTGGCGGGCGCGCGAAGCGCCGTCGAGGTGCTCCGTACCAGCCTCGATGACCTGCGCTCGCAGCAGTTGGGCGGCATGAGGGAGCGGCTCGTGCCTTTCCTCGTCGACGTCGTCGAGCGGACGCAGCGCGCCGGGCTGACTCCGGAGCGGATCAACTACAGCGCCAGGGCGGACGACAAGACCGGCTTTGTGCAATTCACCGCCGTCTACTCCCTGACCGGCCTGTACGAGAACATCCGGACCTGCATCTATTTGCTCGAAGAGTCGCCCGAGCTGGCGATCATCGAGAGATTGGCGCTGCGCGGCGACGAGCAGCTCACCTCCCTGGACGTCGGGGTGCAACTGACTGTGAGCACCTACTTCACCGACATGGACCGAGCCTTGATGGCCGAGTTCGGGGTCGAGGAGGTGGCCAGTGGCGAGTAGGACGAACCCGCGCCAGGTGGTGTTGCTGGCGTTGCTGCTGGTCACCCTGGTCATCGCCGTGGTGGTCCGCCTGCGCCCGACGCTGGTGGCGGGGATCGGCGGCGGCGCCAGGGGCGAGGTGCGGGTGGGGAGCTACTCGGTGCCGGAGTTGGGGTGGGGGGATGGAGGAGTGCGGGCGCTGCCGTCGCCGCGCCCGGGCGGCCGTAATCCGTTTGCCTTCGGTCCTCCCCCGACCCCGACGCCGGATCCGCGCCCCACGCCGACTCCCGCGCCGACCATGCCGCCGCGCCCGCGAGCCACGCCGACCCCGCCTGGCATCCTGGTGGACGGGAAGCGGATACCGCCTCCCCCCAACTTCAACTGGACCTTCGTCGGCTGGCTCGGCCCCGAACGCCTGCCGGTGGCGGTGTTCCGCGATGGCAGATCGATCACCGTCGTGCCTCGCGGAGAAACCATCGACGGCAAGTTCATCGTGCGCGAGGTGACGGCGCTGGCCGTGACCATCGCCTACGTGGGCTATCCCGACAGCGTCACGAAGACCGTGGCATTGACGAGGTGAACGTGAAGACGATGCGATACGTCAAGTTCCTGTTTCTGCTCGCGGCGGTGACCCTGGCCGCGTCGTGCGCCAGCTATCGCTACACCAAGCAGGCCAGCGACGCGGCGCAGACCGAGAACTGGGACGCCGCGGTGTACTACTACATGGAAGCCCTCGCCAAGGACCCCGGCAACCTCAAGTTGAAGATGCACCTGCAGCGGGCGCGCCGGCGCGCCGCCGAGGCGCACTTCCGGCGCGGCATGCAGCTGGCCCAGGCCGGGGCGTTGCGCCCCGCCGCCGGCGAGCTGCAGATGGCGGTGCAACTGGATCCCACGCACCAGTACGCCGAGGCGGAGCTGCGCAAGGTGCAGAAGGACCTCGCTGTCGCCTCCGAGGAGGGGGGCGAGGTCAAGCTCGCCGCCATGAAAAGGGCCGCCTCAGAAATGAAGGTCAAGCCGCCGGTGCTCTCACCCACCTCCAACGAGCCGATCTCGCTGGTGTTCCCGAATCAGACCAAGGTGAAGGAGATCTACGACGCGATCGCCGACGCCTTCGGCATCAACCTGCTGTTCGACCCCAAGCTCAAGGACAATCAGATCGCCATCGAACTGAAGAATGTCACCGCCCAGCAGGCGCTGGAGAGCGTCATGCAGGCCGCCAGCCACTTCTACAAGGTGCTGGATGAGAGGACCCTGATCATCGTCGAGGACACCCCGCAGAATCGCCGCGACTACGAGGATCTGGTGGTCAAGACGTTCTTTCTCTCCAACGCCGACGTCAAGGAAGTGAACAACATGCTGCGCGCGCTCATCGATGCGCGCCGTGTCTCCACCAACGAACAGCTCAACTCCATCGTCATCCGCGACACTGCCGACAAGGTGGCCATCGCCGAGCGCCTGGTCAACGCCAACGACAAGGCCAAGGCGGAGGTGATGGTCGGCATCGAGCTTATCCAGGTGGACTCCAACAAGCTGCGAGACATCGGCATGTCGCTGTCCTCGTACAGCTACCCCATCACCCTGGACCCCAGCCCGATCACCGGCGCGGCGGACAAGACCCGCATTCCCCTTCCAGACCTGCGCGATATCACCCGTTCCATGTGGGGCATGGTGGTACCCAACGTCACCGTCAACCTGATCAAGTCCGCCGGCGAGGCGGAAACCCTGGCGCAGCCGGAGATGCGCATCACCGAGGGGGAGAAGGGCAACCTGGTGATCGGCGACCGCGTGCCCATCCCCACCACCACCTTCAACACCACCCAGACCGTCGGCGGCAACATCGTGCCGATCACCGCGTTCCAGTACCAGGACGTGGGCATCAAGATCAACATCGAGCCTCGGGTGCACCACAACGGTGAGGTGACGCTGAAGCTCGAGGTCGAGGTGTCGGAGCTGGGTGAGTACGTGGAGGTGTCGCAGGGGCAGCGCCAGCCGAAGATCGGCACGCGCACCATCAACACGGTGATCCGCCTGAAAAACGGCGAGACCTCGCTGCTCGCCGGCCTGTTCCGCTACCGCCGTTCGGAGAGCAACGCCGGCTTCCCGTGGCTTTCCGACATCCCGGTGATCGGCGGGCTCTTCCGCTCCAATCGCAAGGAGATCTCCAAGCAGGATCTGATCCTCACCCTGACGCCGCACATCATCCGCAACCCCGACATTACCGAGGAGGACCTGGCGCCGGTGTGGGTGGGTACCGAGAACCGCATCACCATCTTCGGCAATTCGCCGCGCATCCGCTCGCCCCACGCCTCGGAGGGGCCGTTCGATTCGCGCATGCCCATCGGCATCAACCTCGACCAGGGGGACTTCCAGGAGCCGCCGCCGGAGGTTCCGCCCGAGACGATCGAGCCCCAGGAGGGCGAACAGCCGCAGCCGCGTCTCCGTTTCCCCCCGCCGGCCAAGGAGCCTGGCAGGGGGGACCCGGCCGGGCCGGGCGGAGGCGGTGAGAACGCGGCCGGCGTCGCGGGCGCCGCTAGCGCAGAGGCGGCGGCCCTCGCCCCTACTCAGTTCCCCGACGACACGGGCGGCCTCGCCCGGGTTGTCTTCTACCCGGCCCGTCTGCCGGCGGTGGTCGGGCAGGAGGCGGTGCTCACCGTGGTGCTGGAACCGGGAGACGTGGGCTTCGTCCCGCCGCTGCACCTGGCCTACGACCCGGCGCGACTGGACGTGTTGCGCGTCGAGGGCGGGGAGCTGGCGACCTCCTCCGGCGCCTCCCAGGTGGGCGTGTCGCACACCCCAGCGGTGGGATGGGTCACCGCCTCGTGGCAGGGGACGGCCCGCGCCACCGGCACGCTGCTCAAGCTCACCGTGCGGCCGCGCGAGGTCGGCGAGCTGCCGGTGATCTTCGCCGGGCCAGCGGCGAGCGCCGTGTCCAAGCCGGCCGCCGTGGTGTCGCTGCCACCCCCGGGGGGCGGCTCGTGAGCCCTGCCGCCGTCCTGCGGCGCGCCGGCCAGCGCGGGTTTACCCTCGCCGAGCTGGTCATGGTGGTGGCGCTGATCTCGATTCTTGCCGCCGTCGCCGTGCCGACCGGGCGTTTCATGGTCAAGCGGGAACGCGAGACGGAGCTGCGCCTGGCGTTGCGGTTGATGCGCAACGCCATCGACGAGCACAAGCGCCTGGCCGACCAGGGCATGGTGCAGGTGGATCTCGGCACGGAGGGCTACCCGAAGGAGCTGGAGGTGCTGGTCGAAGGCGTCGACATCGTCGGCCAGACCGTGAAGAGGAAGTTCCTGCGCCGCATCCCGGTGGACCCGATGACCGGTAAGGCGGAGTGGGGGATGCGCTCCTACCAGGACGAGCCGGACACCCGATCCTGGGGAGGGCAGAACGTTTACGACGTCTTCTCGCTGTCCGAGGCCACCGCGCTGGACGGCAGCAAGTACAGGGAGTGGTGACCATGCGACACGCTCCACCCCATCGCCCGTGCGTGGCCCGCGCCGGCGCCCGCCGGCCGCGCGGGTTCACCCTCATCGAGCTGATCATCGTCGTGGCCATCATCGGCATCCTGGCGACCATCGCCGTGCCGGCGATGCGCACCGCGCCGCAGCGTGCCAAGGAGGCGGCGCTGAAAGAAAACCTCTTCACCATGCGCTCGTGCATCGACCAGTTCCACGCCGACCGCCAGCGCTTCCCCACCTCCCTGGACGAACTGGTGAGCATGGGATACATGCGCCGCAAGCCGTTCGACATCACCGGATCGGAGACGTCGTGGGTGGAGATCTTCCAGGAGGCCTCCGAAGAGGAAGATGAGCGGCAGCAGGAGGCCGGCGTGGGGATCATCGACATTCGCTCCGGCTCCGACGAGACCGCCCTGGATGGCACGCGCTACGCCGACTGGTAGCCGCCGGCCGGGCGGGGCGGCGCCGGTTCCCCGGGCGGAGGCCGGCTTCACCCTCGCCGCCATGGTCGTCACCCTGGCGGTGATGTCGGTGTTCCTCACCGTCGCGGTGCAGACCGCGACGTTCCAGCGCAAACGCGAAATGGAAGAGGAGTTGATCTTCCGCGGCCAGCAAATGATCGAGGGGGTGCGCCTATTCCGTGCCCGCTTCGGGCGCTTCCCGCTCTCGCTGGAGGAGATGTACAAGGCCAAGCCGCCTTGCCTGCGCAAGAAGTGGGTCGACCCCATGACCGGCAAGGCCGACTGGGTGCCAATCTTCTTGGGCCAGGAGGGCCAGGGGTTGCCCGGGGGAGGAGGCGGCCCCGGCGTCGCTCCCACGCCAACGCCCCGGGCCGGGTTTGGCGGCGGCGTGCCGAGCCCCGAGGCGCGCGGCCCGATCATCGGCGTGTCGTCGCGTTCGTGCGAGTCTTCCATCAAGATGTACGAGGGCCGCACCCGCCACTGCGACTGGAAGTTCGTGTTCGACCCCCAGCGCCAGGGCCAGGGAGGGGTCCGCCCGCCGCCCCCCGGGCCACAGCCCACCGAGCGCCCGCTGCCGCCCAAGCGCAAGTAGCCGCGAGCCCCCGCCCGCCCGGTGAGATTGTGGCGGCCGCCTGCCGGGGCGGCCGAGGACACCGACACGGTCACCGGCACGGGCACGGACACCGGCACGGGCACGGACACGGACACGGACACGGACACTGACACCGTCACGGACACTGACACCGTCACGGGCACTG
>JBBINC010000106.1:0-10664 GCA_037444085.1 Acidobacteriota bacterium | reverse complement strand
TTTCCCCGATGGAACTTTCATCCAGAATACCTCGCCGGCTTTACCGGCGCACCGGGCGCCGGCACGGACACCGACACGGGAGGACAGGCAGGAGTGCCTGTCCTCCTGGGTGCCGATGGTTTCTACGGGGGCGGCAGGGGTAGGGTGAGGACGCCGTTCTCCACGTCCGCCACCACCAGGGTGCTGGCGCCGGGGAGCAGCGCGAGGCCGGTGGGACGCACCGGCGGGTCGCGGCGGGGAAACGGGATGGTCGCCAGGAGCGAGGCGTCGGGGCGGAGCAGGCGGATCTCCGAGGCGAGCGGCACCGACACCGCCACGATGCCGCCCGGCAGCACCGCCAGGTACGGCTCGGAGAAGGCGGCCTCGCGCAGGCCGCCGACGCCCGCTTGCGCAAGGAATTCCCCTTCCTCATCGAACACCTGCACGCGCGCGTTGCCGTTGTCGGCCACCCAGACGCGGCCGGCCTGGTCGACGGCGATGCCCACCGGGTTGGCGAGCTGACCGGGTCCGGCTCCCCGGCCTCCCCAGGATGTCTGTAGCCGGCCCTCGGCGTCGAAGCGCACGATGCGGGAGTTGCCGGTGTCGGCCACGAACACCTGGCCGCGGGCGTTGACGGCGATGCCGCGGGGTCCGAAGAACTCCCCGCTCCAGCCGCGGCGCAGTTCCCCCTCGGCGGAGAACACCTGCACCCGGTGGTTCCAGGTGTCGGCGACGTACACCTCCCCGCCGGGACCGGCGGCGACGCCGCAGGGCTGGCGGAACTCCCCCGGGCCCTCCCCTTCCCGGCCCCAGGCCAACACCGGGCGCCGCTCGGCGTCGAGCTTGACGATGCGGTGGTGTTCGAAGTCGCACACGAAGATGGCGCCGTTCTCGCCGACCGCCACGCCGCGAGGCTGACCGAGGGCCCCCAGCGGTACCGCCGCCTGCACCACCGGCGGTAGCGGAGAGGGTGCGGTTGCGACGGCAGGGGGTGGACCGGCGGCGATCGGCGACAGGGTGCCCTGGCCGCGCACCGCGTAGATCGTCACACCTCCCCGGCGAAACACGGGGCGCAGGAGATCGGGCCAGGCGGCGAAGGCGGCGCCGGCGCGGGGGCCGTAGCGCTCGCGCTCGGCCCGCCCCAACAGCACGAAGGCCGCCCGGTGCGCGGCCAGCGCCGTCTCCACCCGCCGCCGCTCGGGCGAGGTGTAGATGACCTCCACGGCGCGGGCGCGAGCGAGGATGTCGCCGTGCTTCTGGCTGCGCTGGATGAGGTGGTACTCCCACCCCACGACGATCGGCAGACCGGTGTTCATGCTTGCCCGCGCGTACTGCTGGTACGGGGGGCCGTGCGCCTCCACCAGGGTGGGGGTGCCGGGAACGAACCGGTTGAGGAAGTCGAAGGCGGCCGCCTCGTCTTCCCTGGTGGCTCCGAGGTAGGCCATGCCATCGAGCGTCCAGCGCGGCCCGGCGGTGTGGCGGTGGGCGAGCCTGCCCCACGCCCCGGTCAGGGTGGTGAACGCCGAGATCCCCAGCACCGCGACGACGGCCGCGCGCCATGCGCGAGCGGCCCGCCCCTCCACCCTCGGGAGGATTTCCGTGAGCACCACGGCGGCGACCACGGCCAGCAGCAGCCACGCCTCGAAGTGGTACTTGAACACGGTGTTCATGCGGTCCCACACGAACACCACCTCGCACGCCGCGGTCATGGCGAACGCCACGAACGCCAGCAGCGCCCCCCGTGTCACTCCGGCCGGCGCGTCGCGTCGCAGAGCCAGGAGGAGCGCGGCGAGGCTCGCCGCCACGGCCAGGGGGAGCGCTGCCGGCAGGGAGCCGGTGCGCCCGATCAGGCGCAGGAGGAGTTCGGCCGCCAGGGCGAGGCCGCTCAGTACCAGAATCAGGCGGCCGGTGAGGCTCCACCGCTCCCACTGTACCCCTGCGCCGATCGCCACCGGTCGCCGAGCAAGCGCCGGCAGCACCACCGCCAGGAACACGCCCAACACCACGACGTAACCCGGCAATGGGGCGTACGGCCCGTGTTCCCAGCCAAGGTTGCGGGGCGGGGAGATGAAGACCGTCCAGAAGGGGCGGAACACCAGCCACGCGCCGCCGAGGAGGAGGCCGGGGAAGATCACGGCGGACGCCAGGGCGCTGGCGAGCGTGCGTCTCGGCCGCTGCCACCAGCTCAGCGCTGCCAATCCCACGATCAGCGCCGCCACCGTCGGCAGGCTCCATCCGTTGGTGACGGTGATGGCTCCCGCGACCACCGCCGTGGTGGCGCCGAGGGAGAGGGTGGCCGCCGGAGGAGATCCGCGATCGCCGGGGCTCCCCAGACGCAGCAGCAGCGCCGCCAGCGCCACCACCAGGGGGGCGGCCAGCAGGTGGGCGTGCAGGTCCGCGAAGAGCAGGCTCCAGAATGGGTACTCGTTGATGGCCGGCGTGAAGACCCGGGAGGTGGCCCAGAAGTAGTCGAAGTTGATGGCCTTGCGCGCCAGCGCCTCGAGTGGACCGGCGAGGTTGCCGGCGAGCACGGTGAGGGCCGCGGCATACACGCCGGTGCAAAGTCGCCCGGTGAGGGTCAGGGCGGCGGCGAACGCAGCGGCCGCCAGCAGCAGCGCCACGGCGGCAACGCCCAGGTTGAAGGAGAAGGCCGGGGGGATGCCCAGCGTCTTGCCCCACGCCGCCACCATGAAGTGACCGAAGTAGGTGTAGTGCAGCGGCGATCCGGCGAACCACGGCTCCGGCGGGGGCAGCGAGGTGCCTCGGTCGAGGGCGTTCAGGATGGCGAAGTCCATCGGCTTCTCGCCCCAGAACACCTCCGGGTGCGCGGCCCGCAGCAGCAGGAACAGGGCGAACGCCCCCCAGCACACGGCCTCGGTGACGCGGTACTCGCGCCGCGGCACCCTGGGTGGGCGGTGGCTCATCGCCAGAATCAGACCGGCCAGCACTGCCAGGAGCGTGACCAGGTCGGCGCGCGTGAAGCGCATCCACCCCAGGCTGACGCCGAGCCATGCAGCCACAGCGAAACCCAATGGACCCAGCACCTTGGCCAGCGCCCAGGCGCCTGGAGGGGCCCAGCCCAGGCGGGCCATGAGGCGGTAGGCCAGCCAGGCGAGGCCGTGCAGCAGTGCGGCGAAGGCCAACGCGGCGCTCGGTGAGGAGGTGATCAGCCAGCGTGGGATCAGCGGCGCGGCCTCGCCGGGGGGTGCGTCGGCGAGCAGCAGATCGTCTCGGCCGAGGGGGACCGACGGCACGGCGGTGAGAATCAATGCCTCCAGTTCGGCGGCAGCGAGTGGTCGCGCCTTGCGGAAGACCACCACCTTGGGGTGGTCGTACACTGAAAACGACTCGTCGGCCAGTTCGCTGGGAAGCTCGAGGCCGAACAGGCCCGGCCGGGAGGTGAAGGCGCGCTCCAGGCGGAACCCCAGATCGCCGGCGTAGAGCAACCGGAAGAAGCGCGCCGTGATCGGGTAGGTGGCCTCGGCCCGGGTCACCGAGCCCACCAGCCGCCGGGTCTGCAGCACGACGACGTCGGCCGCCGCCAGCTCCGCCGCCAGGCGGCGCACCTTGGCCTCCGACTCGGCCTCGTAGAGGGGAAGCTGGACGACGGTGTAGCGGGCCGGGTCGCGGCCGGGCAGGTGGAAGGGGAATCCCTCGTCCCACTCCTGGATGGCCACGCGCGTGCCCGCCGGCACGTGTTCGTGGAACCAGCGAGAGGCTTGCCGCACGGTGTGCTCTCGCGTGGAGATGGCGGCGAACGCCAGCGCGTACACGGCGGTCCCGCCCAGCACCAGGGTTCGCAGGGCGCGCCCGCGCCGCCCGCGCGCCGCCAGCCGCGCCAGCAGCACCGCTCCCCACAGGCAGAGGAGCGGCACCAGGGGCAGGAGGTAGCGCGGGTACTTGATCTCGAAGGAGGCGTTGAGGGCGAGAAACGGGATCACCCAGGCGAGCAGCAGCCACTCGCTGGCGCGCGTGCGCCGGGTGAGGCGCTGCACCAGCCCGGCCAGCGCCGTCACTCCCAGCAGCGGCCCCATTCCCCACAGCACCAGCTCCCGCACCTCGTAGAGCAACCGAGGCGCCCCGCTGTACTGGTGGGTGTACGGGTACAGCCCGGCCTGGCGCACCATGCGGCTCTGCTCCAGCACGTCGGCCGTGAAACGCTGCCACGAGAACAGGGCGTACGGCTCGGCGAGCGCGAAGGCGGCCGCCACCGCCGCAGCGGTAACCGCGGCGGCGCGCAGCGCGGCGCGAGGAGACCCGGTTCGGAAAGCGTAGAGGCCCAGGCCGATCGCCATCGGCAGAGCGAGGGGCAGCGCCGAGATCTTGGTGGCCACCGCCAGGCCGGTGACGGCGCCCGCCGCCGCCCAGCGCCCGGCGCTCGATCCCTCCACGGCGCGCAGCAGCAGCGCCAGGGCCGCCAGCACGAGAAAGGCGAGCGGTACGTCGTTGGTGGCGAAGTGGCAGTTCTGCAGGTGGGTGACGGTCACCGCCAGCAAGGCGGCGGCCAGCAGACCGACCGCCTCTCCATAGAGGCGGCGACCGAGCAGGCCGAGGAGCAGGACCGTCGCCGCCCCCCACAGCGCCGACAATCCGCGGCCCACGCGGATCGCCAGGTCGTACTCGCCGAGGCCGGGGTAGACGACCTTCGCCGCCGCCACCGCGACGCGCGTCACGTACATGGGGAACGAGCCGTAGGCGTAGAAGCGCGGGTCGAGCTGCAGCGGCGAGAAGGAAATGGTCGCCACCGCCTCGGCGACGCGCCGCTCGTCGGGGTGGAAGTGGTGCCAGGAATCCCAGCCCAGGCCGTGCAGCCGCAACGCCAGGGCCAGCAGGGCAAGGCCCAGGAGGAGCGCTCGGAAGCGGCGCTCCGCGATCATGAGGGCGGCCCTGGCGGGGAACTCGGGCGGGCGGAGCAGATGTGTGCCAGGAGCGTGCCGTGCCACTGTTCAGGGGGTCGAGGCCGGCTGCCGCCAGGTACTTCGCGACCTCCCTTTGCGCGAAGCAGCGGATGGTCATGCCGTGGCGGCGGTGGGAGCGTGAGAGCAGCCAGCCACCCGGGTTGCGGCGCGGCACCAGCAGCACCAGGCATCCCCCGGCGGCGAGGAGGCAGGCGAAGGCGGCGAGCGCGGCGGGGGGCGAGGCGGTGAACTCCAGGGCGCCAATGGATAGGAATTCCCCTTCTCACTGCAGGCATGGTAGGGCTCAGTGGAGGTTGGTTCAAGGTATCGGTGAGGCGCCGACGGTGGGGATCTGAGGCCGGATGGTCGCGGTGAGGGGCCATTCTTGCAGGTGCTGGTAATGCTGGACACGCCCGCGCCTGGCGGAGCCCGGCGGGCGGGGGTGGAGAGGACGGGGCTTCGCCGGGCTTGTGCCTCGCGCCGTGCTTCTCGGTCACTCTCGTGCTGCTGCTGTGGTGCCAGACGGGTTCGAACATCGTCACGATCGTTGGGCCTGGTCCGAAAATAGCCACAAACTTCGCCGCCGCAATAGCTCCCGAATGCCATGACACTTCCACTTCTCTGCCTTGCGACCCTGTTTTCTTCATTCTCTGTGCTGTGGCGACGACGAGTCGTCATGAGCGACTGGCACCTATGCCAGATCGTTGGGCCAGGCACCTATGCAGGCACCTATGCCGGTCAAGAACCACATCTCGACGATCCTCTCCAAGCTCGGGGTGCGCGACCGCACCCGCGCCGTCCTCCGCGCCTACGAGCTGGGCCTGCTCTGATCCCCTGCTGCCTGCTCGCACCGTTCGAGCTCGGCGAGGACCCGCCGGCGCATCGAAGGGCGGCGCGCCAGTGCCTCGCGGGCCTCCACGAGGTCGTCGGGGCGGTCGGCCTCGAGCACGCGGATGATCGCGGCGGCCTGGGCCCGGTCCTTGCCGGCCTTGGCCTGCTCGGACACCGGCCGGTTCGTCGCGGTCCAGAGCCTGTGGAGTGCAAACCGTCCCGGGCGCGGAACGCGCACGAGCACCGCCGACGTGCCTAGGACGACCGCGGGTGTGGGCTCCTCGATCAGGTAGTCCAGACCGCGCAGCGGCCAGGCCGAAACGCCCAGACCCGGAATCGCAACCGGGAAGCTCGGGGCACCGCGCCGCGCCGGGGTGACGAAGTCGACCCGCAGCTCCCGGCCTCGCACGAAAAACGAGGTCGACGGCTGGCGGGGATCGAGCCCGGGCACGGCCAGAAGGCCAATCTGGCCCAGCCCGGACTCCACGGTGGCGGCCGGCTCGGACGCCGCCGAGACGGCGATGTCGACGGAGTGCGCGACGTCGATGTCGAGGGTGCGTTGCGCGGTGAAGGGCAGCCGGACGGCCAGCAGGTTGCCGAAGCAGCGGAACGCCTGCGTCCCGATCAGCACCCCGCCGCGCCTGAAAACGCCGAGGTCAGCGAGAAGGCGGAGGATGCCGCCCACTCGTGTATCCTCCCCGACGGCACCTCCCCGCACCAGCATTGCGGCCAGGCGATCAAGAGTGGCGCTTCTCTGCGTGGCATCCGACCGTGCACCGCCGAGCCGGTCGAGCTGTTGGCGCAGATCGTCACTGTCCGGGCCGAGGTAGTGCTGTGAGGCCCGATCGCCCTTCCGAACCTGCCAGTAGAGGTACCGCCGGCCGCGCACCGTCTTCGCGACCACGCCCCCGGGGAGCTGCCCGTCGAGCGGCGTGAGCCGCTCGTGGACGAGCGCCGGCTCGAGCAGCTCGGCATACAGCGTGGCAAGGCTCGGCGACATCCGATCGAGGTCCATGGACGCGTTTATACGCTCACCAGTAGGTTCGAGCGTATAACAAAGAGGAGGGCACGCTGTGGCGGGCTTTCGGTCTTCGCCAAGGGGCAGTGTCGGGAGCGCCTGCCGGTGCCGGTCTCGTCGCCGGACAGCCCCGACGGCAGCTCGCTTGGTGCGACGCCACCCCTCGCCTTTTCGAAGCCGGCTGCTTGTGCGTCCCCTCGGCGGCGAGTGCGAGAGCCACGCGGGCTGCGCGCATCCACCCCTGTTGCGGTGAGGTGTCTGGGGATTCTCCCGACCACCCTCGGCTCGGTGATGAACGCGATGATGCGCATCGTCGCCCCGCACCGCGGGCACACCAGGGGATCGACCTCGTAGATCCGGCTGGAAAGCTCGGCCCACCGGCGACGAAGAGCTCGCACGTCGGGGTCGGTCGGCGCCGCCGCCACGTCGCCAGGCAATGGAACCGACGATCATCGAGGGTGACGACCCGCCGCGATCCAGACCGCTGTATCCCCACCCGAAGGTCTGCAGGTACGCGCGTGAGCTACGTCCGGAAGGCGGAGGAGTCAATGACCGCTGTGCTTCTCGGTCACTCTCGTGCCGCTGCTGTGGTGCCAGACGGGTTCGAACATCGTCAAGATCGTTGGGCCTGGTCCGAAAATAGCCACAAACTTCGCCGCAGCAATAGCTCCCGAATGCCATGACACTTCGACTTCTCTGCCTTGCGACCCTGTTTTCATTCTATGTGGTGACGACGAGTCGTCATGAGCGACTGGCACCTATCCAGGTACTCGGCGAGGTCCCTCTTCGCCAGGATGTTGTCGTCGAGCTTGTCGACCATATCGACGGGTTCGCCGCGGTCGAACGTGTAGCGCAGCAGCGCCGCACGGCGGAGGTGCCACCCCTGCCTCGCCATGTCCCGCAGCCACTCTTCCTCACTTGACATCCTCCCACGCCCAGAACAGTCTCCACGCCACCTTCGTCTCCCGCTCACTGGTCACGGGGACCTCCCCCGATGCCCAACAGCTCCCGGCCTACCGCCACCGCCTCGACGAGCCGAGCGCTTTCCTCCTCCACGACCACCCGCCCAAGTGGGGTGAGAAGGTAGAGCTTGCGCCGCTCGCCGCCGTCGCTCGCCTCGCCGGTACGCTCGATGAGCCCCTGCCGCACGAGCGTCGTGAGGGCGCCGTAGAGCGTGCCTGGAGAGATGCGCAGGCGCCCGCGGCTCGCCTCCTCCACCCGCTGCATCACGGCGTACCCGTGGCGGGGAACCGCGAGCGCCGCCAGTATGCAGAAGGTCGTCTCTGTCAGCGGCAGGAACCGCTGCGCCTTCTCCTCGAGTGGGTTCATCTGCGTCCCGTCCTCATCTCGACCTCCCGTATAGCGACCCTCGCTCTATCGTCTTTCGATCGATTCGCGAAAGGGTTGCAGGATGTCAAGGCCCGGCTTAAAGAGCCTGCGTCACGGAGCCCGGTAGACCTCACGCTGATGTCCCACACGCACGACGAGCACCAGGAGCTCACGCCCATCGAACGTGTAGATCACGCGGTGTTGGCCCACACGAAGCCCGCGCAGCCCCTTCCATTCGGCGGCGAGAAGCTCGCCGGCCAGCGGCTCATCGACCACACGCTCGACGGCGGCGACCACTCGGCGCTGGGCTGGACGGGGAAGCGCCGCGAGCTCCTTGAACGCCCTACGCTTCCAGCTAATCGAGATCGAGGGCGCGCCGGACACTGTCGTGCGCGACGTATTCGGCCTGCGGCTCCCGCACCCGGGCCAGAACCGTTTCGAGGTCCTCTCGTTCGGCGAGGTAGAGCTCGAGCGCCTCGACGATGAAGGAAGATTTCGAGCGCTGGGTGGATGCGGCCAGTTGCTCAAGCCGCGACGCGATTTCTTCTGGCAGGCGTACGGTCTGTATTGCCACGTCACCCTCCGCATCCATATGTAGTACACATGATGGCTCGAAGGGCACCCTGCGGCCCGCGGCGGTCGCGCCAGCGGACCCGGGAACGCCAGCGGAGCGGGTACAATGGCGCGCTCGGGGAGGGGCGGCACGGCCGATGGGTGAGACGGTTCTCGGGATTTCGGCGTTCTACCACGACTCCGCGGCCTGCCTGGTGCGGGACGGGGAGATCATCGCAGCCGCCCAGGAGGAACGGTTCACCCGCGTCAAGCACGACCACCGCTTCCCCCGTTACGCGGTCGAGTACTGCCTGCGCCAGGCGGGCCTCGCGGTCGCCGAGCTGACGGCGGTGGCGTTCTACGACAAGCCGTGGCTGAAGTTCGAGCGCCTGCTGGAGACCTACCTGGCGTTCGCCCCCCGTGGCCTGACCTCGTTTTATAAGGCGATGCCCCTGTGGCTCAAACAGAAGCTGTGGCTGGGCGAGCTGCTCAAGAGGGAGCTGGGGTGGACCGGGGAGGTGTACTTCCCCGAGCACCACCAGTCCCACGCCGCGTCGGCCTTCTTTCCCTCGCCGTTTTCTCGCGCCGCGGTGCTCACCCTGGACGGGGTGGGGGAGTGGGCGACGGCGTCGTGGGGGGTGGGGCACGACAACCGGGTCGAGCTGCGCGCCGAGCTGCGTTTCCCCCACAGCCTGGGGCTGCTCTACTCGGCCTTCACCTACTACACCGGCTTCAAGGTGAACTCGGGCGAGTACAAGGTGATGGGGCTGGCGCCGTACGGCGAGCCGCGCTACGTGGATGTGATCCTGTCCGATCTGATGGACCTCAAGGAGGACGGCTCGTTCTGGCTCGATCAGTCGTACTTCAACTACTGCCAGGGCCTGACCATGACCTCCGAGCGCTTCCACCGGCTGTTCGGCGGCCCCCCTCGCAAGCCCGAATCGGAGCTGACGCAGCGGGAGATGGACCTGGCCCGCTCGCTGCAGGACGTGACCGAGGAGGTGGTGCGCCGCATGGCCCGGCACGTGCGGCGCGAGACCGGCGAGAGGCACCTGTGCCTGGCCGGTGGCGTAGCCCTAAACTGCGTCGCCAACGGCAAGGTGTTACGTGACAAGACCTTTGACGACATCTGGATCCAGCCGGCGGCAGGCGACGCGGGCGGTGCCCTGGGTGCGGCGCTGTTCGTCTGGCACCAGGTGTTGGACCGGCCGCGCACCGCCGGCGATGGGCGCGATCGCCAGGCCGGGTCGTACCTGGGGCCGGCGTTCTCCACCGGGGCGATCACTTCGTGGCTGGACGCCCGGGGGTTGCCGTATCAGCGGCTCTCCGACGGAGGTGCGCCGGCGGCCGCGGCGCGGCTCATCGCCGACGGCAAGGTGGTGGGGTGGCTGGCCGGCCGCATGGAGTTCGGCCCCCGCGCGCTGGGGGCGCGTTCAATCCTGGGGGACGCGCGCAGTCCGGAGATGCAGTCGGTGATGAACCTGAAGATCAAGTACCGGGAGTCGTTCCGCCCCTTCGCGCCGTCGGTGCTGGCCGAGAACGCGGAGGAGTACTTCGACCTCGACCGGGAATCGCCGTACATGCTGCTGGTGGCCGACGTGCAGCCGGCGCGGCGGCGGGCGATGAGCGAGGAGGAGCGGCAGCGCTTCGGCATCGCCAGGCTCAACGTGCCGCGCTCGGACATCCCGGCGGTGACCCACGTGGACTACTCGGCGCGCATCCAGACCGTCAACCGCCGCGACCACCCGCGCTACCACCAGCTCCTCGAAGAGTTCGAACGGCTCACCGGGTGCGCGGTGGTCGTCAACACGTCGTTCAACGTGCGCGGCGAGCCCATCGTCTGCACCCCCGAGGACGCCTACCTGTGCTTCATGCGCACGGAGATGGACGCTCTCGTCCTGGAGGACTGCATCCTTCACAAGAACGAGCAGCCGCCCCTGGCCGGCGACGCCGACTGGCGGAAGACGTATGAGCTGGACTGACCATGACTGAGGCGGCACGGTCGCCGCAGGAGGGAAGCGCCGCGGCACCCGCCCGCCGGGATGTCTGGCCGGTGG
>JBBINC010000105.1:0-10688 GCA_037444085.1 Acidobacteriota bacterium | reverse complement strand
CCCTCGCCGCCGTCTGGGCGAAGCGCCGCCGCCCGTGACGTTGTCGGTGACCGTGGCCATGTCGGTGCCGGTGCCCGGGTCGGTGCCGGTGCCCGGGTCGGTGCCCGTCGGTGTTTGCGTAGGGCGGGCGCTTCCGCCCGCCTTTTCGGTGGGTTCGCCTCTCTTGCCTTTTCTACCGCGCTGCCGGTGCCCGTGGCGGTGTCGATGTCCGCGTCCGTGTCCGGGGGGCGCGGCGCGTCACTTCTGCAGCGGGCCGCCGAGGCCGGCGAGCTGGCGCGCGAGCTCGGCGTCGGCGGGCGCCAGCTCCACCGCGCGGGTGAGCGAACGGCGCGCCGCGGCCACATCGCCCATGCCCGCCTGCGCCGCCGCCAGGTTGCGCCACGCCATCACCTCGCCGGGCGCGAGCCGTACGGCGCGCTCCAGGCATTGCCGAGCCAGCACGATGTCCCCCTGCTCCCCGGCGAGAACTCCCAGGTCGAGCCAGATGGGCGCCGCCTCCGGAAAGCGCTCCGCGGCGCGGGCCAGCACCTGCGCCGCTCGCTGCGGCTGCCCCAGAGCGCGGTACTCCCCGGCGACCCGCACCAGCGACCCCGCCGGGTTGCCCAGGCCCAGCTCCACGGCACGCCACAATTCCCTCTCGGCCTCGTCATAACGGCCACCAAGGCGCAGAATCCGCGCCAGCGTGTAGTGGGGGGGGGCGTAGTTCGGCTCCGCGGCGATGGCCGCACGGAACGCGCGCTCGGCCCCGGCCAGGTCTCCCTGCTCGGCCAGCGTCAGACCGAGGTTGTGCTGGCGACGGCCTTCCAGCCGTCCCAGGTCGGCGGTGGGCGCCGGCGTCGGCGCCGGACCGTGCGCCGCCGTTGCCTCCTCGTCACCCCCTCCCAGATAGCCGAGGGCGCGCAACTTGGCGATCTCCTCGGCGCGCTCCTCGGCCGACAGCGCGATGGCGGAACGCTCCTGGAGCGGCACCAGAACGTCGTAGCGCACGGCCAGCGGCGGCCCGGCGGCCCACGCTGGCGCTTTCCCGGGCAGCCCCTCCCCCGCGGGCAGTCCGGCCAACGCCAGGAGCATGGGCAGCACGGCCAGAGGCTCGACGCGGGCGCGCGAGGCGTCCGCCCGCACACCCGGTGCGGCGACGATGAGCAGCGCGTCGGGGCGGTGCCAGAACACCGCAGTAGGGGTGTGCGCCCCCGAGGGCACGGCGGGCCGGTCGTCGCCCCAGGTGAAGCCGTGGTCGGAGATGATGACGATGGTGTCCTCTGGGCGCATGTGCGCCAGCACGCGGGCGATGAAGCGGTCCACGTAGGCGTGGTAGCGGTCCACCACCGGCCCGAAGCGGCGCGCCAGCGCCGGGTCGACCCCCGGCATCGCCGGCGGGCGATAGGCCCCGAACAGGTGTCCCACGGTGTCCGTGCCCTCCAGGTACGACAGCACCATCTGCGTGCCTCGCGCCAGCTCCGCCTCGGTGAGCCTCTCGACGGTCATGGTCGCCGCCACCAGCCGCGCCAGGCCACCGACAGGCGAATCCCACGCCGCCGGCCCGGCCGGCACGGCGGCTAGTTCCTCCACGGTGACGGCGGCGAACGGCGCCAGCATGGCCGGCGTGGCCTGGCTCCCCCTCACCACCAGCGATCGTGCCCGGGCAGCCGCGTCCGGCGGATCGGCGAGCCCCGGACGGGTCTCCTCGAGACCCATGAGTTGCTCGGTGAGGCGGTCCGAGTACACCGTGCATCCGGGCGGGGCGTGCGCCGGAAAGGTCGCCCACCACCCGATGACCGCCGCGCTGCGCCCCGCCGCGGCGGCCATCTCCCACAGCGACGGCACCTTGCGTGAGAAGCTGGTGACCGGGCGAGGCTGGCCGTCGTCCGGGTCGGGCTCCACGAAATCGAGGACGCCGTGCACGTCGGCCGGCTGACCGGTGGCGATGGTCGTCCAGATGATCGGCGAGAGCAGCGGCGGGCGCATCCGCACCGTGGCCTGCACGGAGCGTTTCAGAAGCCCCCCGAGGGCGGGCATGACGCCGCGCGGCACCAGATCGTCGACCAGCGCCCAGTCGAGGCCGTCCAGGCCCAGCAGAATGAGGCGCCCTTGCGCCGGTGCCCGCGCCGCCAGCTCGGTGCGGGCCGCGGCGCGCACCAGTTCCAGGGGGGGACGCCCCTCAAGTTCCAGGCGGGCTACTCGCAGGTCGCCGACTCCGAGGTCCAGGCGGCCGGCAAGGTCCGTGACTCCCCCGGCCTCAGCAGGGAAAACGCTGCGCCAGAGCTCGCTGGCCTCCAGCAACGCCCGCGTCTCTCCCTCCTCGAGCTTCAGCCGCGGCGCCAACGCCGCTCCCAGCGCCGCCGCAAGCCCGTCGCGCCGCACCGCCGCCGTGTCGACCGGCAGTCGGCCCGCGCCCTCCAGGTGCAGGCGTGCCCGCGCCGGCAGCGCCGCACCGCCCGCCAGGGGCAGGAGGAGATCGGCGTCGAGCACGGCCGCACCTCGCTCCCGGGAAACGGTGAGGTACCGGTTGAGGATGCGCGATGAGAACCCCACCCCCGCCGGCAGCAACCGCACCGCCTCACCCCAGCGCGACACCGCCACCGTCGCCCGCTCTCCGTCCGGGGGTTTGACCGCCAGCAGCCCCACGACCAGGAGAAACACCGCCAGCGCCACGCCGGCGGTGCGCAGCGACACCACGCGAAACTCGCTCATACGGCGATTGTAGCGCCTCCCTCGCCCCGCCGGTCCGGGCGCCTCGGCAGCTGCGTGCCGGCCCGGCAGCCCGGTCCTCGGCGAAGGCCGAGAACCGGGGAGGCTGCCCTCCCCGATTCGGGCTCTTTCGCAGGTGGCGCTACAGTCGTCCCGGGGTCCAGGGCGACCCGGCCCGGTCCATCGCCTTCTCCAGATCGTGCAGGTCCACCTCCACGAGCTGCTTGAGCTGGGCGTGGACGGCGGCGAATTGCTCCGAGGCGATGCGGTACGACTCGCGCGCCGTGCCGGTCGGCGCCGAGGTGTTGCTCCAGAACGCCGACACGACACTTTGCAGGCGGCCCGAGATGGATGGCGGTGTGGGGTAGTTGCGCCGATCGCCGACCCGGTCGCCGCGCAGGGGGAGGTTGATGTCCTCCAGCCGCTGGCGCAGCTTCACGGCGCGGTCGGTAAGTTCGGGCGCCGCCGCGGGCGTCTCCTTGAGCGCCTTGACGATGGCGTCCAGGCGCCTCTCGGTTTCCCGACTCGCCTCGACGGCTCCGAGCACGAGCCGCTGCAGGCCGGCGACCTCCTTCTGGAAGGCGAGCAGCGCGGTACGGTCCTCGGCCGGCAGGGTGGCGAGATCGAGCGTGGTGACGTTGAAGGGAATCGGCCCGGCCAGCACCGCCGTCACCCCGCCGACGCGCTTGGCCAGGGTTACCGTGTACCCGCCCGGCACGACCATGGGGCCGCCGCCGGCGCTGTCCTCCTCGTCGTCATCGTCGCGCCGCCTCTCGGCCGTGGGCGGGGTGACGGCGGGGTAGCGCAGGTTCCACGCCACGCGGTGGAATCCCTTCCCCGTGGGGCCGGAGAGGTGGCGAATCACCTGGCCCTGGGCATCACGGACGGTGAGGATGATCTCCGGCTTCTCCTCGTTCTCCTCGGCCCGCAGCTCGTCGAGAGTCGGGTAGGGCGGGTCCAGCTTCTTCTTGATGGCTTCCTTCTCCCGCTCGTGGCGCAGCTCCGTCCTGGTCTTCAGCCCCTCCTTGAGATAGAAGGTAAAGGTGGCCCCGAAGGGAGGGTTGTCGGCGGTGTAAAAGGTCTCACCCAGAGACGCCTTGCGCCCCCAGCCGAAGCGCCCCGACTCGATGTAGGCGAGCGCGTCCCTGACCGGGAAGAGCAGCGCCTCCTTCTCCAGCGCCGCCCGGGTCATGCCCCGCAGCGGGGTGTAGTCATCGAGAATGTAAAGGCCCCGTCCGAAGGTGGCGAGGGCGAGGTCGTTTTCCTGCCTCTGCACGGCGATGTCCCGCACCGAGATGGTGGGCATGCCCTTGAATTTGATCCAGGTGGCGCCGCCGTCGGGAGAGGTGTGCAGGCCATACTCGGTGCCCACAAACAGCAGGCTGGGGTCGACATGGTCCTCGACGAGGTCGTAGCACACCTCGGGCTCCTTGAGGTTGCCGGTAATGGAACTCCATGTGCGCCCGCGGTTGTGGCTCTTGAGGACGTAGGGTTTGAAGTCGGCGCGCTTGTGGTTGTCGAAGGTGGCGTAGACCGTGCCGGCGTCGTGGCGCGAGGCGAGCACGCTGGACACGTACGACATCTCGGGCACGCCCGGGAAGCTGTCGATCTTGCGCCAGGTGGCGCCGCCGTTCTCGCTCACCTGGATCAACCCGTCGTCGGTGCCCACGTACAGCAGCCCCTCCACCAGGGGCGACTCATCGAGCGCCACGATGTTGCCGTAGAACGAGGTGGAGGCGTTCTTGGCGACCGCATCGGCGGGCCAGACGCGATCCATGACCTTGAGACGGTTGCGGTCGAGCTGCCGCGTCAGATCGCCAGACACCGGCACCCAGGAATCGCCCCGATCGTCGGAGCGAAACAGGCGCTGCGCCGCGAAGTACAGCCGCTTGGCGCTATGCGGGGAGATGAGGAAGGGAGAATCCCAGTTCCAGCGCAGCGGGTCGTCGCCGGGGCCCTCCTGGGGCTGAATGAACACCCGCTCCCCGGAGGCCCGGTCGTAGCGCACGATCCACCCGTGCTGCGCCTCAGAGTAGATGATGTTGGCGTTCTCGGGGTCGATCGCCGGGACGAAGCCGTCGCCCCCCTGGGTGATGAACCAGTCACTGTTGATGATCCCGTGCCGGGAGGTGGTGCGAGCCGGGCCGCACTGGGTGTTGTTGTCCTGAGTGCCGCCGCAGACGGTGTAGAAAGGGCCGTCGTTGCCCACCGCCACGCGGTAAAACTGGGTGACCGGCAGGTTGGGCTTGAACTGCCAGGTCCTGGCCCGGTCCCAGCTCTCGTAGATGCCACCGTCGCTGCCGATGAGCAGGTGGTCGGTGTCGCCGGGGTCGATCCAGAGGGCGTGGTTGTCGACGTGCTTGGCCTTCTCGCCGGCGCGTACCCAGGTCTTGCCGCCATCTTCGCTGGCCATGAAGTAGGTGTCCATGGAGTAGACGCGAT
Organism: Acidobacteriota bacterium; assembly: GCA_037444085.1. Lineage (GTDB taxonomy): Bacteria > Acidobacteriota > Thermoanaerobaculia > Thermoanaerobaculales > Thermoanaerobaculaceae > CALEVZ01. Next base: position 5,558 of record JBBINC010000105.1, on the reverse strand, counting down.
CCGCGTTCTTGGGGTCGGCGAACAGCTCGGAGTAGTACTGCCCGGACGAGGAGAGGTACCCGCTACGACGCTCCCAACTCTCGCCCCGGTCGCGGGAGCGGAAGATGCCCCCCTTGTCCTGCATCGCCTCGACGATGGCGTAGATCACGTCGGGGTTGGCGGGAGACACGGCCAGACCGATGCGCCCGAGATCGACCTCGGGCAGTCCCTGGGTCACCTTTCGCCAGCTCTTGCCGGCGTCGGTCGACTTGTAGATCGCCGACTCCGGGCCGCCGTTGATCAGCGTCCACACGTGGCGCCGGCGCTGGTAGGCGGCGGCGTACAGCACGTCGGCGTTGCGCGGGTCGAGGTGCACTTCGCTGACGCCGGTGTTCTCGGAGATGTGCAAGATCCTCTCCCAGGTAGCGCCGCCGTCGGTGGTCTTGTACAGGCCCCGATCGCCACCTGGGCCCCACAGCGGTCCTTGCGCCGCCACGTAGACGACGTTGGAGTCGCGAGGATCGACGCGAATCATGCCGATGTGCTCTGACTTCTTCAAGCCCATGTTCTTCCAGGACTTGCCGCCGTCCAGCGACTTGTACACGCCATCCCCCCAGGACACCGAGCGCTGGGAGTTGTTCTCCCCCGATCCCACCCACACCACGTGGGGGTTGTTGGGGTCGAGGGTGACGCAGCCGATGGAGTACGAGGCCTCGGCGTCGAACACCGGCTCGTAGGTGGTGCCGGCGTTCTCGGTCTTCCACACGCCGCCGGAGGAGACGGCGACGAAGTAGCGCGCCGGGTTGCCGGGGTCCACGGCCAGATCGCCGACGCGGCCCGACATCAACGCCGGGCCTATGGAGCGCAGCTTCAAGCCGGCAAAGGTGGCCGGGGAGAGAAGATCCTTGCTCTCCTCGCCGTTCTCGGTGTTGCCGGCGATCGCCTGCGCTGGGGCGACCTTGGCGGGTGTCTTGGCGGCTTGCTGGGCGGCGAGCGGCGTGGACGGGACGGCCAGGCCGGATGCCAGAATAAGGATGCCGATGCGATTCATGTGTCCTCCCTACAGGGTCGTTGTCGATGGGCGGAGGGGTGCGCCGCTTCGGGCCTTCGTTGGCGTCGTGGAGCCGGCCGGAAGCCGCTGGACGACCACGGCCTAGCGATTCCAGTCGAGGACGTACGCCTGGTCGCGCATCAAGGGAACGGCTTCGCCCCCGGGCATGATGAGATCGACGCGCTCCACCCGCACGTCGGGCTGGGTTTCGGGGATGTACACGCGGTCGATGTGGATCACCGCTGCCGGCGATGAGAAGTGGGACGGGCTCACCTGGCCGCCGAAGTGCTCGGAGCGGCCGAAGGCGATGTGCAGCCCGAGCTTCTCATCCAGCAGCACCTCACCGATCGGCTTGATGCCCAGTTCGGCGAGGACGCCGAGGCCCAATTCGGCGAGGTTGGCGTACGCCGGCTCGGCGGCGATGGCCGCCGCCTCGCGGCGGGAGACCTCTCCCGCACTGAGCACCTCGACCGCCCGGTTCTCTGCGACGCGGTAGACGACGATCTCGCCACCCTCGAACTGCACCGGCAGCTCGCCGCGGGAGCGCGACGGTTCGCCCTCCCGCTCCCCCTCGTACGGCACGATGTAGGCCTCGCCGGAGGGCAGGTTGCCGGCCACTCCGGGGTTGGGGAGCAGGCCCCCCGAGGCGTGGGCGTGGCGAAAGCGCAGGTCCAGCGTCAGATGGGTCGGGCCGCCGGGGTGGCGAAAATCGATCTCGGCTCCCTCGGCCCGGGTCAAGAGGTCGGCGAGGATCTCCACGCGCCGGTTGATCTCGCCGTAATCCAGGCGCAGCGCCGGGATCATCGCCGGCGTGAACCCCGGCATGGTGGCGGCGCGGATGGGGTGGGTGCGAGCCGCCATCTTGAGCGGCGCGGTGGCGGAAAACCGCGTCAGCGCGATGAGTATCGGGTGATCGGCGTAGATCTGCGAAAAGGGCGTGGCGGTGGCGGGATCCAACTCGCCGGCGGCGCCAGGTAGTGGACCATCGCCAAGCACCCAGGCGCTGGTTGGAAGGTCGCCGTTGTTGGTGCGCACGTTACGGTAGGCGACCAGGTCGGTGTCAAGACCGAGGTCCAAGGCACGCGCCGACAATTCGCGGGCCCATTCGGCGGCAATCTCGCGCCGCTGCCGCCACCCCGGAGTATCGAGCACCTCCTCGTCCGGCAGGTCCACCAGAATGGCCAGGCCGCGGTCGTGGGGAGCCGGCCGGAACACACGCTGGATCAATGCCACGAGTTCCCCGCCCGAGAGTCGCTCCGTCATCTTCTCCTCCGGCCGGCATGGTGACGCATCGCCGCAGCGCTGTCGAGACCGAGGCCATCCGACAACGCATCCACCGGGTGAAAGCGGCTCCGCCAAGAGCACCGAACCCCCGCCCGCCTTGCAAATCGGCGAGAATTGCCCGACAATCGCAGCAGCCAGAGGGGGTGAGGGCGCGATGACCGCCGAGCAACGACGATTCCCACGGATTCCCTCCGAGAACACCGTGCTCGTCAAGAGAGCGGGCGAAGGGGCCGAGGAGAGTTTCGCCAAGACCGCGGTGATGGGCCTCGGCGGCTGCAGCTTCGTGACCGACACGCCCCTGTCTCCCGGGGAGCGGGTCGACATCTACATCGCGGTCAGCGGCAAAGTGGTCATCGCTCTCGGGCGCGTCGTCTGGGCGGCCCAGCGCCCTGACGGGCGGCTGGAAGTCGGCATCGAGTTCCAGGAGATCACCGAGGAGGATCGGCGCGTCGTCGAGGGCCTGTTCGCACCCCCGTCTCCGGAACAATAGCCGCGGGACCGCACTCCGAGATCGCGCCCGCGGCGCGAAACGCCCACGCCACACCGCCCACTCCCAGCCTCACCCCGCCAGACACACGCGACACAACCAGGCCCCCTCCCAGATCGTGGTGGCGTTGCAACTTAAGCAGCACGCGGCCGGGGTGACCGACCTCGCCGTCGTCCCGCGACTGCTCCACCAGCGCACCGGCCACGTCGCGCCAGCGCGCCGCCCAGCAGTGGTGGCGCGCCTTGCGGTGGGCGCCGCGCTGTGCGACAAGGACTTCATCCAGGTGTTCCGCGGTGCTCACGGGGGAGAGTCGCGCGTAAAAGCGCGATCGCTCCACGGTGAATTTGGTCTCGACGGTGGTTGTGACGCGCATCGGTGTATGGTAGGGGATGACCGGCCCGCCCTCCGAGGACAGGGCGAAACAACGTGGCACAGTTCACGCTTCGCCGGTGGAAATGGCGGCCTCGCAGGCGCGGCGGCGATACCGAGGGACCTCGATCGCTTCACGAGCTTTCGCGGCGGCTGCTCTGGCTGGCGGGAAGGCGGAGGGTCACCTCGAGCCCCCCGCCGGGGGCGTTGGCAGCGCCGATGCTGCCGCCGTGCAGGCGCACCGCGGAAGCGGCGATGGCGAGGCCGAGCCCGGCGCCGCCGCGGTAACGCTCGCGCGCCGCCTCGGCGCGCACGAACGGCTCGAACACCGCCTCCAACATGTCGTCCGGCAGTCCCTCGCCGCCGTCCCGCACCCGCACCATCTCCTGCTGCCCCTCCTGGCCCAGCGTCACGACGACCCGCGTGCCCGGTGCGGTGAAGGCGACCGCGTTGCGCACCACGTTCTCCACCGCGCGCCGCAACGCCTCCGCATCTCCTGCCACGGGGCTTGCGGTCCCCTCGACCACCACCTCCACTCCCCTGGCTGACGCCTCGAACGCCGCGTCCTCGGCCACCTGCCGCACCAGCTCGGCCAGCTCCACCGGCTCCCACGCCACCGGCTCCACCGTCGCCTCCATGCGGGAGAGGCTGAGGAGCTGGGCGATCAACTCCTCCAGTCGAGCCGCCTCGCGCTCGATGCGGTAAAGCGCCCCGGCGGCGTCTCGCCCGCCATCGCGGCGCGCCAGCTCCAGCGCCACCGACAACCTGGCCAGCGGCGAGCGCAGCTCGTGGGAGACGTCCCGCACCAGTCGCCGCTGCGCGGCCACCAGTGTCTCGATGCGCCCCGCCATAGCGTCGAACTCCCGTGCCAGCTCCCCCACCTCGTCGCGCCGTCGCGCCAGATGTGCCCCGGCGCGGGCGGCAAGATCCCCCCCCGCCAGCCGCCGCACCGCCCCCCGCAGCGCTCCCAACGGCGCCGCCAGTCCGTGCGCCAGCCACAGGCACAGAGCCCCGACCAGCAGGGCGACGAGCCCCAGCCGCCACCACAGCGCTCCCGGCTCCAGGAGGTCCGCCGGCCGGGGAGGCATGCGCGCCGCCGCCACCAGGATCAACCGACTGCCGTCCGGTCCGGCCACCGGCCGTCCGGCCATGACCATGACGCCGTCCCGCCCCGACACCTCCTCGGAGGCGGCGGCGACCCGCCGGGCGAAGGCAGTGACTTCTCTCGGCGCCTCAGGCCCCCATACCTGGCGGCCGTCCGGGGAAAACGCGAAGTTCGAGGCAAACCGCCACCCCCGGCGCGGGCCGCCGGCGCCGCCGTCGCCACCGCCCTCGCCGCGCCGTGACTCGCCCCGCCGCCCGAACCCGCGCCTCGCCAGATGCTCCGCCCCAGCCTCCAGGCGCTCGCCGACCAGTCGCTCGGCGCCCCGCTGCCAGCGGTCTAGCCCGGGGTGCGAGCGCGTGAAGTATGGCGACGACACCACCAGTACCACCGCCACCAGCGCCATGGCCGCCCAGAATGTCAGGAAGATGCGCAGGAACAGGCGCTTCACTTAGAGCCTCCCGGGCGAATCGCCTGATAGCCCACGCCCCGCACCGTGACGATGCGCTCGCGGCCATCGGGCAACGGCCCCAGTTTGTTGCGCAGGTTGGCGACGTGCACGTCCAGGCTGCGGTCGAAGGCCACCGGCCGCCGGCCCAGCACCTCCTTGAACAGCACCTCCCGCCGCACGACCGAGCCAGCGTTGCGCAACAACACCTCAAGCAGCGCGAACTCGGTCCCGGTGAGATCGAGAGGCGACCCGCCCCGCAGCACGACGCGCGCCCCAGGGTCGAGCGTCACGTCCCCCACTTGAAGCCGACTCTCGCCCGTGCCCGACCGCCCGCGCCGCAGCACCGCCCGGATCCGCGCCGCCAGTTCGCGGGGATTGAACGGCTTGGCCAAATAATCGTCGGCCCCCAATTCCAGACCCACGATGCGGTCCACCGGCTCGCCACGGGCGCTGAGCATGAGCACCGGCACCGCCGAGGTTTTCCGCAAGCGGCGCAAGACGTCGAAGCCCCCCAGACGCGGCAGCATGACATCGAGGACCACCAGGTCGGGCGCCCACTCGCCCGCCGCGCTCAACCCGGCCTCTCCATCTCTCGCCTTGCCCACCTCGAAGCCCTCACCGCGCAGGAACTCCTCCAGCAGTGCCAGCAGCTCAACGTCGTCGTCCACCAGGAGCACGCGTGTCATCGGACACTACTGTACCGCCTCCCGGTCAGCCAGAGGCGATCGGGGTACGCCGGCGCGGCGGAAGCGCGGGTGTTGGCCGGCGAAACCCCCCGAATAAGGAAGACACGGGCACGGTCACCGACACGGGCAGGCAGGACCCGCCCTGCCAT
>JBBINC010000104.1:0-10707 GCA_037444085.1 Acidobacteriota bacterium | reverse complement strand
AATAGTCCCCACGTTGACGTGCGGCTTCGTCCGATCAAACTTCTGCTTGGCCATTCCTCTTCGAGCCTCCCTCTCGTTTCGACCCTCGCCACGATGCCACGACACGCGGCGACACGCCCCGCGAGGTAACGGGGCCACCGCGTCAGGGCGCCCCCTCTACCGTAGAGCGGGCCTCACCCTGCCTGCCTGCAAGGGACCGAGCGGCGCTGCCCCGGCCCCGCTTTTCCAGCCTGCACGAATCATGGAGCCCACGACCAGACTTGAACTGGTGACCCCGTCCTTACCAAGGACGTGCTCTACCGGCTGAGCTACGTGGGCGCCCTTGACGACCTCGTATTCCGTAGTGGAGCGGGAGACGGGATTCGAACCCGCGACCAACAGCTTGGAAGGCTGTGACTCTACCCCTGAGTTACTCCCGCCCCGGTGGGGAGATGGTGCGGGCGGATGGATTTGAACCACCGTAGGCATTACGCCGGCAGATTTACAGTCTGCTGCCATTGACCGCTCGGCCACACCCGCACCCGATTGAACTCGTACCGAGAAACACAACCTGCCGTACGACCAATCCCTGGAGCTGGCGAGGGGACTCGAACCCGTAACCTGCGGATTACAAATCCGCTGCTCTACCGATTGAGCTACGCCAGCGTCGGTGGGTTGCACCCCGTCGCCCCTCTTTCCAAAGAACTCCCCCCGGCGCACCTCGACCCCGGGAAGGGGAAAGGGACACTACCACGGCGCCGGGGAGATTGCAAGCCTCGTCTGCGCAGCCTCGCCGAGAACGGCAGACTTGCGGCGCGAGCGCCGCTGGTGGGCCAAGGCGCGTCTGGCGTCTCGCAACCCATGTCTCACCGCAGCGGATGGCGCCGCCGCCACTCCCAGCCGAGCACACCTGTCGCCACCGCCAGGTTCAACGATTCCACCCGGGCGGCGAGTGGTATGGCCACCACCTCGTCCAGGGCGCTGCGCGTCTTGGCGCGCAGACCTCCTCCCTCGCCCCCCAGGCAGAGCACGAGGCGCTCAGGGAGTTCCACGGTGGCAAGCGACCTCCCCCGCGCATCCGCTCCGAAGACCCAGAACCCCGCCTCCCGGGCCGCGCGGGCGTAGTCGCCCAGAGATCCGACGCACCCGATGCGCACCAGCGGCAGCGTGCCGGCCGCCACCTTCGCCGCCGCCCCTCCCAGCGGCGGCGGGTGTGGTCCGGCAAGCACAACGCCGGCAAGGGCGAAGGCGGCGGCCACGCGCACGACTGCGCCGACGTTGTGACCATCCTCGACGCAGTCCAGCCCCACGATGAGCGCCGGGGCCGGCAGCGCCAACAGCGCCGAGGCGTCGGCAAGAGGGGCCGGCGTCACCCGCGCGGCAAAGCCGTTGTGCGCCACACCTCCCGCCAGCTCGTCGAGATCCCGGCGCGCCGCAGGCCGCACGCGCACCTTCCGGCGCCCCGCCGCTTCGAGGACCCGCCGCCCCCGGCCGCCTCCGCCCTCGGCAAGCAGAACCAACTCCACCCGCTCGGGGGTCTGTTCGACGGCGGCGAGCACTGCGTGGAAGCCGACCACCCAGTCGCTGCGCACCTCAGGCTGGCGATCCTCGTGGCCTGCGCGGCGCCGGGGCGCCCGGCGCTCCTTCACGACCCCTCCTGCAGAGTCACCACTGCAAACGCCTGCATCCCCTCGGCTCGGCCGACGAAGCCGAGCCCCTCGCAGGTGGTGGCCTTGAGGCTGACCGCCTCGGGCCTCACGCCCAACATCCCGGCAAGCGAGGCCAGCAGCTGCTGGCGCCACGGCGTCAGGCGGGGTCGATCGGCCAACACGGTGACGTCGCAGTGGGCCACCCGCAAGCCGTGACGACCGGCCAGCTCGAGCGCGTGGCGCACGAAGGCGGCGGAGGCGGCGCCGCGCCAGCGCTCGTCGCCGGGCGGGAAGTGAACGCCGATGTCTCCCTCGCCGCAAGCGCCGAGGATGGCGTCGGTGACGGCGTGCAGCACCACGTCGGCGTCCGAGTGACCGGCCAGGCCGGGCTCCCCCGCGAGTCGCACACCCCCCAGCCAGAGCTCACGCCCGGGGGCGAAGGGGTGGACGTCGATGCCCTGCCCCACGCGCACCGCCCGCGGGTAGAGGCCGCGAAGCAGGTCGAGGTCGTGGGGAGTCGTCACTTTGAGGTTGCGCGGATCGCCCGCCACCACCGCCACCGCAACCCCCAGCGCCTCCAGCAGCGCCGCCTCGTCGGTCCACTCGCTCCCGCCGGCCTCGGCCCAGGCGCGCCGCAGCAGCCCCACCCGAAAGGCCTGAGGGGTCAGCGAGCGCATGATCCCCTCCCGCGCCACCGTCGACGCGACCCGCCCATCCCCCTCCACTCTCTTCAAGGTGTCGGCCACCGGTGCGCCGAGCACCGCCGCACCGGCGGTGTGCGCCGCCTGGACAACCGCGCAGACGTCGTCAGCCGGCACGAACGGGCGCGCCCCGTCATGGATGACCACCACCTCGTCGTCCGCCAGGGGGAGCGCTGACACCCCAGCGCGCACCGAATCCTGGCGGGCGGCTCCGCCCGCTGTCACGGCGACGCCGCGGCCAGCCCAGACAGGCGCCAGCTCGTCCACCCGTTCGCGGCCAACCACCAGCACGCACGCCGCGCCCGGGAGCGGTCCGCGCACGGCCTCGACGGCGCGCTCCAGCACGCTGCGACCCCCCAGCGGCTGCGCCAGCTTGTCCCGGCCGAAGCGCGTCGACGCCCCTGCGGCCACCACCACGATGCCAGGATTGGGAACGATCATTCTGTCTCGCAGCACCTCGTGGCGCTCTCCTCACGCCTCCACGTCGCGGAGGGCTACACCTCGAGAATCTCCTTCTCCTTGGCGGCCATGATCTTGCCGATGTCGTCCACGTGCGCGTCGGTGGCCTTTTGCACCTCGTCGAGGCCTCGCCGCAGGTCGTCTTCAGAGATCTTCTTGTCCTTCTCCAGCGCCTTGAGCGCCTCGTTCCCCTCGCGGCGCACGTTGCGTACCGCCGTGCGCGCCCGCTCGGCGTACTCGTGGCCGATCTTGACCAGTTCCTTGCGGCGCTCCTCGGTGGGGGGCGGCACCGGCAGCTTGATCACCTTGCCGTCGTTCATCGGGTTGAGACCCAGATTCGCCTTCTGGATGGCGTGCTCGATCGCGCCGATGAGCGACGGGTCCCAGGGCGCGATGACGATCATCGTGGGATCCGGCACCGACATCCCGGCCACCTGGTTGAGCGGCGTCGGCGTCCCGTAGTAGTTCACCCGCACCGGATCCAGGATGCCCAGCGAGGCGCGCCCGGTGCGCAACGTCTTCAGCTCATCGCGAAACACCCCAACCGCCTTGTCCATGCGTTGCTTGACGTCCTTGATGGTCTCCTTCATTACCGCCCCCTAGCGCCTCCAGCCTCACGGCCGCAGGAGACAGTATTGTACGTGAGGCGTGGCGGCCGGGAAGCGCGGCGGTCGGGGGGAGGGACGAGGCGAGTGGAGTCTGGAATGGACCATCACCTCCAGTCCCCACGACGTACCTCTCGCGCCGTACGTCGCGCGTCCTACTCCCCGCGGCTGACCAGCGAGCCGACATCTTCACCCAGCACCACCCGCTTGATGTTGCCCCCTACGCGGATGTTGAAGATGCGAATCGGGATCGAGGAGTTCTGGCAGAGCGAAACCGCCGCCGCATCTATGATCTTCAGGCTGTGCTGCAGGAGGTACGAGTAGTCCGCCGCCTTGACCAGCGTGGCGCCGGCCTCGCGGTTGGGATCGGCGGTGTACAGCCCATCCACCTTGGTGGCCTTGAGCAGCGCGTCGGCGCGAATCTCGGAGGCGCGTAGGGCGGCCGCCGAGTCGGTGGTGAAGAACGGGTTGCCGGTGCCGGCGGCGAAGATCACCACCCGGCCCTTCTCCAGATGACGGATGGCGCGCCGGCGAATGAACGGCTCGGCGACCTGGCGGATCTCGATGGCGGTCTGCACCCGCGTCGCCACCCCCCGCTGCTCCAGCGCGTCCTGCAGCGCCAGGGCGTTGATGACCGTGGCGAGCATGCCCATGAGGTCGCCGGTGACCCGGTCGAGGCCCTTCTCCGATGCCTGAATGCCGCGGATGATATTGCCGCCACCGATGACGATGGCGGTCTCGACCCCCAGACTGTGGACCTCGGCCAGTTCGGCGGCCAGCGGCGGGATCACCTCGGAGGAGATGCCGAAGGGCTGATTGCCCATCAGCACCTCGCCCGACAACTTGAGGAGGATACGCCGGTACGCAGGGGTGGCGCTCACGCCCCCTCCGCCGCCGCTCCCTCTCCCAGGCGGAAACGCACGAAGGCGCTCACCGACACACCCCCACGCTCCTTGAGCATGTCGGCCACGCTCTGCTCGGGGTTCTTGACGAACGGCTGCTCGACGAGACAGGCCTGCTCATAGAACTTGCCAAGCTTGCCCTCGGCGATCTTCTCCGCCACCTGGGCAGGCTTGCCCATGGCCTCCGCCTGCGCCTTGGCCACCTCGCGCTCCTCCGCCAGCACCGCCTCGGGCACATCCTGGCGCGCCACGAAGCGCGGCTCGGCAGCAGCGATGTGCATCGTCACGTCCTTGACGGTCTCCTGGTCGGCGTTGTCGGATAGCTTCACCGCCACCCCGATCTTGCCGCCCATGTGCACGTACGAGCCAAGTTTGAATCCCGGCTCGGCGTTCAGAAGGGCGACCCGGGAGAGGCGCATGTTCTCGCCGATGGTGGCGATCTCGCCGGCCAGCGCCTGGGCGACCGTGTGCTCCCCATCGCCCGCCTTGGGCCGGGCCAGCAGCGCTGCGGCATCGGGCGTACCCTCGGCCGCCGCCTGCGCGGCGAGACCCGCCGCGAACGCCTGGAAACGCTCGGTGCGCGCCACGAAATCGGTCTCGCAGTTGAGCTCCACCACCGCCACGCGTGACCCGTCCTCCACCATGTGCACCACGACGAGCCCGTCTCTGGCGGTGCGGCCCGCCTTCTTGGCGGCCGCCGCCAACCCCTTCTTGCGGAGCACCTTGGCAGCCTCGTCGAGATCGCCCCCCGCCTCTTCGAGGGCCCGCCGGCAGTCCATCATGCCCGCGCCGGTCCGCTCACGCAGTTCCTTCACCGCCTGCGCCGTGATCGTCATCGCATCCTCCGTGAAAAGGGGCCAGGATGCTCACCGCCCCTGGCCCTTCTGCCAACCGCGCACATCCGGTTGACTCGTCAGTCCTTGGCGTACACCTCGCGGTCGTCGAAATCCTCGAACGCCTCGTCGAGGGACGGCACGAGCAGCTCTTCCATGTTCTCCTGCGGTGGCTGGGTCCGGGGCGGCATCGGTACGCCGCTCTCCCGCCCCTCCACCATCGCCAGCCCCTCCAGCACCGACTCGGCAACGCGCGAAGTGAACAGCTTGATCGCCCGGATGGCGTCGTCGTTGCCCGGGATCGGGTAATCGACCTGGTCGGGGTCGCAGTTGGTGTCGACCACCGCAACCACCGGGATATTGAGGCGGTTCGCCTCGTGCACGGCGTTGTGCTCGTGGTTGGTGTCGATGACGAAGATGACGTCGGGCAGGCCCTCCATATCGCGGATGCCACCCAGGTTCTTCTCCATCCTGACGCGCTGGCGCTCCAGCGAGATGCGCTCCTTCTTGGTGAGCTGGGAGTCGGCGTCGGCGAGCTGGCGCTCGATCTCCTTGAAGCGCTCCACCGAGCGGCGCACCGTCACGAAGTTGGTCAGGGTGCCGCCGAGCCAGCGGTTGGCGACGTAGAACATGCCGCACCGCCCGGCCTCCTCGCGCACCACGTCCTGCGCCTGCCGCTTGGTTCCGACAAACAGAATGCTGCCGCCGGACGCCGTCAGGTCGCGCACGAACTCCGAGGCTTCTTCAAAGAGCTGCAGCGTCTTCTGCAGGTCAACGATGTAGATCCCGTTGCGCTTGCCGAAGATGTACGGACGCATCTTCGGATTCCAGCGCCGGGTCTGGTGACCGAAGTGGACGCCAGCCTCGAGCAGCTCCTTCATGGTGATGGATGCCACGAAAACCCTCTCCTTCCTTCCCTCGCTCCGTGCCGCCTACCGCTTGGAGAACTGGAACCGCCGTCGCGCCTTGGGCTGGCCGTACTTCTTCCGCTCCACCTCGCGGGCATCGCGGGTGAGGAAGCCGGCGCCCTTGAGTCGCCCCCGCAACTCCGGGTTGAACTCCAACAGGGCGCGCGACAGGCCGTGCCGAATCGCACCCGCCTGCCCGGCGGCGCCCCCGCCGTTGACCTTGATGTAGATGTCGAACTTGTCCGCGGTCTCGGTGATCAGCAACGGCTGGCGAATGACCATCTTCAGCAAGCGGTTGGGAAAGTACTCGTCGAAACCGCGGGCGTTGACCGTGATCGCCCCGCTGCCCTGCCGCAGGTATACCCGTGCCACCGCCGTCTTACGGCGGCCGGTCCCGTAGTACTGGATCGATGCCACGACGAAACCTCCTTACCCTCGTACCTTGATCGCCTGCGGCTGCTGAGCCTCGTGCGGATGCTCGGGGCCGGCGTAGATCTTCAGCTTTTTGAGCAACTTGCGCCCGAGTCGGTTCTTCGGGAGCATGCCCCAGACGGCGAACTTGACGATGCGCTCCGGGTGGGTGTCGCGCATCCGGCGGGCGGTGATCTCCTTGAGATGCCCGGGATCCCCCGAGTGGCGGTAGTAGCGCTTGGAGTCCCATTTCTTGCCGGTGAGCTTGACGCGCTCGGCGTTGAGCACGATCACATAGTCGCCCACATCGTCCCCGGGAGTGAACTCCGGCTTGTGCTTGCCGCGCAGCAGCGTCGCCACCGTGGTGGACAGGCGTCCCAGGACCACGTCGGCGGCGTCCACGACGTACCAGTCGTGCTGCACCTCACCCATTCTCGGCACGTACGTCTTCATGATGTCTCCGCTTCCCTCTACAGATGGCGAGAAGTCCCGCGTGGGAAGACCCCACCTCAAGGGGCGCAAATGCTAAACGAATGCTCCGCTACTGTCAAGGTTTCCCTGAGGCGCGCTGGCGCCCTGGCTCGCGCGAAGTCGCCCCCTCGGCGGATTCTCCAGCCCCGACCGGCTCCTCGCCGCTGGCCGCTCGGGCGATCTCGTCGGCGACCCGCGACGCCTCGCTCGTGGTCACGTCGTACACGGCCAACACCGTCAGACGCCAGCGCGCCACCACCGCGTCAACGCAGCGGCGCCGCACCACCAGCGCGAGCAGCGGCGGCGGCGACGACGCCAGCAAATCCAGCTCTTTTCTCCAACCACGGCCGCGCAACTCCCATGGACCGACCTCGTCCACCACCACCACCTTCGCCATCCCCTGGCGCGCCGCCGCGAGCGCCTGCCGGCCCGCCTCCATGGCAAGAGGATTGACGCAGTACCCGCCCTCCGCGGGCCATTCGGCGGGACCCTCCCGCGCGGCCAGCGGCACCCGCCTCCGGGTGGCAACGTCCTCAAGGTCGAAGGCCCACCGCCTGCCATCGCGCCAGCTCCCCGGCGCCAGAAAGCCTCCCACTCGCACGCCGCGCGCCGCCAGCCGCTCCACCACCGCCGCCGCCAGCGTCGTCTTGCCGCTGCCGGCGTCTCCCGTGATGATCACCGCCCGGACCGGCGGTGGCTGCCGATCCGCCTGGTCAAGCCACGCGTCAAGCCGCTGCACCAGGGCCCCCACCGAGCGCGCCGGGTAGCGCAGCATGGTCCGCGCCGGCGGCATCGCCGCGATCACCGCAGGCAGGGTTGCAAACGCCGTCTCCCCGGCGGCGAGCAACCGCGACGCGCCCGCCCGCGCCATCCAACGTTGCAGACGCGGGTTGGCCAATTCCACCCCGACGGCGGCGAAGCAGGCGGTGACCAGCATGGCGCGGACGGTCATGACGAAGGCAACGCGCACACCCTCGGCCACCGCCTGGGGGCCGGCCGAGCCCACCTGAAACGCCACCGCGGTCACCCCCGTCAACACCAGGATGCCCAACCAGAACCGTGGCCGCGCCAGCCGCCGCAGGGCCGCCCCCCAGCGCAGGGCCAGCAACGCCAGAATCCCCGCGACCACCGCCGCGCCAGCCGGCAGCGGCAGCCGGGCGAGTGCCAGCAACCCGCCGGGCAGCGCCACGACCAGCGCTGCCAGCGCGCCGAGGTGAGGCGTGATCGGAGTTCGCGGCCGCGGAACCGGGAAGACCTGCGACGTCCCGGCGCCCGGCTCCCACAACTCGATGCCGCGTCTCCCCGCCGCCCGCCACCCCGCTGCCGCGGCGGCCACGCCCACGACCACGTTGAGCAAGGCGACGGCAGCAAATGGACCCCAGGCGCCCATCGGCAGGGGCCCGAGCTGCGCCTCGATGAGCTGCACCAGCCGCGTGTACACCTCGACCAGGTTGAGCCCGTAGGTGAGCAGCAGGCTCGCCACCTGATGGACGAAGGTCCATGACATGGCGAGCGCCCCGGCCAGCACCACACCGGGCCATCCGCCCCGAGCCAGCGCCAGCCCCACCTCGAAGGCCACCCCCTCCATGACGATCGCCACCATCGGACCCAGCAGCACCGCGCTGGGCGACACCGCCTTCATCGCCGCCGCGATCAACCCGGCCCGCCACACCACCCCGCGCTGCCGCCAAACCCGATGGCCCCCCGCCAGGATGGCGATGGCGATGGCCGTAAGAACGTGCCCGCGCAGCGGCACGCGCAGGTTGTGCAGGAAACTGCCGAGCAGGATCTCCGACGCCGCCCACAGACTCCCCAGCACCGCCGCCCGCCGCCACAGCAGCGGCTCGCGCAGCGATAAGGGCTTCGTCACGACGCCGCTCACCAACTCTCCAGCCAGCTACGGAGCCTGCCTGATGGCCTCGCCCCGCTCCCTGACGATGCGGCGGTACCAGTCTTCGCCGTAGCGCGGATGGGTAGGCTTGCCGTACTCGTTCTTGACGTTGCCGTCCATGTACTTGACCAGGAGCGACTCACCCAGCTTGCGCCAGCGCGAGGTGACCATGTCCCCGGCCGCCACCGAATACTGGGTCAAAAACTCCCGCGCCAGCTCGGGCGCCTGCCGGTGCAACGCCAGCGCCTTCTCCTCGACGGCCTTCTGGTCGGCGAGGAACTGCCCCTCCAGCTCCCGCTGCACCGTCTGGATGTCGATGATCATGTCCTTGTACCGGGAGTAGGCGAAGTTGGCCACCCAGTTGAACACCCAGAAGGCGCTGTCCCACGAGAACGTCTTCATCGACGCCACGCCCTCGGCAAAGGTTGCCGGGACGGCGCGGATGCCCGCGTACATCGGCACGTACACGGTCGAATAGGTATCGTCGAGACCGAACCAGATGATGCCGCCGATAGCATCGGGCAACCCGGCGCGCGACTGGGTGACGAAGGAAAAGCCGGTCTGCTGCGTGGAGATGGCGCGCTCGTGCACGTACTTGGCGCCGTCTACCTCCCAGGTCATCGGCCGCCAGCGATAGGGGCAGGCGAACGGCCCGGCGCCCACGTCCTGGGTCATGTCCAGCGGCGTGCCGGTGAAGTGATCGCGCATCAGCGCCATCACGTCGGCCACGCCGAGCTTGGCGTCGGGCTTGATCCACAGCGGCAGTCGCAACCCCAGGTTGTAGCCGTCGGCGTACTCCACACCCAGATTGAGCGACGGGGCGGCGCGGCGGAAGACGCTCCACACCCGCGACTCGCAAAACCGCGCGGCGCCGAAGTCCAGCGGCGCGTAGACGTCGGCGAACGAGAACTCCTCGTCCTTGCCGTCGAACCACCCCTTCTCCCGTGCGAAGGAGATGACGTCCTTGGAGTACAGCGTGTTCTGCGGGTCGTTGAGGGGGAACTGGCGAATGCGCGCCTGGTTCGCGTGCGCCGAGAGGTGCCCGTCGGGGACCCGCCGCGCCACCCACACCGCGCCCTTCTGCCCCTCGCCCTTGCCGATCATCTCCAGCAGCCAGACCTCGTTGGCGTCGGAGATGGAGAACGACTCGCCGCTGGAGTGGTACCCGTACTCGGCGACCAGGTCGGTCATCACCTTGATCGCCTCGCGCGCCGTCCTCGCCCGCTCCAGGGCGATGTACATCAGCGAGCCATAGTCGATCATGCCGGCGGGTCCCTTCAACTCCTCGCGCCCGCCGTAGGTGGTCTCGGCGATCGCCACCTGGTGCTCGTTGATGTTGCCCACCCGGGTGTAGGTGACCCCTGCCTGGGGGATGCGTCCCAGGAACTTGCCGGTGTCCCACTCGTAGATGTCGCGCATGGCGCCCGCCGAAAAGATCCGTCCGGGCTCGAAGTACAGCTCGCCATAAAGGTCGTGGGAATCGGCCGCGTAGGTCACCATGGTCGAGCTGTCGGTCGAGGCGCCCCTGGTCACCAGGATGTTGGTACACGCGGCGGCGGGCGGTCCGGCCAGTAGTGCGGCGGCAACCGCGATGGTCGTGAGCATCGCCAGTCGTCGGGTCATCGTCATTGCTCCCCCTTGCGTGCCGGGCGTCACCACCCCAGGCACGAACCGTGATGGTAGCAATTCTGGCGAGACGCGAGAGGTGCCAGGTGCGGTCGCCGGTCCGGTGCGCGGTCGAACAAGCGCGGCGTCGCAAGCCAAGTCATGGGAGGCGTGGAGATGGCGGGCGAGGGCGCCCGCCCCACGAAGTCTTCCTGCCGGTGAAGTGCCCGTGCCGGTGTCGGTGCCCGTGCCTGAGGGGATGAGTAGGTCGGTCTCCCGGTGACGGCGTGGCA
>JBBINC010000103.1:0-10811 GCA_037444085.1 Acidobacteriota bacterium | reverse complement strand
CCCACCCAGCCCCCGCGTCATGGCAGGGCGGGTCCTGCCTGCCCGTGTCCGTGTCGGTGTCCGTGACCGTGTCGGTGACGGTGTCCGTGTCGGTGCCAGTGTCGGTGCCAGTGTCGGTGTCCGTGTCCGTGCGCTGGCTTTCTCGCGCGGGAAAGCAGGCGGCCTGCTATGTCATCTGCTGGCCTCCTCCCCCTCCCCGGCGCGCACCACCAGCACCGCGCTGGGCGCGAGGCGCACGACCTTCTCCGCCACGCTGCCGAGCAGCATCCGCTCCACGCCGGTGCGTCCGGCCGTGGCAAGCACGATGAGATCGCTGCCGCGTTCCTGGGCGAAGGCCACGATTTCGTGCGCCGCCTTGCCCTCGCGCACGTGCGTGGCGACGCCCACCGAGGCGCCGCCGAGCTGCGCCAGCCGTCGATCCATCTCTCTCTGGCAGCGGCTGCGGATCTTTGGGTCGAGCTGCAGCAGGGAGGTCACGCCCGCGGCGTAGAACGCCGGCATCACGGTTCCTTCAAGGACGTGGAGCACGTCCAGCTCGGCCGTCCACGCCACCGCCAACTCGCGCCCCGCCGCCAGCGCCGCATCGGCCGCGCCGGAAAAGTCCACCGGCACGAGGATGCGCTCGATGGCCTGCAGGTTCGACCCATCCGGCCGGGCGCGCACGGTCATCACCGGGCAGGGAGCGCGACGCACCACCTCGTTCGCCACCGAGCCGAGAAGCAGGTGCGACAGCCCCCGGCGCCCGTGCGTACCCATGACGATAAGGTCGGCGCCGATCTCCTGCGCGTATTCCACGATGGCCTCGCCAGCGAACGGCGCCCGCCGCTGCGCCTCGACGATGTGCAGCGTACCGTCGGCGTGGGGAGCGATGTCCGCCGCCAGCTCACAGGCCCCAACGCGCCGTAGCGTCGCCTCCATCTCTTCCAGGTCGGGCAGGTGATAGGTTGGGCTGTGGGGATCGGCGGCGTGCAGCACGATCCCGTGCAGGACGTGCAGCTCGGCGCCAAACGAGCGTGCCGCCAGCACCGCCACCTCCAGCGCCTGCCCGGCGCACGGCGAGAAGTCCGTGGGGCAGAGTACTTTTTCGACCCTCATGGCATCCTCCCTCCAGGACTCTCACCACGCTATGGCCACGCCGCGGCCAGCGTCAAGGGGCCAACACCGCCAGCAGAAACTCCAGCGCCTGCGCATACACGCGACCGTGCCGGCCAGCCCTGGGCCCGGCGACGTTGAGCACCGCCGGAGCGAGGTCGAGCAACCAGCGGCGAACGCGCTCCACCTCCCCGGGGCGCACGGGATCCGCCACCTGGTGCGGCCTCCCGTAGGCCCGCGCCAGTTTGAGGGTACGCGCCGTGCCGCCGGAGAGCGGGCGCCGTGCGACGATCAAGGTGGCGTGGCTGTCGCGCACGTTCCATTCGGTGCGCTGGCCGTACTCCGAGGACGGGGTCTCGCGCAACGGGTAGCGGGAGGGGAGCGGGCCGTCCTCGGCGCGGCGCCCGGCCGGGCACCATCCGCCGCACGGGATGCCAAGCCCCTGTGCCACGTCCAGCGCCGCGCGGTCCACGCCGGTCTGCCCGCCGGACACGATCCTTCTCACCAGCACCAGCACGGCGCCAAGCATACCCCCCAACATGCCCGCTGGCAGGGGCGCTGGTGTACCATCTCCGGCATGGCGCACCCCCTGCGCATCGCCATTGGCGCGGATCACGGCGGTTTCGACCTCAAGGAGGACCTCAAAGGCTACCTCGCCAGCCTCGGTCACCAGGTGCACGACTGCGGCACCACCTCGCGGGAGCCGGTGGACTACCCGCGCTTCGCGGCGGCGGTGGCACAGCGAGTCGCCACCGGCGCGGCCGACTTCGGGGTGGTCGTGGACGGCGCCGGCATCGGCTCGGCGATGACCGCCAACAAGATCGCCGGGGTGCTGGCCGCCGCCTGCTACAGCGAGGCGCTGGCGCGCAACGCCCGCGAGCACAACGACGCCAACGTCCTCACCCTCGGCGCGGGGCACACCGACGCCGACACCGCCCGCCGCATCGCTGGTGTCTTCCTCACCGCTCGCTGCACCGTCGACCGCCACCAGGCGCGCGTCGCGATGATCCGCGGGCTGGAAGGCGAGCGTGGGGGAGGAGGCAGCATCTCGGCCGAGGATGTGGAGCGCGTCGCCGTCCGGGTCCGCGCCCTGCTTGGACAGGCGCCGCCGCCTGCGGCTGCGGCGGCCGTCCTCGCCCCTGCGCAGGTCGCGCAGCTCATCGATCACACGTTGCTGCGCCCCGAGGCGACCCCGGCCGACATCTCCAGGCTGTGTGAGGAGGCGCGCCAGCACGGCTTCTTCTCGGTCTGCGTCAACCCCGCCTGGGTGCGCCAGGCGGCCGAGCTGCTGCGCGGCAGCGGGGTGAAGGTCTGCGCGGTGGTGGGCTTCCCCCTGGGCGCCCAGGCGCCGGAGATGAAGGCGTTGGAATCCCGCCGGGCGCTGCGCGAGGGCGCCCACGAGATCGACATGGTGATCAACATCGGCGCCCTGAAGGCCGGCGACGACGCTCTCGTGCTCCGCGACATCCGCGGCGTCGTCGAGGCGTGCCGCGAACGCCGCGCCTGTTCGAAGGTAATCCTGGAGACAGCCCTGTTGTCCGAGGAGGAGAAGGTGCGCGCCTGCCGCCTCGCGGCCCGCGCCCGCGCCGACTTCGTCAAGACCTCCACGGGTTTCTCGTCCGGGGGCGCCACGGTCGAGGACGTGGGGTTGATGCACCGCACCGTCGCGGCAGCCGGGCTCAAGGTCAAGGCCTCGGGCGGCATCCGCACCCTCGACGATGTGCTGCGCATGACCGCTGCCGGCGCAGCGCGGATCGGTTCCTCCTCCAGCGTCAAGATCGTCGAGGAGGCACGGGCACAGGCCGGCAGCCAGGGGGAGTGAGAATGGCCGAGCTGCGCTGCTACGTGTTCCTGGACAGCTTGCAGCCCAAGTTTGCGTCGTTTCTCGGCACGGTGGCGCAGGGGTTTCTGCCGGTGCCCGGGCAGGCGTCGCTGTTCGTCGAGGTGGCGCCGGGGATGGACATCATGCGCCTCACCGACGTGGCGCTGAAGGCCACCGACGTGCGCCCGGGGATGCTCATCATCGAACGCCTGTACGGCATGCTGGAGCTGCACGGCGACTCCCAGGCGGACGTACGCCAGGCGGGGCGAGCCATCCTCGCCGAGCTTTCCCTCACCGAAGAGGACCGCATCAAACCGAAGCTCTTCACCAGCCAGGTGATCCGCAACATCACCGACTACCACACCCAGCTCATCAACCGCACCCGGCACGGCGACATGATCCTGCCCGGACAGTCCCTGTACGTCATGGAGGTCGCCCCCGCCGGCTATGCCGCCATCGCCGCCAACGAGGCGGAGAAGGCAGCCGAGATCAACATCCTCGAGGTGCGCGCGTTCGGCTCGTTCGGCCGCGTCTACCTGGGGGGCGAGGAGCGCGATATCGACGTTGGCTTTCGCGCCGCCGAGCAGGCCATCGATGCGATCGGCGGCCGCGAAGCGGCGATCCGCTAGAGGGAGGAGGCGAGCATGACCGAAGCGTTGGGCATGATCGAGACCAGGTCGTTTCCCGCGGTGGTGGAGGCGGCGGACGCCGCCGTCAAGGCCGCCAAGGTGGAGTTGGTGACCTACGAGAAAACCGGCGGGGGGTACGTGACGGTAGTGGTGCGCGGCGACGTGGCGGCGGTGAAGGCCGCCTGCGACGCGGCCCAGGCCGCCGCCTCCCGCGTCGGCGAGATGGTGGCGGTGCACGTCATCGCCCGCCCGCACTGGAACGTGGATGCGGTCATGCCGCTGGGGCGGGCCGCCCAGGCCAGGGCCGCCAAGGGCAAGGACTGACCCCCGTCGCGGCGGAAGGCGAGGCCGGCATGCAACTTGCCAAAGTTGTCGGCACGGTGGTGGCCAGCCAGAAGGAGACGTCCCTGGAGGGACTCAAGCTCCTGCTGGTGCAACCCCTGGATGAACGCGCCGGCCCGGCCGGTGCCCACCTGGTGGCGGCCGACGCGGTGGGGGCCGGCGTGGACGAGGTGGTGCTCATCGCCTCGGGCTCGTCGGCACGCCAGACTCGCCTGACCGACAAGCGCCCCGTGGACGCTGTGGTCATGGCCATCGTGGACTCCTTCGAGGTAGGGGGCGAAGTGAGGTACCGCAAGTGAGCGCACCGTGACGCCCCTGCGCGACCAGGAGGTGGAAGCGCTCGCCCTCTCCATCGCCGCAAGTCTGGGTGGGGAGCAGCCCAAGACCGGGGCCACGCCGGCGCCGCCGGCCGGTATCCATGGCACCGTGGCGGCGGCGGTGGCGGCGGCAGCAGGCGCGCAGCGGCGCTTCGCGGCGCTGCCACTGGCGGTGCGAGCCCGCATCCTCGCCGGCATGCGCGCCGCCATGCTGGAGGCCGCCGAGACCCTCGCCCGCTCCGCCCGGGAGGAAACCGGGCTGGGGCGGGTGGAAGACAAGATCGTCAAGAACCGCCTGGTGGCCGAAAAGACGCCGGGAATGGAGGATCTCTCCCCCACCGCGGTGAGCGGCGACCACGGCCTCACCCTCATGGAAGGGGCCCCCTTTGGCGTCATCGGCGCCGTCACCCCCTCGACCAACCCCACCTCGACGATCATCTGCAACGCCATCGGCATGCTGGCCGCCGGCAACGCGGTGGTGTTCAACGTCCACCCGGCGGCGCGCCGCTGCTCGGCCGAGACTGTTACCCTGCTCAACCGCGCGATCATCGCCGCCGGGGGCCCTGCCGACGTGGTCACCTGCGTGGGGCCCTCGTCCGTCGACACCGCCCAGGAACTCATGCATCACCCGGGGATCCGCCTCCTGGTGGTGACCGGCGGCGGCGGTGTGGTGCAGGCCGCCATGGCCTCCGGCAAGCGCGCCGTGTGCGCCGGCCCAGGCAACCCGCCAGCGGTGGTGGACGAGACCGCCGAGCTGGGGCAGGCGGCGCGGGACATCGTCGCCGGCGCGTCCTGCGACAACAACATCATCTGCGTCGATGAAAAAGAGGTCATCGTGGTGGCCGCAGTGGCCGACCGGCTCATCGCCGCCATGCAGGCGGCGGGCGCCGTGCTGCTGCCGCGGGCACGCCTGGGTGAACTGGCGAAGGTCATCTTCGCGCAGCAGCACGGGCCGCGGCGTCCGGCGCAAGTCAGAAGCGACCTGATCGGCCGCAACGCCTCGGTCATCCTCGCCCGGCTGGGCATGGCGGTACCCGACTCGGTTCGCCTGGCGCTGGTGGAGGTGCCGCCGGACCACCCACTCATGTGGACCGAGCAGATGATGCCCGTGCTGCCCATCTGTCGCGTGGCGCACGCCGGCGAGGCCATCGAACTGGCGGTGGCGGTGGAGGGCGGGCACCGCCACACCGCGGTGATGCACTCCCGCCACCTGGACAACCTCTCGCGCATGGCGCGTGAGTGCGACTGCTCCATCTTCGTCAAGAACGCCCGCGCCCAGGCGGGCCTCGGCCTGGACGCCGAGGGGTTCTGCTCGTTCACCATCGCCAGTCCCACCGGCGAGGGGCTCACCGGCCCGCGCACCTTCTCCCGCGCCCGCCGCTGCGTGCTCAAGGACCGCTTCCGGATCACCTGACATGAGAAAGACCTACCCAGCCCTGGCGGCCATCGACCTCACCGACATCCCCACCGGCATCCTCGCCACCGACGCTCTGCTCAAGCGCTCTCCCATCGCCTTCATCCGCGCCGGGACGATCACCGCCGGCCGCTGGCTCACCGTGTTCGGCGGTACCACCGCCGCGGTGGAAGAGGCGATGGCGGCGGCGCTGGAGCGCGGAGGCGGCGCGGTGGTCGATTCTGTGCTGCTGCCCGACGTGCACCCCGACCTCTACTCCGCTGCCCACGGCGTGCGCCAGGCGGCGGGCGAGGGTTCGCTGTTGGTGCTGGAGACCAGCACCGTGCCGGCGCTGCTGCGCGCCGTCGAGACGGTGCTCAAGGGCACCGGCGTGCGCCTCGCCGAGTTGCGTCTGGCCGACGCCGGCCTGGCCGGCAAGGGGATCGCGGTGGTGCGCGGCGAGCTGGCCGACATAGAAGCCGCGCAGGCGCTCGCCGAGGACGCCCTGGTACGCGCCGGCGCCGCGCTGGCCACGCGCGTTGTCTCGGCCCCTCACCAGGCGACCCTGCAGCAGCTCGCCCAGGGCACGGCGTTCGCCGCCGCGCGGGTGGTGGAGCTCCCAGGGGAGGAGGTCTAGTGCTGCTGGGACGAGTGGTCGGCACGGTGGTCCCGGCGGTGATCTACGAAGGGCTGCCCGGGTGGCCGATGCTGCTGGTGCAGCCGCTGGACAGCCGCGGCGAACCGAGCGGCCGCGTCCTCGTGGCGGCCGACGCCACCCGCATGGCCGGGCCGGGCGAACTCGTCACCTACGAGGGGGGGCGCGAGGCGGCCCTCGCCCTCGACCCGTGGTTCGTCCCCGTGGACCACACCATCGTCGGCATCGTGGATCACCTGCACCGCGGCGAGCCGGGGGGCTCGCCATGATCCTCGGACGGGTGGCCGGAGAGGTGGTGACCACCATCGCCCACCCCTTCTACGGCGGGCGCACCCTGCTGCTGGTCGAGCGCACCGATCCGTCCTTCAACCCCACCGGCGGCTACGTGATCGCCGTCGACGCGATCGGTGCCGGCATCGGCCAGCACGTGCTGGTCCTCGACGAGGGCAACGGCGCCCGGCAGGTCTTCGCCTCCGCCGACGCCCCGGTGCGCTCGGTGGTCGTGGGCATCGTCGACCACGCTGGGTAGCCCGCTGGGGGTGGCACTGCTGGTACCGGCCCTGCCGGTGGCCGCCCTGGCGACCCTGCTCTACCTCCCGGCGGCGCTGCTGGCCACGGTTGAATCAGGGTCGATGACGGCGGCGTTCGACGCCGGGAGCGTGACGCGGCGGCTGCACACCGTGCTGGCCCCGTGCCTCCTGGCGGTGGTGGTGGCGGGGGCGGCCGAGATCCTCGCCCAGCTCGGGCTCTTGCTCGCCTGTGCTGGGGTGTTCTTCACCCGATTCGGCGCGCACTGCATCACCGTGCACGCCTTCGCGTCGGCGTGGGCGAGCGCCCCTGCGTTTCAGGCGCCCGTCCTGGCAGGCGCAAAGCGGGAGTAGAGAACCAGCCCGACGGTCGCCGCCGCACCCATGGCCATCACCCCCGCGAAGAACTTCTCCGGAGAAGGAGACAGTCCGGCCGCCACGGGATCGGCGATGAAGCGCTGGTAGAGATAGCCTCCCCACGGCCCCGAGGAGAGGTTGCCAAGGAACATGGACAGAAAGGAATACCCCAGGTACACGGCCACCCGGTCGGCCGGGGCGATGGTGCCGCAGTACTGGAAGAACCTCGCCGAGCAGGTCATCTCACCGAGCGACCAGATGACGATTCCGGCGGCCACCACCCCGGCCGCCGGCGAGGCCGCCGGCAGCACCCACGAGCAGGTCGCCACCGCCGTGCCCGCCAGCATGGCGGTCACCGTCTGCCAGCGACGCGTCGCGTGGGAAACGGTCGCCTGCAACAGCACGATGAGCAGCGAGTCCAGGGCGATGAACACCTCCGGGTTCAGCCAGTGCCCGAAGACCGCGGTGAGGGGAACGAGGCGATCAATGGCCGCCTCGGCCGCGGGCAGATCGGAAAACGTCTCCACGAACAGGGGCATGAAACCGAAGAGAATGTTGATCATCCCCCAGAAGCCGGAGAAGATCACCAGCAGCAGCACGAAGCGGCCGTTGCGCAGCACCTGGAGGATCTCGACTCCCACCTGGCCGAGGGAGGAGTGGCGCGCCCGTTGCGCTGCGTCGACTGGCTCCCGAAACGCCACGAGAGCCTGTACGAGCATGAGGGCACAGGCCGCCGCAGAGACCCAGAAGACGTAGCGGAACTCGGCGCGGTTGCGCACCTGCGCGGCGATCACCGGACCGAGCAGCCCACCGGCATTGATCATCATGTAGTAGAGGCCGAACCCCACGGTGCGCACCGGACCGTCCTCGGTGGTGCGGGTGATCGTCCCTGAGATGGTCGGCTTGATGATCGACCCGCCCACGGCAATCAGGCCGAGCGCCAGGCAGATGAGCGGGAACGAGGTGACAGCGCCAAGCAGCCAGTAACCCCCGGCCAGCGTGCCGAAGGCGACGATGAGTGCCGGGCGGTAGCCGAAGCGATCGGCCAGGGCACCCGCCAGCAGCGGCAGGAAGTACAACGCTGCGGTGAAGATGCCGTACACCGTCCCGTACACCTCGGGGCGGATGCCGATGTGCTGCACCATGTACAGCCCCAGCACCAGCACCATGCCGTAGTAGGCGAGGCGCTCGAACAGCTCCATCACCACTGCGGAGTAGAGCGTGCCGGGCAGACGGCGATAGGCCGAGGCGCTCATCCCCCGGCCCCGTAGCGGGCATGCCAGAACGCCGGCAGCGCCGCCAGTTCCACCCTCGCCTGCTCTCCGGCGGCGAAGTTGCGAACCGTCACCTCGCCAGCGGCCAGCTCCTCCTCGCCCAGGATGGCCACCGCCGCGAACCCTTCCTTGGCGGCGCGCTTGAGACTGGCGCGCAGCGAACGGCCGGTCACCTCCAGCTCCAGGGCCACCCCTGCCCGCACCCAGGCGCGGGTGTGCGCCAGGGCGTGCTCTGCCGCTGTCCCTCCCAGGGGCACGACGTAGAGCCTGGGCCGATGCAGCACAGCGACGCGGAAGGTGTCGGGCAGCACCTCGACGAGGCGGTCCTCGCCCACGGCGAAGCCGATGCCCGGCACCAGGGGGCCGCCCAGATCGGCGATCAGCCGGTCGTAGCGACCGCCGCCGCACACCACGCTGGAGCTGCCGAGCTGGGGCGAGACCACCTCGAACACCGTGCGCAGGTAGTAGTCGAGGCCACGCACCAGACGGGCGTTGCGCCGGAAGGGGATGGTGAGGCGGGCGAGTTGTTCCTCCACCGCTGCCACATGCGAGCGCGACGCCGCCGAGGCGACACTGTCCACCGCCGGCACCTCGGCCGCCAGCTCGCCACAGCGGGGCACCTTGCAGTCCAGTACCCGCAGCGGGTTCTCCTCCAGCCGCCGCCGGCAGTCGCTGCACAGCTCGGCGAC
The DNA here is from genome assembly GCA_037444085.1 of Acidobacteriota bacterium. GTDB lineage: Bacteria > Acidobacteriota > Thermoanaerobaculia > Thermoanaerobaculales > Thermoanaerobaculaceae > CALEVZ01. The sequence continues at coordinate 1,714 of JBBINC010000103.1, read as the reverse complement.
GTGCGGGGAAAGCGCCTGCCGGATCACTTCCAGGTATCGCGGCCGGTCCTCCGGATCGCCGAGGTTGTTGAGGTGCACCTCCAGGTCGTCAAACCCGAGCCGCCCCAGGAACTCGTACAGCGCCGCCAGGACCTCCGCGTCGGCCAGCGGTGTATCCGCGCCGAGGATTTCCAGGCCAATCTGGGCGAACTGCCGGTAGCGCCCGCGCTGCATGCGCTCGTAACGGAACATGGGACCGAGGTAGTAGAGACGAAGAGGCTGGGAGCGATCGGCGAGATTATTCTCGATCCACGCCCGCGCCACCGACGCCGTTCCTTCGGGACGTAGCGTCAGCGAGCGTCCCTTGCGGTCGGTGAAGGTGTACATCTCCTTGTGCACGATGTCGGTGGTTTCCCCGACCGAGCGCACGAACAGCTCGGTCGGCTCGAACATCGGGGTACGGATCTCGTCCGCCCCGAACGCCTGGAACACCTCCCTGGCGATGCTCTCCACCGCCTGCCACAGGCGGGTCTCCGGTGGTAGCAGGTCGCGCGTGCCCCGCGGTCGCTGGATCACGCCAGCTTCTCCCACTCGCCCGCATCCGCCACTTCGACCTCGTCGTCCGCGGCCAGGTAACGCCCTTTCAGCTCCAGGTACACGGGTACACCGCGACGCACCTGGGCGAGTTCCTCCTCACTGAGTTCGCGGCGGACCTTGGCAGGCACCCCCGCCACCAGGGTGCGCGGCGGAACGTGCATGCCCGGTGGTACCAGTGAACCAGCTGCCACCACCGCCTCCTCGCCGATCACCGCACCGTTGAGTACCGTGGCGTTCATCCCCACCAGCGCCCCCCGTTCCACCCGACAGCCGTGCAGAATGGCGGAGTGGCCGACGGTCACGTCCTCGCCCACCAGGGTCGGGGAATCCGGTGAGTCCACGTGGATCGCCACCAGGTCCTGGATGTTGCTACGCGCCCCGATGCGGATCTCGCGCAGGTCGGCGCGCAGCACGGCGCCATACCAGACGCTGACGTCGTCGCCCAACTCCACGTCGCCCACCAGCACGGCGTTCGCCGCCACGAACACCCGCGCTCCGAAGCGCGGCCTTGCCCCGCCGAACGGCCGAACGCGCATTTCACCTCCTCGCGGCCGAGCACCGTAGCACGCGCAGCACGGACCCGGCAACGTACCCCTGCGATGGCACGCAAGTTGCTCCCCGCCAGCCACCTGTGAAAAACGCGGCGCAACACCGTCGTCCAACTTCCATGGACTCCACGCGATGCGCGTAAATTGAAGAAATACAACGACTTCTAGCCGCGCACTGGAGCCAGTGCACCGTGTATAACTCCATGAGAAAGACGAGGTTGGCGAGAAATCGACAGGCTTTTCCACAGACTTTTCCGCCACGACTGTGGAAACTTCACACGTTCTTCACGCCCCAGGCGGAAGGGACCGCCCACGCCCCCGGCCGCAGCAGCCGTGGAGGAAGGGCGGTGAGATCCAGCACCGTCGACGGCGAGCCGCCGGGGGTCGCGCCGCCGTCCAGGAGCAGCGCGAGATCCTCGCCAAGGGCGGCTTGAACCTCCTCGGGGGTAGTCGCGGGCGGGCCCCCGGCGAGGTTGCCCGAGGTGGCGGTGAGCGGCCCGACCAGCTCCAGCAGCGCGCGCAGCAGTGGGTGGGCCGGCACCCGCAGCGCCAGGGTGCCGCCGCGATGCGCCGGCAGCACCGCGGTCAGC
>JBBINC010000102.1:0-10837 GCA_037444085.1 Acidobacteriota bacterium | reverse complement strand
GGTGGTGTGGGCGGGGGGCCGGCGAAACCCCCCGAAAAGAAAGACACGGACACCGGCACGGGCACGGACACCGGCACGGGCACGGACACCGGCACGGACACGGTCAGGGCACGGACGCCACCCCGGCCTGCCTTTCGGTAGGCCACCACAATCTGGGCCGGGGCCGGGGCGTCGCTGCGGGCAATGGAGTGACCGCGGGCCAGGACAATCGATGGCGAGTCCGAAGGCGCCGGAACGCGCGACGGTCACCCTCAGTTCTGCGGAGGGATGGCGCCCTCGGCGGCGAGCCGAGCGAACAGCTCGGTGCGAGAAGCGACTGAGAGCTTGGCGAAGAGGTGCTTGAGGTGGTCTTTCACGGTGTACTCCGTGATCCCCATTGCCTCGGCCACCTCGGGGTTGCGGTGACCCCTCAGCAGGTGCGCGATGACCTCGGCTTCACGCGGTGACACGCCATACTTCTTGAGGCGGGCGTGCAGCTGCTGCCCGGTAGGCAGGTGGATGGGGCTCAAGATCACGAGCGACTGACCTTCGCCCGAAGCGCGCGACAGCGCAACGATTTCCAGCTGCCACGCCTGGCCCGAGGCGAGGGTCAGCGTCCGCCGCACCATACTCTCGGGGCGGGCAGCAAGGTCCCTCATTTCACGCACAATGAGGTGAAGCAGAGGTTCTGCAGGCGACTCGGAAGAGAAGCGCGCGAGGGGCTCCTCGGTGTGAAGAGCGAGAAACTCGTCACCCCTGGGATTGGCAAAGAGGATCTCGCCGCTGAGGTCCACGAGCAGCGTGGCCTCGTCCGCCGCGTTGAGAATCTGGGCCAGCACCTCGACCTGGCGATGCGAGTTGTAGCGATCGATGAGCGCGTCGAGGGCCCCCTGCAGGACCGTCGCGAGCGCCTCCAGGGCCGCCGGCCTGGCGGCCGGTCCACGGCCGGCGCCGCAGAGCTGAAGCGAAGCGGTGAAGCGGTCGCGGGCCTCGATGTGCATGCGCAGGATGGCGCCCTCCGCACACTCCTCGCCGTGAACGTACTCCCTGGCGCAGCCTGACGCAGGAAGCTCGAGGCGCAGCGTGCAGCCGGCGGCGCCGGCAGCCAGGCGAAGCCCCTCAAGCAGTCTGCTCACGGCGAGATCGTCGCCCGGGGGAAGGCCGGGGGTGAGGAGAATCGGGCGCCACACGACTGGCAGTGTAGATGCGACGCGCACCTGGAGCAACGCATCGGGGCGCGGTTGCGGCGAGTGCTCTGTTCAGATACAATGACCTCGTTGGCTAAGGAGGATGTCCATGCTCCTGCTCTCCGTTGAATCAGAAGGCGGCGCCGTCCTTACCTACCGGTTGCAGAAGCCGCAGATTACTGTCGGTTCCTCCAGCAAGAACGACGTGGTGGTGCGAATCCCCGGGGTCGGCGACCGCCATCTCGTGATCTACAACTCCCCCAACGGCCTTACCTTCGTGACGGTTGACCGCCAGACAGTGGTTCTCAATGGCGAGCGGCGGTCACGTGGGGTTCTGAGCCCGGGCGATCGACTGCGTCTGGGGGGATCGACTCTGGTGCTGCAGGGCGCCGATGATTTAGGCCCGGAGCCGGGAAGTGCGACAGCGACAACCGGCGAGACCTCGCCCTCGCGGGCCGCTCGTCCGGCGCCCGACACGTTCTCGGTGGTTTCGGACGCGGTTGGTCTCTCGCAGTCGCGAACTGCCATCCTCGACCTCTTCCTGGACCCTCCGGCCGATCTTCTGCATCGCCTCGTGGCCGTGCTTCGCGACGCCCTCCCCTCGGCTGAGGTGGGGATCGTCATCCCTGGCGACGGTGACAGGCCAGTCGTGCTGGCGTCTTCGTGGACGGGGGCGTTCCCGCGCCTGCGCCCGGGACTGGCCAACGAGCTGGCAGTGCCAGGCCGATACGCGGTGCTTAGCACTCAGGACGGAGAAACGGCATTTCTCGGCATCCTGGGGCCCAGGAGGGAAGTCAGCGCCATTATGGTGGCGCGTCCGCTGGGGGCGTTGGGAAGCGAGGGGATCACCCTGCTCGGGGAGGTGTCGCGCCTGTTGGGATTGCGCTGGGAGGAGGTGGAGCGGGCTGACAAGGTCTTCTCGGGTTGGGAAATCGAGGCGCGGCATCGCCTCGAACTGGTGCTGCCGGGTTCCTCTCAGGCCATGCAGGTGCTGCGCGCCAGCATCTTAAGCGCCGCCCACGGCGACGACCCGGTACTGATCTGCGGCGCCCCCGGCACTGGCCGCACGGAGGTGGCGCGCATTCTGGCTACCCTGGGACCGGTGAGCGGCCGCTCGCTGACCATCTTCGAGGGTAGGGCGGCGGACCCCTCCGTGCTCCGCGCCGAACTCTTCGGAGCGCTCGGTTACCCTTCGAAGGAGCGAAACGGCGACGGTTGTGTCGCGCGGGCTCGGGGCGGGGTGCTGGTGGCGCGCAACGTCGAGGCGCTCGGCAAGGCCGTGCAGGAGGATATTGCCTCGTTCATCTCCTCGGAGCTGCGCGAGCCGCTGTCGGCGTCGTCCATTCGTTGGGTCATCACCTGCGGCGAGGATCCTCTGGCCCTCGTACAGCAGGGCAAGCTGGCAACAAACCTGTTCATGATCTTCTCCAAGCGGATGCTGCGGGTGCCTCGGCTGGGCGAACGGCGCGAGGACCTGCCCCTGCTCATCGCCTCGCTCATGCGGAGGGCGGCGGAGGAGCAGGAAAAGACCACCCGAGGCGTTTCGCTGGAGTGTCTCAATGCCCTGCTCTCCAAGACCTACGCGGGCGAACTGGGAGAGCTGGTGGGCGAGGTCAACCGGTTGGTCACGGCGACGCCCGACGGTGAGATGGTCCGCTGCTCGGGACTGGATCTTCAGGGCGCCGGCGCCGGCCAGGGCGGCGGAGGGGTTTCGCAGGAACTGCTCGACGTGCTCTCCAGCGACAACCTCAAGCAGGTCGTTCCCCGGGTCGAACAGATCCTCATCGATCGCGTCATGCGCCATGTGAAGGGGAATCAGTCCAAGGGGTCCCGCATTCTGGGGATTTCCCGCGGGGCGCTGATCGCCAAGCTCAAGGAGTACGGCGTACCGGACTACCGCTATCTCCGGCGGCGCCGGCAGGTGGCGCGGTAGGAGCCCTCCGGGTCACGGTTCGGGAAAGCGAAAGAGAGCTGGCAACAATTCGCCGAGTGTGCGGAGCGCAAACGTGTCACCGTTGGCCGGCGCCAGCACCACCGGCATGTCGGGTGAGAACTCGGCGAGCACCTGCCGGCAGGCGCCACAGGGGGCCACGTCGCCGTCCTCGGTGACCACCGCCACGGCGAGGGGACGTTGACCGCTGGCGACCGCTGCAGCGACGGCATTGCGCTCCGCGCAGATGGTCAAGCCGAACGACGCGTTCTCCACGTTGCAGCCCGAGAAGACGCAGCCATCGGAGGTCAGCACCGCGGCGCCGACCGCAAAGCGTGAGTAGGGCGCGTAGGCATTGGCGCGAGCCTGACGCGCGCTGGCGACCAGGCGTCTGATGGTGGCAGAGGCGAGCTTCATGATGCGACGTTACTGCCAGACACCGCACAACTCAATGGTAGGATGCGCTGCCTTGACTGGCCGGTCTGGGAGTGCAGCATGACACGTCCTTTCACCATCGCCGCCATTGTGACCACCTTCAACGAAGAAAGGAACATCGCGCGTTGCCTCGCCTCCCTGCGCTGGTGTGACACGATCCTGGTGGTGGACTCCTTTTCCACCGACCGGACGCCGGAGATCGTGCAGGCGACCCCCGGGGTGGTATTCGTGCAGCGGCCCTACCTGGGGGCGGCGGCGCAGAAGAACTGGGCGATGGACCAGGTGGACGCCGGCTGGATCCTGCACTTCGACGCCGACGAGGAGTGCACTCCGGCGCTGCAGCGTGAGATCGAGGCGCTGCTCACCTCGGGGCCGAGCCACCACGCGTTCACGATCCCGCGGCGCGTCCTCTTCATGGGGAGGGTGATCCGCTTCTCGGGCTGGCAGCACGACCGGGTGGTGCGGCTGGTTCGCAACGGCATGGCACGGTACGCCAATCTTCGCGTGCACGAGCGCATGCGTACCGTTGGGCCTGCGCCGTTACTCGGCAACCCTATGCTGCACCACATGATCGATAGTTTCGACGAGTATGTGAAGCGGGTCTCCGGCTACGGCTACCTGGGTGCGGCCCAGGCCTGGCGTGACGGCAAGCGCTCGGGGCCCATCGAGGTGTTCTTTCGTCCGCTCTGGCGCTTCTTCCGCATGTATTTGCTGCAACTCGGCTTCCTCGACGGTATGCACGGTCTGGTGTTTTGCATGGTGCAGTCGTACGCCACCTACGTGAAGTGGGCCATCCTCTGGGCGTGGCGCGTCAACGCTCGGCGGGGACGCGAGCCCGAGCTCCCGCCGTTTGACGAGGACCCCGACACCTGGGCGTTCTCGCCGCCCACGCGCGCCGGCTAGCGCGGAGCGGGACTACTTCCAGAGGCGGCGACCCGGTCAAGACGACGCAGGAACCGCTCCGGCGGCTCGAACCCGGTGAGCCGCTGGGAGACTACCTCCTGGCCGGCGACGAAGAAGGCGATGGTCGGCACTCCGGCCACCGAGAAGCGCGCGCGGATTGCCCCGGTGGCAGGATCGGAGGTCGTCAGGTCGATCTTGAAGCGGTCAAACTCGGCGAGGCGGGAGGCGACGAGGGGATGCGAGAAGGTGCGCGCGTCCAGTTCCTTGCAGGGTGCGCACCAGCTGGCGAAGAAGTCGAGGATGACCGGCGTACCGGACGCAATGGCTTGCTCCACGCGCGCCTCGTCGTAGGGTTGCCATGCCGGCTTCTCCGAGGTGTCGACTGGCCGCGCCGGGAACATCAAGACGCCCGCCACCAGCACGCCGGCGGACGCGGCGCGAAGCACGCGGTCGATCCACGGGTGCTGGTGCCCCGGGCGGGCCACCAGCAGCAGGTAGGCCCCGCCGGCGATGAGCGTGATGGATACCAGGTGATCGCCGTGTGGAGCGGGGAGCAGGGGCGCCGCGAAATAGGCCGCCAGTCCCACCAGGAGCACGCCGAATACCTGGCGAACGCCGAGCAACCAGGCGCCCGAGTTGGGAATACGATCCAGGGCGCCGGTGAACACCGCGAGAAAGAGGTAGGGGAGTCCCAGGCCCATGGCGAGGGTGAAGAACAACAGGAAACCAAGGAGCACGCTCCCCTGCTGCCCGACGTAGGTGAGCAATCCGAGGACGAAGGGGCCGATGCAAGGGGCCGCCACGAGTCCCACCACCAGCCCCATGACCAGAGCGCCGCCGGCGCCGCCCCGGCCCCCGGAGAGGGCCGCCGCCCAGGCCGGAACGCGCAGCTCCCACGCGCCGAACATCGAGGCGGCGAGGGCGAGGAGCAGCGCGACGATCAGCGCCACCACCCACGAGGATTGCAGGGCGGCACCGAACAACTCGCCGGTGAGTGCCGCCAGAACGCCGAGGGCGGAGTAGGTCACGCTCATCCCGAGTACGTAGAGGACGGCGAGGAGCCAGGTGTGGCCGCGAGTCGTCGTGCGCTGTCCCAGGAAGAAGCCGACGGTGACCGGAATCAAAGGGTAGACGCAGGGGGTGAGGTTGAGCGCCAGGCCAGCCAGAAAGACGAGCACCAGCTTGAGGGCCAGGCCGGCGCCCAGGAACCGCGCCGTTGCTCCATCCGAGGCGCCGCCGTCGAACTGCTGAAGCGGGGCGGCCCCGCCGGTCACCGGGGAGGACGCGCCGCCGCCGCCCAGCTCCGCGCTCACCTCCGCCGGGGCCAGGCACATGGAGTCGTTGCACGCCTGCGCCGTGACCGTCACGGTCAGGCCCGCCAGGGGCGCTGTGGCCGCCCGCGTGAGGACCACCGGGATCTCGACGGTTCCTTCGTAGACCGCGAGCGCCTCGTCGCTGAACGCGAAGGTGGCCATCGTGTGGGCTGGAAACCGAGGCTGGCCAGCACTCCATCCTGGCGGCAGAGCCAGGCGGAGCGAGGTGGGGATGAGGTAGGGATCGCGGGGGGCATTGGAATTGACGTGCCATCCCTCCTGGATGTGAAGCTGCACCAACAGGGTCGCCCGCCCCCCGGGCTCAGGTGGTCCATCAGGCCACTTGGCCGATACGGAAAACACCGGCTCCCCGGCATGCGTTGCCGAGGCGATGATCAGGTGTAGGAATGCAACCGCCAGCTTCTTGCTCACCATTCTCTCTCCCGCGACCGCCGTACGCCGCACGAGTATCTTGGCCATGCGAGACCAATTGGTTTCAGCCGCTCCGGTCGTCCCCCAGGCCACACCGCCCCGGCTACCAGTCGACCGCGACCTTGTGTGGGGTCTTGCCGTAGCGCGACACCAGCACGTGGCGGTTGCGCCGCCCGAACAGATAGACATCGCGCGTGAGACGGACATCGTCGCGACAGTACTGCTCGATGAGATCCAACCGGCCCTCGCGGTACCACGTCAGGGCCTGCAACCCGCCGGCAGACTTGCCCGCTTGCAGCGACGCCTGCACCACGGAGTCCAGCTTCGGCCGGAAGCCGAGCTTGCCCTGCAAATCGACCATGAGATCGAGAGTTCGAAGGGAGTCGGTCGGGAGATCGACGTACCCTCGGAGCACCTGGTAGTCAAAACCCAGCAGGTTGAATCCGACCACCAACTCCGCCTTGGTCAGGCGTGCGGCCAAAGCCTCCACATCGACTTCCAGGAAGGTCCGGAAGGAGTCGTCGGCGAAGGAGTACACGACCCCCAGCGACATCCCCAGTAGGTGCATCTTGTCGCGACCGCCCACCTCATCGAAGGAGCGCTGGGTCTCCAGGTCGAATACGACGATGTTACGTCCCAGGGGCGGCTGCCGCTGCGAATCGTCGTCAAACAAACTCAATTGGCCGTTCCACTCTTCCTTGCGGGACTCCATCGGCACACCACCCTCCTGGGTGGGGACGCGAGTCTAGCACGCGAACGGCGCTGGCGTAGAATCCCGAGCGGGCGCCGGGCGAGAGCCCGGTGGCTGCGATGGGAGGTGTCGGGATGGGCCGAGGCGCGGGGCGTGAAACCTGGGCGGCTGCAGCGGCGCTGGCGGCCGCGTTGCTCGTGGGGGACGCAGGGGCGAATACCTGGCAGTCGCTTGGCCCCTGGGGCGGCGAGGTGCGCGGGGTGGCGGCGGACGGAGCTTCGTGGTTCGAGTACGCGGCGACATGGGGCGCCGGCGTCTATCGACGGATCCCCGGGGGAAGCTGGGAAGCGGTGGGGTTGGGTGTGGTTCACCACCGCGTCAACGATGTCGCGTTGGCTGCGCCCGGCTCGTCGCGCGTCTTCGCGGCCACCGCCGGCGGCCTGTTCTCCAGTGCGGACAGCGGCGAGACGTGGATCGCGTTGTCGCTGCCCGCCACCGAGGTGACTGTCGTCGAAGTGGACCCCACGAACCCCCTGGTCGTCTACATCGGCACCGCCGGCGGTGGCGTGTACAAGAGCGTGGATGGCGGGAGCACCTGGCTAGCTCGCAACGTCGGCCTCACCTCTCTCAACCTCAACCTGTTCATCAACGACATCGCCGTGTCCGCCGACCATCCGCAAAGTCTTTTTCTGGCCAGCGAAGGCGGGATTTTCCGCAGCCAGGACGGAGGTGACTCGTGGGTTCGCATCGGGATCGAGAGCGGGGGGAGCCAGGCGAGTCGGGTAACCGCCGTGGCCATCGATCCCTCCCGCGCCGGAACCGTGTACGCGGGCCTGGACGGGGCGTTGTGGGCGAGTGCCGACTTCGGGGCGAGTTGGGCGGCGACCTACGTGAGCTCCGAGGCCGGCACGATCAACGCCATCGAGGCGGATGCGGCCAACCCGGGATTGGTACTGGCCGCCACCTCCGGACAGGGAGTCGTGCGCAGCCAGGACTGGGGAGCGTCGTGGCTGGCGTTCGCCGCCGGACTCGCGGACAGGCGCGTGCTGGCACTCATTCGCCGCGCCAGCGACGGCACCTGGCTGGCGGGCGCCACGCCGGGGGGCGTGTACCGGCGAGGGAGCGGCGCGGCAGGGTGGGTGGCGGAGACCACAGGGATCCCGAACTTCAGCGTGCGGAGCGTGGCGGCGCCCATGGTTGCGGCGCTCGGCGGGGGGCAGGAGGTGCTGGTGGCGGGCACCACAACCGGCCTCTTCAGGCGCTCCGGGCAGGAACTGGTCCGCGCCCAGGCGCCGCTGCCGGAGGTGGAGGTCACGGATATCAAGGGGGGTGACCCGCTGCTGGTCGCCACGGCTGCAGCGGGGGTCTTTCGCTGCTCCTGGGACGCCGCCGGCGCTCCCATCTGTGAGGCGGTGAACGAGGGGCTTTCCGATTTGGAGATCAACTGCCTGGGCATGGATGGTCTCGAAGTGTGGGCGGCGACGCGGGGGTGGGGCGTGTTTCGGCGGCCGCTCGGCGGCACGGGCACGTGGGCCGAGGCGGGCCTCGCCGGCGTGGGCGTCAATGCGCTGCTGTCCCACTCCGGTGCCTGGTGGGCGGCGACCGACGATGGCCTGCTCCGCACCCTGGACGGCGGAGCGACGTGGGTGGCCGTGGGCGGCGGGCTGCCTGCGGTTCGCATCCTGGCGCTCGCCGTGGACGGCGGCCACTTTTTTGCCAGCGTCGCGATGAGTGGGGTGTACCGCAGCGACGACGGTGGCGCCTCGTGGACGCGGGTGTCCAGTGGCCTCGCGTCTCCCCTGGTCATGGCGCTGGCGGCTGGTCCCGAGGCGCTGTATGCCGGCACCGTCAACGCCGGCGTGTACCGCTCGAGCGACGCCGGCGAGAGCTGGAACGCCGTCAACAGCGGTCTGCACAATCTGAAAGTCAACGCCCTCGCCGCTGGCGCGGATGGAACCGTCTATGCAGGGACCGAAGGCTCGGGCGTGTTCGCCCTCACCCAGGATTCGGCGTGCGTCCTTTCCTGCAACGCGGTTGTGCCTGCTGCAGCCACCGCCGGGGCGGCGGTCGTGTTCCAGGCGCAGGTTCAGGCGACGGGATGCACCTCATCGCCGGTCCACACCTGGTCGTTCGATGACGGCAGCGCACCGGTCACGGGCGCCAGCGTGGAGCACGTCTTCGCCGCCGCGGGTTCGTATCAGTGGATGCTTACCGCGGACGCCGATGGTGTTCGCTGCACCAAGACCGGGACCATCGCCATTTCCGCGCCCCCGCCGGTCTTTCGCTCGTTCGTCGCGGCCGTGGCCCACGCCCCCGGAGCGGGGGGGACACAATGGCGCACCAATCTGGCGGTGGTCAACGGCACTACCGTCCCCGTCGAGGCGGTGCTCACTTTCTGGCCCTACGCGGGTGGCGGCGTGCCGGTGGAGCGTCGCACGACGATCGCCGTGATGGGTGCGGTCGAGTGGGAAGACGTGCTCGTGTCCCTGTTCGGCTTTTCGGCCTCCGACTCGGTCAAGGGGAGCGTGAGCATCGTCTCGACCGCCCCCCTGATCATCACCTCGCGGACGTACAACCAGGCTGCGCAGGGCTCCTTCGGGCAGTACTACCCGGCCGTGGCGGCCGGTGGTGGGTACGGCTCTGGCACGGCGGCGTACATCCCGCAGTTGAAGAGGAACGCCTCCTTCCGCTCCAACGTCGGGGTGCTCAACGTCGGCGAGAACACGGCCTCGGTGGAGGTGAGGATCTTCAACCCCCTCGGCCAGCAGGTGGGGGCGACGGTGCAGCGGGATGTACCTGCTGGCAGGTACTGGCAGTGGGACGACGTGCTGGGGCCCCGTTTCGCTGGAACCGGCGATTTGGACAGCGCCTACGCCGTGGTCAGGGCACTCACCGCGGGTGGACGGGTGTGGAGCTACGGTTCCGTCGTGGACAACGCCACCGGAGACCCGACCACCGTTCCGGGCCTGCCTGGACTTGCCGTGGACGCGTTCTTCGTGCCCTCGGTGGCGCACGCGCCCGGAGCCGGCGGAACGCAGTGGCGTACGAACCTTGCGGCGGTCAACCCGGCTGCGGCGACGACCCAGCTCACCCTGACCTTCTTTCCCTACGCCGGCGGCGGGACGCCCCAGGAGCGCTCGTTCTCCCTGGCCCCCGGCGCTACCGTCGAGTGGGTGGACATCCTGGTGAGTCTGTTCGGCATGAGTCCCGGGAGCTCGGTGAAGGGGAGTCTGCGGGTTGCGGCCAACGGACCGCTGGTGCTCGGGTCGCGCACCTACAATCAGACGGCGACAGGGACCTTCGGCCAGTACTACCCGGCGGTTTCGGCATGGGATGCGCTGCCGCCTGGGGGTGGCGCCGCCGTTGGGCAGCTGAAGAAGACGGCGTCGTTCCGCTCCAATCTGGGGGTCCTCAACCTCGGCACCGAGCCGGTACGGGTGGCCGTCGGCCTGCGCGACGCCACGGGGGCGTCCATCGGCGCCCGGGTCTACGCCGACGTGCCCCCTGGCCGCTACTGGCAATGGGACGACATCTTCGCCCCGCGCTACACCGGTGCCGGCGAGCGTCCTCTGGCCTACGCCATCGTCGAGCACGTCACAGGCAGCGCACCGGTCTGGTTCTATGGTTCGGTGGTGGACAATTCCACTGGCGACCCCACCACCATCCCGATGCAGCCGTGAGCGGCTCGACCTCCGGAGCCCCTCGCCGGCCCCCCAAGCGTTCTTGACCCGGGGGCTGTGCTCTCCGCCCACCCCGCCACCCTCGCTCCAGCCCCGAGACCCCACGCCGCAGGCGGGAAAGCCGCACGCGCCTCGAATCTCGCCTCCAACACCCCCCGACCTCCCACCCGCCCAGCCCCCGCCTGAGCGACGGGCGGGTCCTGCCCGTGCCGGTGACCGGGCCTGTGACCGTGCCAGTGCCCGTGACCGTGCCGGTGACCCTGCCAGTGTCCGTGCCAGTGCCCGTG
>JBBINC010000101.1:0-10838 GCA_037444085.1 Acidobacteriota bacterium | reverse complement strand
GAAAGACACGGACACCGGCACAACCCGCCCGGCCATCACGCGGGGGCTGGGTGGGTGGGTGGCCGGGGGTGGTGGAGGTGAGAGACGAGCGCCGTCGGGCTTGGCCCGCGGCGCGAGGGGGGGCACGGGGGGTTTCGCGGCGGAGGCGCGGGCGTGGGGCCGGCGAAACCCCCCGAGATGAAAGACACGGTCACCGGCACGGACACGGGCACGGGCACGGGCACGGTCACGGGCACGGACACGGTCACGGACACGGGTCCAGGGGAACGCCGCCCCGCCAGGGCAGGGCGGCGGGGCGGGTTGCTTTCTCACCCTTTCACCTTCTCGCGTTCATCATCTTGCGGCCAGCGAGCCGTCCTGCGATGATCAAGCGGCGCGGCGTGCCGCGGGAAGGTGGTGCGGATGGGGGGTGTCCGCAGGCTTCTCGATCGCCTTCGGGGACGGGCCCGAGGGTCGCCTCTCTCTCTGCGGGCGCGCGTTGCGGTGTTTCGGGAGCTGCTTCACGCCAACAACCAGGCGCTCGGCCTGGTCACCCAGATCCAGCAGTCGCTGGCGGGGGAGCGGCCGGTCACGGCGCGCGAGGTGCAGCGCCTGCTGGCCGGAGTGTCGGTGCAGACGTACCGGATGATCGCCAACCTGGCGCGCATGACAGGACGCGAGCAGCCGCAACTGGAGAGGACCTTCGCGCGCATCCGCGAGACGATCACCCGCCGTGCGGAGGTGACCCCGGCGCTACGGGAGGTGGGGCTGGTGGTGGCCCTGGAGGAGGTGGACGCGTCACTGGTGGAGGTGGTGGGGCAGAAGAGCGGGTTTCTCGGGGAGGCCCGGCGCATTCTCGCCGGCCGGGTGCCGGTGGGTTTCGCCACCACCGTGAACGCCTACCAGGCGCTGCTCGCCGGCGACGGGCTCGGCGAGCGGCTGGCGGCGATCATGGACGGCCTCGACGTGGAGTCGGTGGAGGAGTGCTTCGGGGTTTCGGCGAGGGCGACGCAGGCGATCCTGGCGGCGAGGGTGCCGCCGGAGCTGGAACGGACGTTGCTCGACGCTGCGGCGGCGCTGCCGGGCGGAGAGGAGTTGCGGCTGGCGGTGCGCTCGTCGGCGTTGCAGGAAGGCGGGCCGGAGATGTCGTTCGCCGGCCAGTACCGTTCGCTGCTGAACGTGGAGCGGTCCGGGGTCGTGGAGGCGTTCAAGGAAGTGGTGGCCTCCAAGTACTCGCCCGAGGCCATCACTTACCGGCTGCGGCGGGGGTTTTCTGACACCGAGGTGGCGATGTGCTGCTGCGTGCTCGCCATGGTACCGGCCCGCGCCGCCGGGGTGCTGTATTCCGCCAACCGTACGGCGAAGGGGTCGGCGGTGCTGGTGCAGGCGGTGCGGGGTCTGGGGCTGGCCGCCGTCGACGGATCGGCGGCGCCGGACTCTGTCCTCGTGGACCGGCGCGGTCTGCGGGTCGTGGAGCGGCGCGCCGGGTTGCAGACGGACGTGATTCGCGCGGCCAGCGCCGGGGGGACGGAACGGGTGCCGGTGGCGGGAGAAGGGGGAGGGCCGGCTATCGGCGACGAGGAGGCCGTCGAACTGGCCACCCTGGCGCTCCGGCTGGAGAAGGCGCTGGGGATGCCGGTGGACATGGAGTGGGCCGTGGACGAGGCGGGCGCCGCCTGGGTGCTGCAGGTGCGGCCGCAGCCCGAGCACGCGGACGAGGCGGCGGGGGGCTTGATCCCCGCGGTCGAGGGGGCGGTGCTGCTGCTGGCGGGCGGTTCGCGGGCCAGCGGGGGCGCCGCGGCCGGGACGGTGCACCGGGTGGAGAACGACCTGGATATCCTGCGCTGCCCCTCCGGGGCGGTGCTGGTGACGCGGGACGCCAGTCCCCGCCTGGCGGTGCTCCTGCCCAAGGTGGCGGCGGTGGTGGCGGACATGGGGGAGGTGACCGGGCACCTGGCCACGGTGGCGCGGGAGCTTGCGGTGCCGGCGCTGTTTGCCGCCCGCGAGGCGACTGGGCGACTGGCTGCGGGCGAGGAGGTCACGGTGGACGCCGACGGCCTGGCGGTCTATCGCGGGCGTGTGGAGGAGGCGCTCGCGCGCGCCGCCCGGCGGCCGTGCAAGGCGGCGGCGAACCCCAACGTCGAGCGGCTGGCGGCGGTGGCGGAACTGATCGTGCCGCTCACCCTGCGCGACCGCCTGGCGAGCGGGTGCGCGCCGGGCAAGTGCAAGACTCTGCACGATATCGTCCGGTACTGTCACCAGGCGACAGTGGAGGCGATGTTCTCCGCCGGAGACCGCGCCTCGCGTGCCGGTGAGCGCCTGTACAAGCTGGTGTCAAAAGTGCCGATCGACTGCCGGCTGCTGGATCTGGGCGGCGCGGTGCGGGACGGCGTAAAGCCCGGGGAGATCACCCTGGACGACGTCAACTCCCGTCCCTTGCGCGCCCTGTGGCGCGGCATGACCGATTCGCGGGTCGCCTGGAACGTGACCAAGCCTGTGTCGCTCAGAGGGTTCGCGTCGGCGATCGTGAACTACAGCTTCGACCAGGACTCGCGCATGCGCGCCATGGGCGAGCCGTCGTACGTGTTCGCCTCGGCCGACTACTTGAATCTCAACTCACGAATCGGGTACCACTTCTCCACGGTGGATGCGAATGTCACCGAGCGTGTTGAGTCCAACTACGCCTCGTTCCGTTTCGTGGGCGGTTCGACCGGCATCGACCAGCGCAGCCGGCGGGCGGAGTTGATCCGCCGGATTCTGGCCGACCGCGGCTTCGAGACCGACTGCCGGGCCGACCTGGTCAACGGGCGGGCGCGCTTCCGCCCGGCGGAGGAGATGGAGGCTTTGCTGGTCTTCGTGGGGTTGCTGATGACCTACGTCAACCACCTGGACATGGTGCTGGTCTCCGACACCCTGGTGCAGCAGTTCGCGGAGGCCTTTCTGGCCGGCAACTACGCCTTCAAGGGGGAGGTGCACAGTGCCGTCTGACCCGTACCGCGCGATGCGCCGGCAGATCATGGCGGTACTGCTGGCCTTCGGGCTGGTGCCACTGCTGGCCATGGGGGCAGCCGGCTACGTGGCCAACCGGGCCGCCATCGAGACGCGCACGCGCAACCTCCTCGAGGCCATGGTGAAGAACCGCAAGGCGACCATCGACCTGTTCCTCGAGGACCGCATGCGCGACCTGGAGCTGGTGGCGGCCTCCTTCACGGCCGAGGCGCTGACCGACGAGGCGCGGCTCGACGGGCTGCTGGCGCAGCTGCGCCGCGAGCACGGGGGCATCATCGATCTGGGGCTCATCGACTCGGACGGCGTGCACCGCGCCTACGTCGGGCCGTACAACCTGCGCGACCGCAACTACAGCGACCAGGAGTGGTTCGAGCACGTCATGGTGCAGGGGCGCTACGAGTCGGACGTCTTCCTGGGTTTCCGCCGGTTTCCCCACATGGTCATGGCGGTGCGCAAGCGGGACCAGGGTCGAGACTGGGTGCTGCGCGCCACCATCGACACCGACATGCTGTCGGCGCTGGTGCGCGAGGGAGGCATCGAGTCAGGGGCGGAGGTGTTCATCCTCAACCGCGCCGGTGAGTACCAGACGGCCACGGCCGAGCGTCACACCCTGATGGCACGAGCGGACCTGGGGCCACTGCCGGTGCACTCGGGCGTGCGCGTGGTGACGCGCCGATCCGGGGGCAGCACGGAGTTCATCGCCACCACCTGGCTGCGCGGGGGTTCCTGGGTGCTGGTGACGCGCCAGGAAGCTTTCGGGCTTTCCCAACTGCTCAACGCCCATCCCGCCGTGCTGGGGGTGTTCGTGGCGGGACTGCTGCTGGTTCCACTGCTGGGCAGGGTGGTGGCGGTGGCCCGGCTGCGGCAATTCCGCGCCATGGAGAGGGAGCGGGCGAACCTGTTCGAGACCGCCGCGCAGTCGCAGAAGATGGCCGCTATCGGCCGCCTGGCCGCCAGCGTGGCGCACGAGATCAACAACCCACTGGCCATCATCGATGCCCAGGTGGGCGTACTCTCCGATACGTTGGACGATCTTTCGGGCGTAGCCGAGGCCTCCGAGTGGCGTACACGCCTGGCGAAGATCGCCGCCCAGGTGGATCGGGCGCGCAAGGTGACGCACCGGCTGCTGGGCTTCTCACGCCGGGTCGGGCCTGACATCGAACCGGTGGACGTGGCGGCCGCTCTCGAGGAGACGGTGTCGTTCGTCGAGCGCGAGGCGCTGGCGTCGTCGATCCGCATCGTCCGCGAAGTGGAGCGGGACGTGCCGCTGATTCGCACCAGCCTGGCCCAGGTGCAGCAGGTGTTCCTGAACCTCATCAACAACGCCATTGACGCCGTGGGGGCGGGCGGCGAGGTGCGGATCAAGGTGGGGGCCGCCAGGGACGGCGTCGAGGTGGCCATCGCCGACAACGGCCCGGGTATCCGCCCGCAGGATCTGGATCGGATCTTCGAACCGTTCTTCTCGACGAAGGCTGGGGAGAGGTTGCACAGTGGCCTGGGGCTGGCGATCTGCAAGGATGTCATGCAGTCGCTGGGCGGTCGCATCTCGGTAGCGAGCACTTTGGGCAAGGGGACCTGCTTCACCCTGTGGTTCCCCATGGAAGCGGAGGTGGGTGATGTCGGACCTCAAACTGCTGCTCGTGGATGACGAGGTCGAGTTCCTGGAGCCGACCGCGGCGAGGCTGGCGCGCCGAGGCATCGAGTGCCGGGCGGCGGCCAGTGGCGACGAGGCCCTCCGGGAGTTGGGGGAGGGAGCGTTCGATTGCGCTGTGGTGGACGTGAAGATGCCGGGCATGGACGGGCTCGAGCTGCTGCGCCGCATTACCCGCGATCACGCCAGCGTGCCCGTGATCCTCCTCACCGGCCACGCGTCGGTGGAACTCGGGGTGAAGGGGATGGAGCTGGGCGCCTTCGAGTACCTGCTCAAGCCGGTGGAGTTCGATGTTCTGCTGGATACCATCCGGCGCGCCGCGGCCCTGCGATCCGCCTGATGGGTGGACTGCTCTCCCGCTTCCGAGGGCTGCTGACACCAGGGTCGAGCAATCGTCAGGTCGTCAGTTCGGCGGCGTTCCGGCTCAAATACGAGCGCTTTCGCGAGCTGCTCTCGCTCAACGACGCAACCCTGCAACTGTACGCCGACCTCGAGGATCTGCTGGCGTCGTCGGAGGCGTTCGCCCTCGACTCGATCCTGCAACGCAGCCGCAAGGCGTCCCTCGACGTCTTCGTCATGGTGAAGAACCTGAACCAGATTGCCGGCGGCCGCTACCACGAGCTCTACGATGCCATGCAACGCATCTCCGGGGAGCTGGACGCGGAGTTCCTGCGCCTGCGGGGGGCGGCGCAGGGTCCGCTGGTCGCACCTGTGGCCAGACTCCGGGCCAGTGACGTGCCCCTGGCCGGCGCGAAGATGGCCAACCTCGGCGAGGTGGCGAGCGCCTGCGGCCTCGCTGTGCCGTCCGGGTTCGTCATCTCCACCTCGGCGTTCGCCCGTTTCATGGCGGAGAACGAGTTGTGGGAGCGCTGCGAGCGGCTGGAAGGGGTGCTCGAGTCGCACGGGCCCGAGGCCCTGGCCGACGCCTGCGGGGAGGTGTACGAGGCCATTCTCGGCGGCTCGCTGCCGCGAGAGCTGGCCGCCGCCATCGAGGACGCCTTCGAGCGGGCGTTTGGAGGTGAGGACGTTCTCGTCGCCCTGCGGTCCTCCGCGGTGGGGGAGGACGCGGCGGCCGCCTCCCATGCCGGCATCTACCACTCTCAACTCAACGTCCGACGACACGAGCTGGCCGACGTGTACCGGCGGGTGGTGGCCTCGGCGTTCTCACCGGTGGCCGTGTCGTACCGGTTGGCGCGAGGGTTGACGGCCGGCGAATCCGCCATGGCCGTGGGGTGCCTGCGCATGGTCGAGCCGCGTGCTGCGGGCATCATGTTCTCACGCCACCCTGAGGACATGGACGGGGACCAGGTGATGATCGCCGCGACGGCGGGAGTCGCCGCGGGTGTGGCGGCGGGGACCGAGAGCGCCAGCGTGTGGGTTGGCACTCTGGGCGGCGACTTCGAGGGCGGCGGGACACTGCTAGCTGCGCACGAACTCCTGCGCCTTGGCGCGGCGGCACGAACGCTTGAGGCCCACTTTCGCTCGCCCCAGGATGTGGAGTGGGCGATCGACGGCGGGAATCGCCTGTTCATCCTGCAGACTCGCCCCATGGTGCCGATGGCCGGCGAAACCACGGAGGATACGGCCCTCACCCAGGGCATGGCCGTGCTGCTGGATGGCGGCGCCGTGGCGTGTTCCGGGGTGGGCGCCGGGCCCGTGGTGCCCGCCCACCGGGATGAGGATCTGCGCACCTTCCCGCGGGGGGGGGTGCTGCTGGCGCGGCACTCCTCGCCGAGCTTCCTGCAGGTCATGAATCGGTGCGCCGCCATCGTTACCGAGGTGGGGTCGCCCACCGGGCACATGGCGATTCTGGCGCGGGAGATGGGGGTGCCGGCGCTGGTCGGCGTTACCGGGGCGCTGGTTGCGCTGGAGCCGGGGCGCCACGTGACCGTCGATGCGCGCGCTCGCCGCATCTACGCCGGGCTGCCCCCCGACGGCAAGGCGGGAAGGCGGCGTCAGACGGTGCGGCGCGACACGCCGGCGGTGCAGGCGCTGGGCCGCATCGCGTCGCTGGTCACGCCGCTGCACCTCACCGACCCGGCGGCCCCGGAGTTCGCGCCCACCCACTGCCGCACCTTGCACGACATCACTCGGTTCGTGCACGAGAAGGCGTTCGAGGTGATGTTTCACTTTGGTGACGCGGCCAGCGAGGACCGGCACAACTCGTACCGGCTGGCCGCCGAGCTGCCCATCGAGATCCGCGTCTTCGATGTCGGCGGCGGGCTGGCCGAGGAGGGGTACGCCGGGCACACGGTACCTGTCGCCGCGGTCACCTCGGTGCCCATGCGCGCCTTTCTCGACGGCATGCTCGATCAGCGGCACTCGTGGCGCAACCCGCGCCCCGTCTCGGTGAAGGGCTTCCTCTCGGTGCTGGGAGAGAGCATGGCAGGGCCGCCGCCCCAGGCGCAGAAGCTGGGCCGACTCTCCTACGCGATCGTCTCGGACCGGTACCTGAACTTCTCCACCAAGGCCGGGTACCACTTCTCCACCGTGGACAGCTACTGCGGCCACAGCACGAACAAGAACTACATCCACTTCCGCTTTTCGGGCGGCGCCGCCGACGCCCAGCGGCGGGCGAGGCGCATCGTCTTCTTGACACGCGTCCTTGAGGCGCTGGAGTTCCGCGTCAAGGCCAAGGGCGAGATCCTCCACGCCCGCCTGGACAAGTACGAGGAGAGTGTCATCGTCGTACGCCTTCAGGACCTGGGCCGCATCACCATGTGCGCCCGCCAGCTCGACATGCTCATGGACAGCGACTCGAGTCCGGAGTTCTTCGCCAAGGCGTTCCTCGCCGGCGAGCTGGACAAGTTCTACTGAGCGCCTACTCCCCTGGCTTGAGGAAGGCTAGACACTCGTATCTGGACGCCCACGCTGTCTCCGTGTCCGTGTCATTCTCTTCGGGGGGTTTCGCGGCGGAGGCCAGCGGAGGGGAGCTTTGCTCCCCGGCGCGTGGGGTCTTGAGGGCTGGAGCGAGGGTGGCGGGGTGGGCGGAGAGCGGAGCCCCCAGCAAGTAAGGATGTGTGGGGGGCCGGCGAGAACCCCCGAAGAGGGAAGACACGGGAATCGTCACTTGTTCGGCCTCGCCCGTTCCAGCATCCACGCCAGCCCCGACACTGCCAGAGCCGGGAAGATCGGTTCCAGGCCCAGCGGGTAGGCCCCCTCGGGGGTGCGCGCCAGCACCCAGCCGAGGGCGGTGGCACCCGCTGCCACCATTCCCACCAGCGCGGCGCAGGGGCCGTAGCGCCAGCGCGGCGGCGCGTGCGACAGGGCGAGGGGGAGCAGCAGCGCTGCGGTGACCACGCTGCCCACGTCGTGCCAGATGGCCACCACCGAGCGCAGCGCCAGCGCCAGCGCCACCGCCGCGACGGCGGCCATCACCAGGCCGGCCATCGTCCAGTGCCGCTCGTCGACCCGCCGGGCCAGCTCCGGCGCCACGTCGTGGCCGATCGTCGAGGCGGCGAGAAACAGGTACGAGTGCGCCGTCGACATCACGGTGGCGAACAACCCGACGGCGAACAGCGCGTTGGCCAGCGGCGGCAGCACCAGCCGCCCGAGCTCCGGGTAGGCGAGCACGGGGTTGGCGAGGTCGGAGAGCAGGACTCGGGCGGCGAGGCCCGAGAACGTGGTGAGGACATCGAAGACCACCCAGAAGGCGATGGAGATGAGAATCCCGCGCCGCGCCACCTGCGGACTCGCGGCGGCGTAGCAGCGCTGGTAGAATGTCGGTTCCACCAGCGTCTGCATGGCAATGAAGTACCACACGGCGATCGCCTGCACGCCCAGGCCGCCGTCCCAGGCGCGGCTGGCCGCCGGAAGCGCCGACCACAGGCCGGCCAAGCCGCCGGTGGATGCCAGCGCGGCCGGCAGCAGCATGGCGAAGGCGGCGTACATGAACACCAGTTGCACCGCGTTGGCGCGCACCACGGCGCGGAAACCGCCGGCCATGGCGTAGGCGATGAGGAACGCCACCGCGGCGACCAGCGCCACCGGCAGCGGCACCCCCAGGTAGATGCCGCCCAGTTCCCCGAGCATCAGCACGTACGCCGCCGGCACCGCCATGGCGAGGACCAGCACCGCGCCCACCCGCGCCGTGGCCGGACCGTAGGCGGCGCGCAGCTGGTCCGGGATCGACAGCGCCTCGCTGCGTCGCGCCCGCTCGGCCAGCAGCACGGCAAAGGCCAGCGCGGCCAAATAGTACGGCACCCCGAACACGATCCAGTTGGAGATGCCGAAGCGGAAGGAGAACTCCCCGACGCCCAGCACGCCACCGTACCAGGTGGCCACCAGGGTGGCCACGAACGCCGGCGTGGTCAACCGGCGACCAGCCAGCAGGTACTCCAGCGACGCCGAGGTGCGGGTGCGCCACGCCAGGGCGAACAGCGCCGCCGCCCATACCGCCAACGCGGCGGCGACGAGCGGATCGACGGCGTTCGCGTCCAACCGCCCGGCCCGCTACCAGCTCGAGGAGGCGCCGCCGCCGCCGAACGAGCCGCCGCCCCCGGAGAAGCCGCCGGACCTGCTCGACCCGCCCCGCGCGCTGCGCGCCGTGGCGGCGATCTTGGCGAGGCCGGGGTGCGCCTTCAAGAACGCCTTGCCCGCCGGCGTACTCCCCAGCCAGATCTTGAGGATGGGGAAGCCGACGATCCACAGCAGCAGCAGCGGCAGGCCCACGTACGGGGTCAGCAGCGCGCTGGGGAACACCGCCCAGAACGGCATCAGGAAGACGTACTGGAACCAGCCGGCGAACCCCTTGGTGAACAGCGCGGCCACCGAAAACAGCCCCAGCACCGGTCCGACGATGAGGAACATCAGGAAGCCGCCAAGCAGGCCCAGACGCTCGCCTTCGCCGCCGGTCTCGGCCTCGGCCAGCACACTCTCGTCTCCCTGGATCACCGCGGCGACGGCGTTGACACCCGCCTCGATGCCGCCGGGAAAGTCCCCGGCCCGAAAGCGCGGCCGCACGATGCCGTCCAGGATGCGGCGGCTGGTGGCGTCGGTGAGGGTGCCCTCGAGCCCGTAGCCGACCTCCAGGCGCATCTTGCGGTCCCCGGTGGCCACCAGGAAGAGCACGCCGTTGTCGCGATCGCGCTGCCCCAGCTTCCACGTCTCGGCGACCCGCAGCGAGTAGTCCTCGAGCACCTCCCCCTCCAGGCTGGGGATGGCCAGCACCGCCACCTGCGCCGAAGTGGCACGCTCCAGCTCGGCGAGGGCGGCCTCCAGGCTCTCCCGCTGCGCCTCCGAGAGCAGGCCGGCGTGGTCGTTGACCCGCCCGGTGAGGTAGGGAACCTCCAGCGCCGCAAGCGGCAGCGCCGCCAGCAGCGACGCCGCCATGAGCCAGACCGCCCGGCCGCCGCGTGTGGTCTCAGCGCTCATGCAGGCGCACCTCGTTGGCCAGCTCGTCGGTGTCATCGGCACGCAGTTCCACGCCCCGCCGTTGCAGCAGCGCGCCGCAGCGCTCGATCGCCTCGACGAGCGCCGATCCCGGCGTGCCCCGCCGCATCCCGGCCACGATGCCGTCCACCACCGCCTGCCACTCTGCCTGGGCGACCCGCGCGTTGATGCCGGAATCACCCAGCACCACCACCTGGTGCTCGAACAGCGACACGAAGATGAGAATGCCCGTGCGGTCGCGGGTGTGGAACACCTCCTCGGCGAGAAAGGCCTGGCGGGCGCGCCGGCCGGTGCGACGCTGCATGATCTCGCGCCCGATGATCGCCCGCCGCAGCCCCGGCCAGAGGTTGACCAGCAGCGCCGCGGCCGTGGCCCCCGCCGTCGCCGGCAGCGCGATCCAGGCGACGATGAACGTGCTCCACAAGCCAGCGGCACCGTACACCACCGCCGCCGCCAGCGCGCAGGTCAGCGCGCCCAGCGTCGCGGCACGCCACGTCGCCACCTCGTACTCGTCCGAGGCCTCCACCACCACCGGGACGATCTCGCCGGCGGTCCGCGCCTCGGCCTCGCGCACCGCCGCGGCGATGGCGTCGTGGTCCGCTTGAGTAAACAGCTTCTCGACGTCCACCTCGAACCCTCCTTGCCGCCGGCGCCGACGCTCGTACCCGCAAAGCCTAGCACAGAGGGGTTGCCAGCTCGGCGCGCCGAGGCGAGAGGCCCGGCCGGAAACCCCGGTCGGTGGGCGCGCGGTGCGCGACTGCGGTGGCGCTGAGCGCGGCCGGGCGGTCGCCAGCCGCCGCGGTCGAGG
>JBBINC010000100.1:0-11060 GCA_037444085.1 Acidobacteriota bacterium | reverse complement strand
CGCGGGTGTCGGGGGTGGGATCGGCCAGCCCCTTGGCGTCGGTGGCCGTGAACGTCACAGCGAACGCCCCGGCGCTGGCGTAGGTCTTGCTCCCCGGGTTCAGAGCCGTCGAGGTGGTGCCATCGCCGAAGCTCCACAGCACCGAAACCTCATCGCCGTCCGGATCGCTGGTGCTTCCCGCGAACGTCACCGCCTGACCGGCCGTGATCGTCACGTTGCCCGCCGGCGAGGTGATGACCCCGTTGGGGGGCTGGTTGGGACGCGCCACCAGGGCTCCCGGGATCGGCTGGGCCGGCTCGTGCAACCCATCGTCGGTGAGGTTGTCCACCAGCGACGAGTAGATGAACACCGGCGCCGAAGCGCTGTAGGACACGAAAAAGGCCGACTGCGACTGCGCCGCCGCCGGGATGCCGGGCACCAGCGCGTGGTACGCCGCCAGGTCGTTGGCCCACGGGGCAAGAGTCCGCACGCCTGGAGCCGCCACCGCCGTGCCGTCGGGCCGGCGCACGTTGAACGTCACCTCGACGGGGAACGGGTTCGGATTGAAGTACCCGGCGTTCAGGCGGAAGTCTCGACCGTCGGCCTTGGGTCGGTGCGAGCCCAACAACAGGGCGCCGCTGCGATGCGCGCGCTCGCGGCCGAGCGCCTCGACGAACTGACCGAAGGTGCCGCTGCCTCCGGCGCGCTGGTCGTTGAAGGTGCGCGCCGAAGCCCGAATCGGCGCCGTCGAGGAGAGCGCCAGAGCCCCCCGGTCGCTGGCGCCGAACAGCGTGCCCACGACGTCGTTGACCACCGCCTCGCCAGCCGACACGACGGCCAGGCGGGAAACCGCCGCCGCCGCAGTCGCTCCCGCCGCCCCCTTGGGAAACCATGACACAGAGACTTCGCTATCGGTATCGGCCAGGTTGAGGACGCGCAGGTCGGTGACGAAAACGCTGCTCCCCTGCCCGGGGTTGCGGGCCACGACCGGCAGATAGATCGTCGTCTCGCTGGCGCCGAGCTGGCCACGCACCGCCCCTGCCGGGAATGGCGCGTTGTGGACGTTGACGTAAAAACTCGCCGGTTCCCGCCAGATGGCATCGAGGGTCGACGCATCGGCGCTCACCACGCCGGCCGCCTGGCCATCGGCGAACGCCAGACCGGCAAACCCCACCGCGACACCCCCCGCGACCCCCGCCGAGCCGCTGTGGATATGAGCCGCAGTGGGAGCGTCGATGTCTTTCACCCAGAGGTAGTAGATCAGGCTTCCGGCGTCGCGGATCACAGTCGCGTGGCCGACACCGTCGGCGTCGCCCGGGGTTGGCACCTCCCGCGACCCGCGCAGATCGCAGGCGAGAGCGGCCGCAGCCGCGCCCTCGCCCAACAACTGCCCCCGCACCGCGCCGCCGGGAAACTCGGCGGTGTGGACATTGACGTAGAACGCAGTCGGATCGGCTGCGATCGCAGCCGAAACCGCGGCGTCCACCGCCACCGAGCCCACCGCCTGGTAGGTTGCAATTCCGACCTCGGCGAAGCTGCCAGCCGGGAAGCCGACGCGTACCGGGCCGTTCACCCCCGCCGGCGCGGCATGGATGTGGGCTGCCGTGGGCGCGGCGATGCCTTTGACCCAAATGAAGTAGTGAGCCATGGCACCATCCATGGTGACCACGGCGTGACCCCACCCGTCGGAGTCACCTGCGTTTCCTACCTCTCGATCGCCGCGCAGCGAGATCGAGTAGGTGTCCGCGAAAGCCAGCGCCCCAAACAGCGCCGACACCCCCAGTGCGGTCGCCACTCGTTTCATTGTCCCCCCCAAGAAACAACGGCGCAACCTAGCCTCTCGCCGGGTCTGCCCTTCCTTACCGCGTCCGGCAGGTGCTCGCGCCGAACGGCAGGTACACGGGGCACAAGCGCACCACCGCCGTCGCCAGCGGCTGAAGCCCCACCAGCTCCCACCAACTCTTGACATAGACTCCGGCGGCAAGCGCCGCCAGGCCGATCCCTACCCGCAACAGCCGATCGATTCCGCCCACGTTGGCCTGCATGGTCACCTCCTGAATTGCGACCGGATCGCAGTATCCTGTCAGGGGCTGCTCGACGTCTGTGACTGTGATCACCAAGCGCCGGAAACGTGGCGGAGAAGCCCCGCGATGTCCTCCACCTCGACCCACCCCCGGTGGGCTCGCACCAGGCCGGCGTCCTCGAGCTGTCCCAGTGCTCGCGTGACCACCTCGCGGCTGGTGCCCAGTTCGCCCGCCAGCCGCTCGTGCGTGGTCTCGACGCGCGGGCCGCGCCCACTCAGCAGGGCAGCAAGCCGTTGTGCGGTGGTTCCGAAGGCGACCTGGGCCAGCAGCGACATCAAGTCGGCGAGGCGGGATGCGAACAGGTGGTGACAGGCGCTTCGAAACCCGGCAACCTGGTCGTACATCTCCAGGAATAGGGAGCGGGGAATGACGAAGGCGCGAACAGGCTCCTCAACCACCCCGTCGGCCGGGTAAGGAACATCGCCGAGCAGGCAGCTCATGGTGATCGCGCACACCTCCCGGGGACGGACCCGATAGAGCAGGATCTCCCGTCCCGAAGGCGCCGCAGCGCTGACTCGCACCGTGCCCGCGGCGAGAACCGCGAAATGGGTGCATGAATCGCCAGCCCTGAAGAGGCAGCAGCCCTCCCCGGCCGCCTGCAGGCGCGCCACAACCGCCAATTCGCGCTCCAGCGCCGGGGGGACGCCCTCGAGACCAGGAAGGTGCGCCGCCAGCTCGGCGAGTGACACGGCCATGATTGAAGCATTGCAACACTTCGTGGGAAGCAGGCTGGCGCCCTGACCTGTGACGCGGTACGCTCGTGCTACCCCCCAGACGCAGAGAAGGGAATGCCGCGCGTCAGGGCACTGGCGGAGAGAACAGGGAGTACAGCATGTCCACCACCATCGGCCTCATCCGCACCACCGTCGGGCAGAAGCTGCTGCTCGCCGGAACCGGTGTTGTCCTGTTCCTGTTCGTGGTGGCGCACCTGCTGGGGAACCTGCAGATCTACCGCGGGCCCGCCGCGCTCAACGCCTACGCCGCCTTCCTCCACGCCAACCCCGGGCCGCTTTGGTTGGCGCGGCTGATCCTGCTGTTGTGCGTCGGCGTGCACATCGTTTACGCCGCTCGGTTGGCGTGGCGAAACTGGCGCAGCCGGCCGGTGCCATACGCCCGCAGGCGTTTTCGCGAGGCCGACCCGGCGGCGCGCTCGATGATCCTCACCGGCCCGGTGATTGCCGCCTTCGTGCTGTACCA
Source organism: Acidobacteriota bacterium (assembly GCA_037444085.1). Lineage (GTDB taxonomy): Bacteria > Acidobacteriota > Thermoanaerobaculia > Thermoanaerobaculales > Thermoanaerobaculaceae > CALEVZ01. The sequence goes on along the minus strand of JBBINC010000100.1, from coordinate 7,800 downwards.
CCTCCTCCATTTCACCTTCGGCGCCGTCCATCCCGAGTTCATCGCGGGTGACGTGTACCACAACGTGATCGCCGGCTTCCGCGTGCCTTGCGTGGCGCTCACCTACATCGTGGCCAACCTCCTCCTCGGGCTGCACCTTTTCCACGGGATCTGGAGCGCCACGCAGACCTTCGGTCTCGCCCACCCGCGGTGGGACCACCTCCGGCGCGCCACCGCCACGGTGATCGCTGCAGCCATCGGAGCCGGCAACATCTCCATCCCGCTCGCCGTGTGGCTGGGACTGGTGAGGTAAGGGGGATGACCATGAAGCTCGATGCACGCGCCCCTTCCGGGCCACTTGAGACGTGTTGGACCCGCCACAAGAACGCCCTGCCCCTGCTCTCCCCCGCCAACCGGACGAAGCGCACGGTACTCGTGGTCGGCACCGGCCTGGCCGGAGCGTCCGCAGCCGCTTCCCTGGGCGAGCTGGGGTATCGGGTGCGCGCCTTCTGCTACCAGGACTCGGCCCGGCGCGCCCACTCCATCGCCGCCCAGGGCGGCATCAACGCCGCCAAGAACTACTGCAACGACGGCGACAGCGTCTGGCGGCTGTTCTACGAGACCGTCAAAGGGGGGGATTTTCGCGCCCGCGAGGCCAACGTCTACCGCTTGGCCGAGGTCTCGGGGGCGATCATCGACCAGTGCGCCGCCCAGGGAGTGCCGTTCGCCCGCGAGTACGGCGGCACCCTCGCCAACCGCTCCTTCGGCGGCGCGCTGGTCTCCCGCACCTTCTACGCCCGCGGCCAGACCGGCCAGCAGTTGCTGCTGGGAGCCTACTCGGCGCTCGCCCGGCAGGTGGCCGCAGGGACCGTGACCGTACACCCGCGCACCGAGATGCTGGACTTGGTGGTGGTGGACGGGCGGGCGCGGGGCATTGTGACCCGAAACCTGCTCACCGGCGAGATCGAACGCTTCAGCGGCGACGCGGTCCTGCTATGCTCCGGCGGCTACTCCAACGTCTTCTATCTTTCCACCAACGCCAAGGGGTGCAACGCCACGGCCATCTGGCGCGCCCACCGCCGCGGCGCCGGCTTCGCCAACCCCTGCTTCACCCAGATCCACCCCACCTGCATCCCCCAGGCCGGGGAGTATCAGTCGAAGCTCACCCTGATGTCCGAGTCGCTGCGCAACGACGGCAGGGTGTGGGTACCCCGGCGAGCCGGCGACGTCCGGCCCCCTGCCTCGATCCCCGCGGACGAGCGGGACTACTACCTCGAGCGCCTGTACCCCTCCTACGGCAACCTCACCCCCCGCGACGTGGCCTCCCGCGCCGCCAAGCGCATGTGCGACGAGGGACGGGGCGTGGGTCCCGGCGGGCGCGGTGTATACCTGGACCTCACCGAGGCGGTGCGAACCAAGGGGCGAGCGGTGATCGCGGAGCGCTACGGGAACCTGTTCGAGATGTACCAGCGCATCACCGGCGAGAGCCCATTCCAGGTGCCCATGCGCATCTACCCCGCCCCCCACTACACCATGGGCGGCCTGTGGGTGGACTACAACCTGATGAGTACCGTCCCGGGCCTGTTCGTGCTGGGCGAGGCCAACTTCTCCGACCACGGCGCCAATCGCCTCGGGGCCTCGGCGCTCATGCAGGGTCTGGCGGACGGGTATTTCATCGTGCCGTACACCCTGGGCGCCTACCTGGCGAGCGCCACCTTGCCTTCAGTCAGCGGGGAGCACGAGGCGTTCCGCGCCGTGGCCGACGAGGTGCATGCCCGCACCGCACGGTTGCTCGCTCTCAAGGGTCCCCGCACCGTGGACGAGCTGCACCGGGAACTGGGCGGGTTGGTGTGGAACGAGTGCGGTATGAGCCGCACCGCCGCCGGGTTGGGTCAGGTCATCACCCGCATCGTGGAGCTGCGCCAGCGCTTCTGGGAGGAGGCGCGGATCCCAGGTGACGGGCACAACCTCAACCAGGAGTTGGAGAAGGCCGGTCGCGTGGCCGACTACCTTGAGCTCGCCGAGCTCATGTGCCGCGACGCCCTGGCCCGCGAGGAATCGTGCGGCGCGCATTTCCGCGCGGAGCACCAGACCGCGGACGGCGAGGCCCGGCGGGACGACACCAACTTCGCCCACGTGACCGTGTGGGAATGGCGGGGGGAGGGCGCGGAGCCAGCTTCTCATCGCGAACCCCTCACCTTCAACAACGTCGCTCTGGCGACGCGCAGCTACGCGTGATTGCGCGCGGCGAGTGAGGAGAGCAACCATGCGCCTGCAACTGCACATCTGGCGACAGGCCGCCCCCCACGCCCAGGGTCGGCTGGTCACCTACCACCTGGACGACGCGAGCGAGCACATGTCGTTTCTGGAGGTGCTTGACCACCTCAACCAGCGCCTCATCGGCAGTGGCGAGGAACCCGTCGCCTTCGAGCACGACTGTCGCGAGGGTATCTGCGGCTCCTGCGGCGTGGTCATCAACGGCACCGCCCACGGCCCCTTGCCGGGCACCACGGTCTGCCAGCTCCACATGCGCCACTTTCGTGACGGCGACGTGATCGTCGTGGAGCCGTGGCGGGCCCGCGCCTTCCCCGTCGTCAAGGATCTGGTTGTGGATCGCAGCGCCCTCGACCGCATCATGCAAGCGGGCGGGTTCATCTCCACGCGTACCGGGGCGGCCCCCGACGCCAACTCCATCCTTGTGGCCAAGGAGGCTGTTGAGAACGCCATGGACGCCGCCGTCTGCATTGGCTGCGGGGCATGCGTGGCTGGCTGCCCCAACGGCGCCGCCATGCTCTTCGTCGCCGCCAAGATCACCCACCTCGGGCTGCTCCCCCAGGGGCAGCCGGAGCGGCCGGCAAGGGCGCGGGCGATGGTGGCGCAGATGGAACGGGAAGGGTTCGGCGGGTGCAGCAACTACCGGGAATGCGAGGCGGTGTGCCCCAAGGGGATCTCGGTGGCGACCATCGCCCGCCTCAACCGCGACTTCCTCAGCGCCAGCCTCTCGGCGTAGGCAGTGCGAACCGTCTCGAAATCGCTGGCTCGCTTTCCGGCCCCTCTTGATCAATCAGTGAAAATCCCGTGAGGGAAAAGCGGGGGTAGCGGCGAAGAGAGGGTGCACCTCATCGGCCCGCAGGGTGACCACGCCATCCCGAGATTGCACCACCCCACCCACTTCCAGCAGCGCGTGGCCGGCGATCACCGCCCTGTGGGCGCGGAAGAAATCCGGCATAAACACCACGTTGGCGAACCCGGTCTCGTCCTCGAGGGTGGCGAAACACAACCCCTTGGCGGTGGCGGGGCGCTGGCGCACGATGACCGCGCCGCCCACCCGCACCTGCCGGCCGTGGAGTTGTCTGGCCAACTCCCGGGCGCTCAAGATCCCCCGCCGCTGCAGTTCCCGGCGGCGCAGCCGCAGGGGGTGGGCGCCAACGGTCACGCCGGCGCCGGTGAAGTCGGCAGCGTAGCGTTCGGGCAGCGACATCTCCGGCAAGGGACTCGGCGCCGCCTCCCCCTCCATGGCGCGGGCCAGCGGCGGCCGGCGCCCGTCCAGCGCCGCCACCTGCCACAGCGCCCTGCGGCGGCTCGCCCCCAGCGAGGCGAACGCCCCCACCTGCGCCAGCGCCGCCAGCTCCTCGGCGCGCAGCGAGCAGCGATAGGCCACGTCCCGCACGCCAGTGAAGGGTGCCCGTGCCGCCTCCTCCTCCACCCGCCGCCCCGCCTCCTCCCGCAGCCCCTTGACGAAGCGCAGCCCCAGCCGTACCGCCAGCCGGCCGCTTTCCTCCCGCTCCACCCGGCACACCCAACCGGAGTGGCTGGCGTCGATGGGCAGCACGCGCAGCCCGTGCCGCCGCGCGTCCTGCACCAGGGTGGCGGGGTGGTAGAACCCCATCGGCCAGGCGTTGAGCAGTGCGGCCAAGAAACACGCCGGGTGGTGCGCCTTCAAGTAGGCGGAGGCGTAGGCGATGAGGGCGAAGGAGGCGGCGTGGGACTCGGGGAAACCGTAGAGGGCGAAGGATGTTATCCCCTGCACGATGGCCTCGGCCGCCTCGCCGGTGATCCCCCGAGCCGCCATGCCGTCGCGCAACTGCTGCTCCAGCTTGGCCATGCGCTCCAGAGAGCGCTTCGCCGCCATGGCTCGCCGCAATTCCTCCGCCTGCCCGCCGGAAAACCCCGCCGCCACCATGGCCACGCGCATGAGCTGCTCCTGGAACAGCGGCACCCCCAGGGTGCGGGCCAGAATGGGTTCGAGGTCGGGGTGCGGGTAGGTGACCGGCTCCCGCCCCTGGCGGCGGTTCAGGTAGGGGTGCACCATCTTGCCGACGATGGGTCCAGGCCGAATGATCGCCACCTCCACCACCAGGTCGTAGAAGCGCTCGGGGCGCATGCGTGGCAAGGTGGCCATCTGCGCCCGACTCTCGATCTGGAACACCCCCACCGTGTCGGCGGCGCGAATCATGGCGTAGGTGGCGGGGTCATCGGGGGGCAGATGAGCCAGATCCACCTCCGCCCCCTCATGGGCGCGGATGAGCGGCACAGCGTCCTGCAGCACCTTGAGCATCCCCAGGCCCAACAGATCCACCTTGATGATCCCCAGATCGGCGCAGTCGTCCTTGTCCCACTGAATGACCCGGCGGCCGGGCATGCTCGCCGGCTCCAGCGGCACCACGTCGTCCAGTCGCCCTCGCGCCAGCACCACCCCACCGGAGTGCTGCCCCAGGTGGCGGGGCAGGCGCAGCAGGCGTGCCGCCACCTCGACGAGCAGGCGCGCCCGGCGCTCGCCGGGGTCCAGCCCGGCCTGGGCCAGGTAGCCGCTCAGCTCGGCTCGGGGGTCCTTCTCGAACCCCCATTCGGAGATGTACTTGCATACTCTGCCCAGATGCTCCTCGCCAAACCCCAGCACTTTGCCCACCTCCCGCACCGCCGAGCGGCCGCGGTAGGTGATGACGTTGGCGGTCATCGCCGCACCACGCTCCCCGTACGTGGCGAAGACGTGCTGGATCACCTCCTCGCGCAGCTCGCCCGAGGGCAGGTCCAGGTCGATGTCCGGCCATTCCCCCCGCTCCTCGGAGAGGAAACGCTCGAACAGCAGATCCATGGCCACCGGATCGACGGCGGTGATGGCCAGGGCGTAGCACACGGCGGAGTTGGCGGCGGACCCCCGCCCCTGGGCGAGGATGCCGCGGCGCCGGCAGTAGCGCACGATGTCGTGCACCACCAGGAAGTACCCCGCCAGACCGAGCTTGGCGATGAGCGCGAGCTCTCGCTCCAGCTGCGCCGCCACCCGCGGCGTGAGGGTGCCATAACGCTCCCGAGCTCCTTTTGCCACCCGCGCCCGCAGTTCGGCGTTCTCGTCCCGCCCTGCCGCGAGCCGCGCGGCGGGAAAGCGGTAGGGTAGCTGTTCGAGACGAAAGGTCAGGCGCTCGCCGACCCGCGCGGTGGCGGCTACGGCCTCGGGCAGATCCGCCCACCGGCGGGCCATCTCCCCCGGCGAACGCAGGCAGCGGGCGCGATTCACCTCCAGTCGCCGCCCCGCCGTGTCCAGGGTGCGGTGGCCACGCAGGCAGGTGAAAACGTCGGCCACCAGCCCGTCGGCAGGACTTGCCAGGAGAGCGTCCTGGGCCGCCACAAAGGGGACGCCGGCGGCGCGCGCCAGGCGCACCAGGGCGGCGTTGCGCGCCTCCTCACCGCGCCGCCCATGGCGGTTCAACTCCACCCCCAGATGCGCCGGCGTGAAGATCGCCGCCAGCCGCCGCAGCACTCCCGCCGCCGCCTCCTCCCCTCCGCCGTGCAGCGCCCGCACCAGCGGGCCGGCCACCCCGCCGGTAAGCGCCGTCACCCCTTCAGCGTGGCAGGCCAGCAGTTCCCAGCCGATCTTGCTCTCACCCTTGGGGCGGCCCAGCGCCCCGGAGGTGAGCAGCCGGCACAGGTTGGACCATCCCTGCGGCGTCTCTACCAGCAGCGGCAGGCGCGTGCCATCCTCCAGCACCACCTCGGCGCCGGCCATGGCCTCCACGCCCACCTGCCGCGCCGCCTTGGCGAAGCGCGGCAGGCCGTAGACCCCGGCGCGGTCGGTGACGGCCACGGCGCCAAGACCCAGCGAAGCCGCCCGCTCCGCCACCGCCTCCGGCTCCGCCGCCCCCTCCAGGAAGGAGAACGCGGTGCGCGCGTGCAGCTCCCGATACTCAGTCGTAAAGCCCATCGGCAAACCACTTTCCCTCCAGCCGATCGAAAGCCAGGCGCCACACCGCGCCATCGGTGGTGGCCACGTCGTACTCGTCGCGAGCGAAAGGCTCTTCTCCCCACCATTCGCCCACGAAGCGGTACGGACCGGCACACCGCGCCACCACCCCGCCCAGCCCGCCCAACCGCGCCACCACCGGGCGCGACCCCACCGTCACAACCTGCGCCTCCCGCGGCGGCCGGAAGGCCCGCAGAACGGGGCCGGGTACCGGGGCAGCCTGGTGCTTGCCGGTACCGTGCGCCGAGGCGTCCGGGCTGGGGGGGAGGAACGGTACCACCGTGCTGTCGTTCGGCCGATGGCTGTCGCGGACCGCGGGCGCCCCCACCCGCCCCGCCCCTGCCAGGGCGGCAAGCCGCGCCAGCGCCTGGGCGAGCTTGCCGGGCGCCGGCTGCGGCGGACCGAAGAGCGAGGCCTGGAGCAGCCGCAGCCGCCCCGGTACCACCCGTGCCGCCACGTCCTCCACCGGCGCCCTCGGCGGGTGCGCCTCCAGATGCAGGCGCACCATCGCGTGCACCGCCGCTACCTCCCGGGTGACCGCGACCAGCCGCACCGGCACCTCGTATCTGCCCGTCCCTGCCAGACCCAGTTCCAGGAGGACTTCGGCAAACCCCTCGCCGCGCACCTCCAGGCGCTGCGCCAGACGCGAGAGCAGGCCGTGCAGCACGAACAGAAAAGGCTCCAGGGAGGTGAGCGGATACTCCAGCGACATCCCCTCCCGCAGTTCCTCGGGCTGGGGATCGGGGACGAATACTTCGCCCTCCTCCCCGGCCGCCAATCGGTGCAGGCACACCCCCTCCCTCCCCAGCCGCAGCGCCACTTCCTCTCGCGCCAGCGCCGCCACCTCCCCCGCGGTGGCCAGACCCCAGCGCATCAGAGCAGCCGCCAGCGCGGGCAGCGGGTCGAGGGCGCGCAACGGCAGCGGCGCCAGGAAACTCCGCTCCTGACCTGGCGGTACCACCACCAACCCCTCGCTCACTCCTTCCGCCATCCGCGCCGCCACCCGCGCCACCTCGCCGTTGCCCGCCACTCCCACACACCCCTCCAGCCCCACCCGGCGGCAGCGTCGCAGCACCTCGCAGGCGAGATGCTGCTCGCTCCCCCACAGCGGCACCACCCCCGCCACGTCCAGCCACACCTCTCCCGGGGCAACCCGCCGCAGGCGAGGAGAAAACCCCTGCGCCACATCGGCCAGCGCCTCGGCGGCAGCCAGCGTCAACTCCGGGGAGGTCACCGCCACTTTCACTCCCGGCGCCCGTTGCCGCACCTGCGCCGCGGTCAACCCCACCCGCGCCCCCAGCTCCACCGCCTCGGCCGACACCGCCACGACCTCATCCCGGGGGGTAGGACCCACGGCGACGGCCAGCGGCGTCTCGGCCAGCTCCGGCCGGCCGCGCCGCAGCGCCTGCACGGGAAAGCTCGGTACCCGCACACACGCCACCCGCCACCCAGACGGCAGCCGGCCACCGTCTCTCTCCTCTGCCGGCGTCTGCCTCACTCCTCCCAACTTCTGCTTGCGGTCCATTACCCCGCCCTCCACCCTTCTCGTTCCCCCGCTCCCTCCTCTCCGGTCACCACCCGCA
>JBBINC010000099.1:9970-11611 GCA_037444085.1 Acidobacteriota bacterium | reverse complement strand
CGCAGAGCGGGCGAGGGATCTCGCGGCATGACGTGGTCCGAGCGGCGCGGCGAGCGTTTCACCTCTTCTCGAGCCCCGCCATGCGGGCGTGCACCATCGCCAGGGTGCGGTAGAGCATGTGCGCGAACTTGGAGTAGGGGAAGGTCAGGAAGAGACTCATGACGAACCCGAGGTGGAGGATGTAGCTGGAAAGGGCGAGGGCGGGGACGTGCGCGAGGCGGGCCAGCTCGACCACGATGCCGCTGGCGATGACCAGGACCACGACGCTCAAGAAAAAGGAATCGAAGGCCGACGATGCCCCCGCCGCCTTGCGGTCGCCGAGTCGGTTCCCGACCAGGATGGCGCCGCCCACGAGGAGCAGCCCGGCCGAGACGTTGCCGAGGATCTTGTAGGGGTGGTCGAGGGCCAGGGGCATGGGCAGGCGCTGGATGTACATGCCGACGATGAGCAGGCCCGAGGTCACGGCTGCGCCGACGAATCCCCACAGGAGAGTGAGGTGGCCGAGCTTGCGGGGCTTGGCTGCGGTGCAGGAGCCGAAGCGTTTGTGGGTGGCCACCTCTCCCAGCGCCGGCAGGAGGTTGGCCAGGAACGAACCGGATCTGGCGCCGGAGGTGCCGAGCGCCGACCAGAAGCGCCGCCCGGCGATCCACGAGGCGAGGATGACCCAGCCCGCCACCGGGAAGAACACCGCGTAGATGAACGCGTGGGGCACCAGGACGTCGTAGGCCCAGCCGGCCTCCAGCCCCACTGGTACCGCCAGTCGGCCGGTCAGGCCGAGGAGGGCCACCCAGAAGAGGACGGGGAGGGCGAGCAGCAGCGGCCAGGTGAGGCGCGCGGCCCCCACCAGCTTGCCGAGAAAGCCAGGAAAGGCGAGCTTCTCGATGGCAAGCGACCGCACCGCGCCCAACACATCGCCCGGTCGCGCGTCGCGCGGGCAACGCACGGTGCAGTCGTTGCACTGGTGGCACAGCCACACCGCCGGATCGGCAGCGAGCGCTTCGGCCATGCCCCACTGGGCGAGGAGCATCTGCTTGCGCGGAAACGGCTGCGCGGCGGGGGCCAGCTCGCACACGCTGGAGCAGGTGGCGCACTGGTAGCAGCGCGCCGCGGACTCCCCGCCGCGCCGGCGCAACTCGTTGCGGTAGGCGGTGGAAGGTAGCAGAGCAGGAATGGAAGCCATGGTTGTCACTCCTCACTCGGTGGCGGTGTCAGAACCCCTTCATCGGGTTCGCTCCCAGACCTTCGATCTCGGCGGCGAACTCGTTGAAGATCTCGGGAATGCGTGCGAACTCGTCGTGCGACAGTTCGACCACCTTGATGCGCTCAGGCTCCAGGGCGAGGCGGGTCAGCGTTTCCTGTACGTTCCCCAGCCGCGTCTGGGCGAGCTGCGAACCTCGCACGTAGTGGCACTGGTAGTCGTCGCCCGACTTGCAGCCGACCAGCAACAGGCCGTCGATGCCACGCGAGAGGGCGTCGGCAATCCAGACAATGTTCATGGAGCCGAGACAGCGCATGGGGATGACGCGGATCCACGGCGACCACCGCTCGCGCCGCGCCGCCGCATGATCCAGGGCCGGAACGGCGTCGTTCTCGCACATCAGGGCGATGATGCGCGGCTTCTCCTCGAACTCCTCGGGTACG
>JBBINC010000099.1:0-9929 GCA_037444085.1 Acidobacteriota bacterium | reverse complement strand
GGTACGCTCATCGCCTTGATCATCGCCGATATCCGGTCAACGCCGTAGTCGGGGAACGAGATGATGCGCTCAGGGCAGGCGCCCATGCAGATGCCGCAGCGGCGGCAGCGCAGTGGGTTGAGCTGGGGCGTGCCCTTGACGTCCTCGTTGAGGGTGCCGAACGGGCACTCCTCGGTGCAACGCTTGCACTGGGTGCAGCGCTGCAGGAAGAAGTCGGGCATCCCGAGGTCCCCCGAGCGCGGGTGCACGGCAGCGCCGCGCTTGGCCGCCTCGATGCACTGGATCGCCTTCATGGCGGCGCCCCAGCCGTCCTCCGCGGCCTGTGGGGGATCCATCGGGGCGCGCATCGTGCCAGCGGCATAGATGCCGGTGCGGCGGGTCTCGTAGGGGAAGCAGATGAAGTGGGAGTCGGGGAAGCCGTACTTGAGCACCGGTATGTCCGGACCCTGGCGGTAATCCAGATTGAGGATCTCGGTGTCCTGGTGATGGGCGAGTTGCTCGGCGAGCGCCGCGGCGTCTCTGCGCTGGGTCTCGGAATCTCCCTTCTCGGCACGCAGGAGGGCATCGTGCAGGGCGCGCACCGCCTCGCCGTCCGCGGCGACGGGAAGCATGCCCACTGCCAGGACGACGAGGTCCGCTTCGAGGGTGACGTTGTTGCCCAGCAGGCTCTCGCTCATGTGGACCTGGAGCGGGCCGTGGCCGTTGCCGCCCACCCGGTCCACCTCGCCGCGCGTCAGCATGGTGTTGGGCTGGCTCTGCACCGCCAGGTAGAAACGCTCGAGCTGGCCCGGCGTGCGCATGTCACGGTAGACGACGGCCGTCTCCACCGCGGGGTTGAGTTGGTGGATGGTGGCGACCTGACGAAGCGTTGTGCCGCAGCACTCGGCGGAGCAGTAGGGGAGGTGCTGGGGATCGCGCGACCCGGCGCACTGCACGAAGAGGACGCGCTTGGGCACGCCGCCGTCGCCGGGCCGCGCGAGCGATCCCTTGGCGAGCATGTCGTCGAGTTGCATCGAGGTGATGACGTTGGGCGAGGCGCCGAAGCCAAGATGGGGCAGTTTGTTCGCGTCGTAGGGGCGCGCCCCGGTGGCCTGCACAATGGCCCCGGCGGTGAACGACGTCTCGCCGTCTGGCGTGGCGAGGGTCACCGCGAACTGACCCGGCTGGCCGGAGATCGAGGTGATGCGAGCGCCGGTGTGCACGGTGATGCGCGCGTCACCCTGCACCTTGGCCACCAGCTCACCCGTGCGGTTGGGGTGGAGAACGTCGTAGGGCGGGCATTCGGGCAGCAGGTGGGCCACCCCTGCCATGCGCCCGCCCAGCGTCGCCGACGACTCGACCAGGACCACCTCGTGCCCGGCACCGGCGGCGGCGCGGGCGGCCTCCAGGCCGGCGACGCCACCCCCCACCACCAGCACGATGTCCGAGATCTCGGCGGTGAAGGGGACCGGCAGGGACATCTTGGCGAGCTTGGCGATGCCCATGCGCAGGAGGTCGTCGGCGAGGAGCTGGGTGTCCTCGTGGTTCGGGGGCTGGCTCCACACCGCCTGCTCGCGCAGCGACACCCGCTCCACCGCCAGCTTCAACGGGTCGAAGGTGAGCTCATGCGTCTTGGCCCGCGGCGAGCACGCTGCGAGCAGCACGCCGTCGGCCCTGCCATCGTCGACGGCGGCGCGAATGCTGGCGACGCCCTCGGGGCTGCACAGGCAGGGATGGGTGGCGCAGTGAGCCGCCTTCTCCTCTTTTGCCGCCTTCTCCAGAGCAGCGACATCGAGCGCCTCGCCGATGCCGCATCCGCTGCACAGGAAAACTCCGATGCGCTGCATGGTTCCTACGCCCTCCTTTCGGTGGCGACGATGGCACGGGCCGCTGCGCCGGTCGCGTCGCGCACCGAGGCGGCGACGTCTTCAGGCCGGCGCGCCACCCCCGCGACGGAGACCCCCAGATCGTGGCTGGGCAGACCGAAGCCGTCCTCGTCCAGGAGGAGGCCGAACGGCGACTGTCCCTCCTTGAGGTTGGACACCATGCCAGTGGCGAGCACGACCAGGTCGGCCTCGGCCTCGGTCAGGACACCCTGCTCGACGTCCTCGACCTTGAGCTTGAGCGCGCCGTCGGCACGGGTGATCTTGCCGACTTTTCCCTTGACCAGCTTGACGCCCTCCATGGCCGCGACCTTGGTGAGCACGTCCTCGTTGCGCCCGGGGGTGCGCCGGTCGATGTAGTAGATGGTCACCTCGGCCTCGGGCAGCTGCTCCTTGACGTAGACGGCCTGCTTGAGGGAGGCCAGGCAGCACACCGCCGAGCAGTACGGCAGGTGGTTGACGTCGCGGGAACCGGCGCACTGCACGAACGCCACACGGCGAGGCGGGGCGCCGTCGGAGGGGCGCACAATCTTCCCTCCCGTGGGTCCCCCCGGGGAGGCCAGTCGCTCCAGGTGGACGTTGGCGACGACATCGGGATCGAGCCCGCCCAGCAGCTCCGGCAGCTTGTCGAGGGGATAGGGGCTCCAGCCGGTGGTCACCACCACTGCGCCGGTCTCCACCTGCTCCTCGCGGGGCTGGGCGGCGAGATCGATGGCCTCGTAGGTGCAGGCGTCGACGCAGGCCCGGCAGCCGTCAGGGCAAGCCTGTCGATCGAGGGTGAAGCGCCGCGGCCAGGCGTTGCCGTGCGCCAGGCGGATCGCCTTGACCTGGTTCAGACCCAGGTTGAAGGGGTCGGGAAGGGAGGCCGGGCACACCTCCGAACAGGCTCCGCAGGCGGTGCAGCGGTCGTTGACGTAGGCGGGCTTGTGGCGCACGGTCACCGACCAGCCGGCGTCGGAACGCCGGGCGCCGGCGACCTCGGCGTTGACGCAGACGCGCACGTTGGCGTTGCGTTCCAGCCGCCGGGTGTTGATCTCCATGCCGCAGGAGGGCGGGCACATCTTGGGGAAGTAGTGGTGGGTGCGCGTGATGCGGCCGCCCACGTAGGGCTCTCGCTCGACCAGTACCACCTTGCGGCCGGCCTCGGCGGCTTCGAGCGCGGCCGTCACGCCGGAAATGCCCGCGCCCACGACGAGCAGCGGGTGTGCACCAGGTGAGGCACTCATGGGGTCCTCCGTTGCGCGGGCGCCGAAGGGCGCGCCGTAAGAGTCGGTTCGGCGAACAGGGCGAAGCGCAGCCAGCGCCAGGAAAAGTCTAGAAGCGCGTCGTCGTTGGTGCGCAGCCGCTCCACCAACTCGTTCTCGAGCTCGAAACGGTCGAGAAACGACGTCTCGAAGATGAAGGAGCGGAACGAGTCGAGATCGTACGCGGCGGTGAAGAACATCTCCATGCGCTTCGGGTCGAGGGTACGCCCGCCGATGAACCACGGATGGGAGACGATGGCGCGGTAACCGGTCTCGATGGCGTCGCGCTCATCGACCCCCTGATCGGCCCGCCACTGCTCGGCGGTGAAGCGGTGGTCGCCGCAGCGCCCCTCGCAGAAGTCATCCTCGAACAGAAAGTACACGGGCGCCGGTTCGATGCCGGCGCGCGCCGGAGGGATGCCCATGCCCACCGGGTACATGCGGCACGCCCACGGCCGATCCTCGTACACCGTGCAGCCCTGCTCGCCGACGAACGGGCAGCTCTTGCGCTGGTCGTCGCGCATGCGCAGCATGACCACGGGAAGGTGCAGTTCCTTGGTGATGGGCGTGAGCGTGTGGCGATCGAGGAAGGCACGTGTGGGCAGGTCGAGACGGCGCGCCAGGCGCAGCACGTCGAGCGGTGTCAGGATGATGTTCACGTCGGCGCAGCAGCGGTTGAAGCACGGTACGCCGGGATGACAGGAGAAGGCGAAGCTCTCCCCCTCACCGAGCTGCCGCTTGCCGCGCAGCGCTTCCGGGACTTCGGTGTGTGCGGCCGTCACGTCTTCCCCCCTCACCCCGAGCCGTTCTCGGGGATCACGCCAGCGCCGGCCGGCGGCTCCAAGTCTGCCCCGCTGCTGGCGTCATCCTCGATGATGCGGTCCTTGAGGGCGTCGCGCGACCACACCGGCAGCGGCGAGATGGCGCCGGTGCGCGGATCGACGCGATGGCGGTAGGACGACTTCACCCCGAACCTCTCGAACATCCACACCCAGCCGCGCCGGAAGTAGGGACAGGCGTCGTTGAAGCAGGCCAGGTGATAGGTCTCCTGCCAGCCGGTGTGGTCAGGGAGCGTGAATCTCTTCAGCGGCTCGTGACAGTGGGGGCAGGACTCGACTCCCTCTTTTGCCATTTCCAGACCTCGTCGGGGGCGGGCACGGGGGGGAATCCCCCGGGCGCCCAGCGGCGCCCGGGGGATTGAGTTGGTTGGAGGATCAGCCGCCGAGCAGCTCATGCTCCTTGGCCGGTGCAAAGATGTGCAGGATCGGCCGCTTGAGCATCTTCCACTCGTTGCTGTACTGGTTGTAGATGCAGTTGACGAAGCAGTGCCAGTTGGCGTCGTCGAGCTTGGGCGTGTCGGCGCGGAAGTAGTAGCCGGGCCAGCGCGTCTCCTCGCGGAACAGCACCGAGCGCACGTGCGCCTCGGCCTGGTACATGCGGTGAGTGTTCTCCCACGCACGCATCAGTTCGTGCAGGTCGGCCGCGCCCAGGTTGGCGGAGTCCTCCTTGAGCAGGGCCAGGAGTTCCAACGCCCGGCTGAGCAGGGGCTTGGAGGTGGTGAACTGAGCGCTCACGCCGCCGGCGTACTCGTCCATGAGCTTCTGCAGCCGCATCATGAACATCTTGGGCAGGATGTAGTTGGGGTTGACGTCGGTCTGCGTGGTGGCGCCCTTGTGCTGCTCGAAGGTGAAGAGCGGCTTGTAGGTGGCGGCCTTCAACGCCTCGATCACGGCGGCGTCGACCGTCGGCTTGGGCGGATTCTCCTTCACCAGGTAGCGGATCGCCGCCTTGGCGACGATGCGCCCCTCGGCGTGGGAGCCGGAGGAGAACTTGTGCGACGAGGCGCCCGACGCGTCGCCGGCGCAGAACACGCCCTTGACCGTGGACATGCCGTCGTAGCCCCAGAAGTACTCCTTCTTGGTCTCCTCGGTCTGCAGGTCCTCGGGGCCGGACACCCAGGCGCCGGAGGCGCCGGAGTGGGAGCCGATGAAGTACGGCTCGGCGGCGGCGATCTCGGAGGACCTCTCCTCGGGCTGCACGTTGCTGGCGGCCCACAGGATGGCCTGCGAGATGGTCATGTCGAGGAAGTCCTCCCAGGCCTCGGACTCGAGTTCCTTCATCTTCTTCTGGTAGGCCTTGGGGTCGTCCTTGTAGGTGTTGGCGATCTTCTGGATCGCTTCCTCGGTGCGCATGTAGATGGGGCCCTTGCCCTGCATGACGTCGAGCATGCCGAGGTAGTTGCGCAGGTTCGCCGGGATCGGCTTGACGTGGCCGTAGGGCGCCCAGTTGGCCAGCTCTTCCTTGCGCTCGACCATGTACTCGCCACCGAACGCGTTGGTGGCGCGCGACTTGAAGAGCAGGAACCAGGCCCCGACGGGGCCGTAGGCGTCCTTGAAGCGCACCGGGATGAAGCGCACTTCCTGGCAGGTCATCTCGGCGCCGGCCATGAGGGTGAAGTAGGCCGAAGCGCCGGCGTTCCACGGCGGATACCAGGCGCGGCCCTGGCCTTCACCGGAGGAGCGCGGCTTGAACACGTGCACCGCGCCGCCCATGGCCACCAGGGTGGCGCGCGCCTTGAACACGTAGAAGGCGTTCTCGCGCACCGAGAAGCCGTACGCGCCCTTGCACTCCTCGCCCTCCATGATCGGGCCGACGATGAACACACGCTCGAAGATGTTCTCGGTGCCGAGGGCGTTCTTTGCCGCCTCGGCGACCACCACCTTGTACGACTCGCCGTTGATCATCAGCTGCCAGCGGCCCTCATGCACGTAGCCACCGTTCTCGTCCAGCCAGATGGGCAGGCCCCACTTCTCGAACAGGTGGACGGTGGAGTCCACGTGCCGGGCGATGGACGCCACCAGGTCCTCGCGGGTGACCCCCATGAGGTCGTTGCGCACGTAGTCCACGTAGTCCTTGACGGTGTTCTGTCCGTCCTTCAACCCGACGTACTGGTTGATGGCGGAAAGCCCCATGGCCACGGCACCGGAGCGATCCACGGCCGCCTTGTCCACCAGGGTTACCTTGAGCCCATGCTGCTTGGCCCAGTACGCGGCCTCCACGGCTGCGCCGCAGGCCGCCATGCCGCCTCCCAGGATCAGGAAGTCGGTATCTACCTCGACGGTCTTGAAGTCCACCATGGCAGCCTCCTTCACTTGGTCCACACGGCGGGGAGGCCGAGGGAAGCGGGTTCGGTGGAGAGGGTGGCAACGTCATCCAGGGAGACGTCGGTTTCCCAGCCGCCGGACGGCTGCGCCTGGCCCTCGGGGGTGGTACGGATGGGGAACTTGAACCGCTTGATCTGGCCGCTGCGGAACTTCACCGTCCACATGATGCTGTCGGTGGAGCGCATCGGCACCACGGAGGCCCCCATGGGGACGAAGTCGGCGTAACCGCGCACGTCTACCGCCTGCGTGGGGCAAATCTTCACGCAGTTGTAGCACTCCCAGCACATCTCGGGCTCGCGGTTGTACGCCTTCATCTTCTCCTTGTCGAGGACCATCAGGTCGTTGGGACAAATGTACTGGCAGGCGGTCTTGTCCAGCGCCTTGCACCCGTCACACTTGTCCGGGTTCACAAAACTCGGCATAGCATACCTCCTCGCCGCATTCCACCTCGCGGGCAGAATGCTGATTCAGATCTCTGCGTGGTTCGGGCGCGCCACTCTCGTGGCGAGTCCCCGGGAAGTCCGTCCTCCGTCCAGGTTCGAGTGATTGCACCACCTCCCATCGTCCGTGGTCTTTCGGTGTGCGGGTGTCCTCCCGTCACGTGCACCCCCAGGATGCAAGCAAGACTTGTGCCGCGCTTCACAAGAGCTGCGAGACGCTTCTGTGTAAGGGGCTTTCGGCTCTGGAAGGACGGTGAGAACGGGTTTGGTGTTACGCAGCACAGACGGGAATCTTGCGAAGAAGTCGCTCCAGCGGACCCGGCGCTCGCGGATTCGTTTTCTTTGCAGCGCCTTCGAAGTTGTTACGCGACGGTAACGACGGGAGTGTTCAGATGCGCCCCCCCAGGAGTTCAGCGCGCACCGAGGTCACCTCGGGCAGGGCCCGCACGGCGGCGAGGACGGCAGCGCGCTGGCGTTCGGAGGGCAGAATCCCCGCCAGAGTCACGACCCCCTCCCGCGCCCCCACCTCCACCATCGCTGCCACCGCTCCCACGGCCGCATCCAGGAACAGAGAGGCGCGCACGTGGTTGACCAGGAAGAGGTCGGCTAGGGCCTGGCTCGACGGCGGGGTGGCGCGGAACTCGGAACGGTCGGCCACCGCGGCGATGGTGAGACAGGCAGACTCCAGAGGGATCTTCTCGAGGTTGACGATGAGATCGTAGAGGTTTACGTCGTGCCAGTCGACGTGGAAGAGGAACCTCGTCCACGCCACCCGCTCGGCGTCGCGGGCGCGGATGTACGCCTCGGCGGCCCTGGCTTCCAGGCCGTGCGCCGCCATGGCCTCGGGCAGGCGCATCGCCATGGGTGCGATCACGCGCACGCGCATGACGTGGGCGACGCCGGCAAGCAGCAGGTGGCCGGCGTGTCCGTGGTACACGACGTTGTCCGCGAGCGCTTCCTGGCACAGCGACGCGGTCATGGCGGCGAGGTATTTCTGCCGGTCGATGCTGAAGCGCTCCCAGAAGGTCGGGGGACTCTCGATGCCCTGCGCCAGCGTCTCCTCGCGCACCCCGTAGCGCTCGGCGGCGGCGAGGAGAACCTCGCGGCTGATCACCCGATAGCCCAGCGTCGAGCCCAGGCAGGCAGCCAGCCGCTTGCCTCCCGAAAAGGTACCCCGCGAGATTGTGATGATCGCCATCGCCCTCCCAACCCCGTCGCTCTGGCCGATCGGCAGGCCTGCTTGATCTCCCGCCCCGCCGGTGCGCAGAGCGAGTCCCGCCCCGGCTGAACAAAACCATCGTACGATACTCCACGCAACTGGGGAGGTTTCATGCGGGGTGGATCACGGGTGCTCATCTGGCTGCTGGTTCTCGTCGGGGTGTTCGGCCTTGGCGTGGCGGGCATTCTCATCGCCGTTCCTGTCGCGGCTCGCCACATGCCGGGGCAGGCGGTGCTTCACGTGGAGGTGGCCGGTGGGATTCCTGAGTCGGCACCGGAGCTGCCGCTGGCCGGGCTTTTCGGGGAGACCCCGGTCAGTCGCCGGGATCTGCGCGACGGCCTGGTGGCGGCCGCCAGGGATGCCCGTGTGCGCGCCGTACGGGTGCGCATCAGCGACCTGGCCACCGGGCTGGCGACGTTGCAGGAGTTGCGAAGCCTGCTCGAGCGCATTGCCGACGCGGGCAAGCCGACGACGGCGTACCTGGACACGGCCGGTGAGTTTGCCCCGGGCAATCTGGAGTACTACCTCGCCACGGCGTGCGACCGCATCGTCGTCAACCCCCTCGGAGACGTCAACCTGGTGGGGCTCTCGGCCCGCGTCCCGTTCATGCGCGGCACTCTCGACAAGCTTGGCATCGAGCCCGACTTTCCTGGCATCGGCGACTTCAAGACGGCGCGGTACTTCTACACTAACAAAGAGTTCACGCCCGCCCACCGGGAAATGATGGCCTGGCTGCTGGAGTCGTACACCGAACAGCTGGTCACCGGGATCGCCGAGGGGCGCGGGGTGGACCGCGGGCAGGCCCAGCACTGGGTGGACCGCGGACCGTTCCAGGGGCCCGAGGCGCTGGCCGAGGGCCTCATCGATGACCTGGCTGACTGGGAAACGGTCAGGCAGGAGACATCTCAACTTGCGGGGAAGACTCTCCAGGAGGTTTCGCTGGGGCGTTTTCTGCGCAGCGGCCGGCCGGATGAGCGCGGCGCCACCATTGCCGTGGTGGTGGGGCGCGGCGCGATCATGCGCGGATCAAGCGGCTACTCGCCAATGCCACTGTTCGGCGGCGACGTGATGGGGGCGGAGACGCTGGCGCAGGCGTGGCGGCAAGTCCGGCGCTCGGGAGCGCGCGCCGCCATCTTCCGTGTCGACTCGCCGGGAGGCAGCGCCGTCGCCTCGGAGATCATCCGCGCCGAAATGGCTCGCACCGCGGAAGAGATCCCAGTGGTGGTGTCGATGGGGGATGTGGCCGCCTCGGGCGGGTACTGGGTATCCTGTGGCGCCCGGCGGATCATCGCCTCCCCGGGTACGATCACCGCTTCCATCGGCGTCTTCGCCGGCCACCTGGCGGCCAACGACTTCTTCGAGGAGAAGTTGGGCATCACCTGGGGGCGCATTGACGCGTCCCCCAACGCTGCCATCTTCGGCGGCCTGGATCCGTGGACACCGGCCCAGCGCGAGGTGGTACAGCGCAACCTCGATCGCATCTATGACGCCTTCCTGGAGCGGGTTGCCGAGGCTCGCGGCCTGAGCCGGGAGGAGGCCGACGCGGCTGGGCGGGGGCGAGTCTTCACCGGCGCCCAGGCGCTGGATCGCCGCCTGGTCGATGCCCTCGGCGGCTTCGAGGAGGCGCTGGCAGCGGCGCGGGAGGAGGCGGGGCTGACGCCCGACGCGCCGGTGGAGCTGGAGTTCTTCCCGCGCCCCGAGCCGATCTGGAAGCGACTGCTGCAGCAGGGGGAGCAGTCGTCGCTGCGCCAGGCGATGCGCGCCCTCGCTGAGGGGAGGATCGAGGCACCCCGCCCGCCCGGCGCGGTGTGGCTGCCCCCCATCGTCATTCGCTAGCGGGAATCGAGCCTCGCGGCCCTCCGGCCGGGTCGGGGCCATGGCCTGGCGCCTCACCTGCCCGTGACCGTGTCTGTCTTCTCGGGGGGTTTCGCCGGCCCCACACCCTCGCCCCCGCCGCGAAACCCCCCGCGCCCAGCTTCCTTGTCTCGGGGGGCCGGCGG
>JBBINC010000098.1:0-11808 GCA_037444085.1 Acidobacteriota bacterium | reverse complement strand
TCCAGCCCCCCCGGCCGCCAACTCACCCAGCCCCCGCGTCATGGCAGGGCGGGTCGTGCCTGCCCGTGTCGGTGCCCGTGTCCGTGTCCGTGTCGGTGCCCGTGCCCGTGTCCGTGCCCGTGCCCGTGATGGTGTCGGGCGTCTCGATTCGCGCGGGTGTCGCGGCCTGGCCATTGACGCGTGTGGAACGCCCTTGTACAGTGGCGACTAACGAAGCCCGCGTGGCAGAGAAGGGCCGGTGGAAGGGAAGGAGGGACGCGTATGAGACGCTTCACGGTACTCGCCGGGGTGGTGATGCTGGCCCCGGCTCTGGCGTTGGGAGCCGGCTTCTCGCTGTACGAGCACGGCGCGAGGGCGGTGGCTTTAGGCGGGGCGTTCGCAGCGACCGCCGACGACCCGACGGCGGTGTACTACAACCCGGCTGGGCTCGCATTCCTGGAGGGGACCAGCGTGACCGCCGGGGCGTACGGCATTGCCTTTGACTCCAAGATCTACGGAGACAACCCGTACCCTGGACGGGGGTACACGGAGGAGATGGAGAGCCGCATCTTCGTGCCGCCCCACGTCTACGCCACCGGCAAGGTGGGGGAGAGGGCCGGATGGGGGATCGGAGTGTACGCGCCCTTCGGCCTGGGGACGCAGTGGCCAGATGGCTGGGCGGGCCGCTACATCACGCGGCGCATCGACCTGGAGGTGTACAGCGTCAACCCCAATTTCGCCTACCGGCTGGCCGACAACTTCGCCGTGGCGGTGGGGGCTGATCTGTTCCTCGTCGATCTCGACCTGTGGCGTGCGGCGGGGGTGATAAACCCGTATACGCAGGTGATGACCGATGTTGCCAGCGTCAACCTGGCGGCCTCCAACGAGCAGGCGTGGGGGTGGAACGCCGCGCTGCTGTGGAAGCTCTCCGGCGGATTCTCGCTGGGCTTGAGCTACCGTTCCCGAGTCGAACTCGAGGCCGAGGGCAAGGGGAAGTTCACCCAGGTTCCCACCGGGCACCAGGACTTCGACGCCATTGTCTCCGGCATGCTGCCGTTTGGAGCCAGCCCGCGGGTGACCAGCGAGATTACGTTTCCGGCGGAGACGCGCCTGGGCTTGGCCTGGCGCGACCAGCGGGTGGGGGTGGAAGTGAACTGGGTACGCATCGGCTGGTCGAGCTTCGATGAGTTTCCCATGGTGTTCCCCGATTACCCGCAGCTCACGCAGATCCGTCCCGAGAATTATCGGGATTCCAACACCTACCGCCTGGGACTCGAGTTTAGAAGCTCGGACAAGCTGTCGTGGCAACTCGGGGCGCTGTACGACGAGACCCCGGTGCCGGTGGAGACGGTGTCGCCGCTGCTCCCCGATGCCAGCCGGCGCGGCGTGTCGGTGGGCCTGTCATATCAACTCGCCGATGCCCTGCGCCTGGATGCGGGCTTCCTCCATCTCATGTTCCTCGACCGTTCGACCATGGGCAGGGGTCAGGACAACTTCAACGGCACGTACAAGAGCAGGGCGGAGCTGCTGGGCTTCACCCTGAGCTACACCTTCTAGGAGGCAACCATGAGAATCGCACGAGAGACCGCATGGGCAGCCCTGGCGCTGCTTCTCCTGGCCGGCAGCGGGCCGGCGGTCGCCCAGGTGCAGTCCGGCTACTACGTGGCGCTGGGCGACAGCCTCACCGCCGCCGTCGTCTCGGGGGGACTGGCGCAGCATTATCAAGCCCACTCCTACCCGGCCATCCTGGCGCGGCAGCTGGGCATCCCCGCGGCCACCTTCCAGCAGCCGATCGTCTCCAACCCGGGAATTCCGCCGGTCCTGGAGCTGAAGGGTCTGACGGTGGCCGGCGGCACCATCGTTCCCACCATCGCTCCCAAGAGTGGTTGGGGAGCGCCGATCAACGCCACCTATTCGGGCATGTACGGCAACCTGGGTATTCCGGGCGCCAAGACCGGCGACCTGCTCACCAGGACCGGGGATATCACCAAGCTGCTCACCGGCAACATCGACCCCAACACGATCATGTACGACATCGTGCTGCGCTTCCCGGTATTCCCCGGCACGACCACGCCGGCTCCGGCGGTGGCGCAGGCGGTGGCGCTGCCGGGCACCTTCTACACGGTGTGGATCGGCAACAACGACGTGCTTCGCGCTGCCGTCACCGGGGTGGCGGTGGACGACGTCACGCTCACCCGCAAGGAGGTATTCCAGCCGCAGTACACCGCCTTGCTCGGTACCCTGAAGGCCAAGGCGCCGTCGGCCAAGTTTCTGGTGGCGACGATTCCCGACGTGGTGTCGATCCCCTTCGTGACCACGGTAAAGCCGTACATCTTCACACCTCAGGGCCAGAAGCGGTACCTGCTGGGGGAGAACGGGCCGCTCACCGACGCCGACTACCTGACGCTGTCGGCTTCGTCCCTCATCGCCCAGGGGTTCGGTGTGCCGGGTAGCGGCAAGCTGCTGCCGGAGGGGGCGATCACCGCCACCGGTTTGCAGGCCGGGGTGATCCTGCGCGCCACCGAGGTGGCGGCGATCCGCGTGCGCACCGCCGAGTTGAACTCGATCATCGCTGCGGTCGCCGCCCAGGTGGGCGCCAAGGTTTTCGATGCCAACGCGTTCTTTTCGGAGGTCGTGCAGAAGGGGTACGTGGTGGGAGGCATCAAGATCACCCCCGACTTCCTCACCGGCGGGCTGTTCTCGTATGACGGCGTCCATCCTCAGACCCTGGGCTATGCGGTCATCGCCAACGAGATGGTCAAGACGATCAACCGCGAGTTCGGCGCCAAGCTGCCGGAAGTGGATCTGCGGGCCTACCTGCTCGGCGCCCAGGCGGCCACGACCGTGCAGGCCACGGGGGCGGTGTTCAGCCTTGAAGCGTATCGTTCGCTGCTGCAGATCTTCGCTCCCGAGGCCGACACATCCCACTTCGAGAGGTCGCGGCCGGTGAACCGGCCAGCGCCGGCACGTGGTGGGCGGGTGGCGCCACCTCCGGAAATCCGTCCGTAGGCTCCTATCCCATCCACTTTTCCATCGCCCCGGTGCGGAGACGCACCGGGGCTTGTTGTCATTGGCGCGCCTTTGCTACTATGGGAGCGACGAACGAATAGGGGGAGGAAACGCCATGGACTACCCAATCTGGGATCTGGCGCTGGGTGGCGGGGTCCTGATCGGCATCGTCGCCATTACCCATGTCGTTGTCGCACACTTCGCGGTGGGTGGCGGCATCGCCATCGCGCTGGTGGAGACCTTGGCGGTGCGGCGGGGGGATGGCGCACTGCGCCAACTCGCCTACCGCAGTTCGTGGATGCTGATTCTCATCTCGACGGTGTTCGGGGCGATCACCGGGGTGGGCATCTGGTTCACCATCGGCCTCGTCCATCCCACCGCCACGTCCGCCCTGATCCGCACCTTTGTCTGGGGGTGGGCGATCGAGTGGGTGTTCTTCATCCTCGAGGTGGCCACGGCGGTGGCGTACGTGGCGACCTGGAACAAGGTGCGGCCGCGCACCCATCTGCTGCTGATCTGGCTGTACGCCTTCGCCGCCTTCATGTCGCTGGTGGTCATCCAGGGAATCATCTCCTACATGCTTACGCCGGGCAGGTGGCTGGAGACGCGGGGGTTCTGGGATGGTTTCTTCAACCCCACTTATCTGCCGGGGCTTGTCTTGCGCACCGGCATCTGCTTTTTCCTCGCCGGCGCGTACCTGGCGTTTGCCGCCCTGCGCGAGAAGGACTCAGCGGCGCGCGGGCGGTTGGTGCGGCTCATGGCTGTCTTTCAGGTGGCCGGCGTGCTGGTGGCCTACGGCGGCTACCTCTGGTGGGAGGTGGCCCTGCCCGAGTCGATTCGTGCCCTGTTCCTCGGCGCCTCCCCCAAGCTCGCCGCCCTGGCGGCGACGCGCAGCTTCCTGTTGTGGGCGCTCGCTGCATACCTGGTGTTCGTGCTGTTCGCCCTCATCGCCCCGCGGCTGCAGCGCTGGCCGGTGGCGGCGGTGGCCCTGATCGCCGCATTCGCCTTCTTCGGGGGGTACGAACGGCTGCGGGAGGGGGCGCGCAAGCCGTACATCATCAGCGACCACATGTTCTCCAACGGCGTCCTGGTGAGTGACATCCAGCGCCACAACGAGGCAGGAATCCTGGCGCACGCGCGCTGGGCGGCGAGAGACGACGACGGATCGCTGGAGGGCAAGGGGCGGGCGGTGTTCCGCGCCCAGTGTGCCTCCTGCCACACCCTCGACGGATACCTGTCGATCCGCCGCCTGATCGCCTCCGCGGACGCCGACACGGTGAACGTGATCCTGGAGATCATGCACGAGCAGGGGAGCGCGTACGCCGGCGGCGCCATTCCGGATACGAGCGGGCTGGACTACCCGGTCATGCCGCCGTTCGTGGGTACCGAGGCGGAACGCCGGGCGCTGGGAGTGTACCTGTCCACCTTGATACCGGCTCACGCCGCGGAGGTGCATCATGGCAAGTAGCGAGCTGATTCCCGCCCTGGACCCCATGCCCGTGCCGGGGCCGCTATGGCTGTTTCACGTCCTCTGGGTGGTGACCTTCCTCGTTCACATCCTGCTGGTCAACGCCGTTCTCGGTGGATCAGCCATCGCCGCCTGGGCGGGTACGGCGAAGCCCGGCCGGAAGCGCGTCGTCGAGTTGCTGCTGGCCGTCAATACCTGGGCCATTCCCCTGTCCATCACCTTCGGGATTGCGCCGCTGCTGTTCGTACAGGTGGTGCTGGGCCGCTTCTTCTACACCGCGGCGTTGCTGGTGCCGTGGTGGTGGCTGGGGCTTCTGGGCCTGCTGATGGTGGGTTACTACCTCAATTACCTGGCCAAGTGGCGGCTGGCCAGCGGCGGCGGCGTGCGCCACTGGCTGGTGCTGCAGGCAGTCTGCTTCCTGCTGGTGGCGCTCATCCAGGTGGTGGTCAGCCTGCTGCACATGCAGCCCGAGCGCTGGGACGCAGTGGCCAACAACGTGCTGGCGGTGCTGAAGGACCCGACGCTGGTGCCGCGTTTCATGCACTTCCTGCTGGCTGCGTTGGCCATGATTGGCGGCGTGGTGGCATGGGTGGCGGTGCGGCGGGCCGGCGGTGCCGCGCCGGTGGGGGAGAAGGCCGAGCTGGACGCCATGGCGCGCTTCGGGGTCAAGTTCGCTCTCTACGCCACGTTGCTGCAGTTGATCGACGGCTTCTGGCTGCTCTTCGCCCTTCCCGAGGAGGTGCTCAAGGGTTACATGCGCTCCGGGCCCGCCGCGATGATCCCCCTCACCCTGGGGATCCTGGCCGGAGTGCTGCTGCTGGTGGTGCTCGCCCAGGTGCACGATCCGCTGGCGCAGGGGAGCAAGGTGCGGCGGGCGCTGGAGCTCGTGGTCGGAGCGACGGCGGTGATGGTGGTCACCCGCCACCAGATCCGCGAGGTGTACCTGGCACCGGCCCGCGCTGCCGAAGAGCTGGTCACCACTGCCCCTTGGGGGCTCATCGCCCTGTTCCTGGTGATCTTCGTGGCGGGGGTGGCGACCACCGTGTATGCCATGGTGCGCGCCGCCACCGACCGCCCAGCGGCCGGCGAGCAGGCGGCGTGAGGCGTGGGCGTGCGGCTGGCGGACGCCGAGGGCGATCAGCGGCGGCGGATCATACCCGACTCGTACTGGGTGATCCCCGGCCGCTTCGCCGCCGGCGAGTACCCGGGGAACCGCCGGGAGGAGGAGGCGCGCCGCAGGCTGGCGGTCTTTCTCGCGGCGGGCATCGATAACTTTGTCGACCTCACCGAGGCGGGGGAGTACGGGCTCGCGCCGTACGCCCCGTTCCTGCCATCCACGGCGCGGCACCGGCGCTTCCCCGTCCCCGACCTGGGCGTTCCCGCGCCGGCGCAGATGACTCTCATCTTGGACGCCGTCGACGCCGCGCTGGCCGAGGGGAGGGGCGTCTACGCACACTGTTGGGGGGGTGTCGGGCGCACCGGCACGGTGGTGGGGTGCTGGCTGGTCAGGCGGGGTCTCTCGGCCGGGGCCGCCTTCGAGCGGATCGCCGCCTGGCGGCAGGACATCCCTGAGGGCGACCGCCCCTCCCCGGAGACGGCGGAGCAAAGGGCTTTTGTGCGTTGCTGGGGCGAGCGGGAGCTACGCCGCGAGCACGGTGCGGGCGGCGCGTAGGGCGGCGTCCACGTCAGCGTCGCCAATCTCGTAGTGGGTGACCAGGCGCACCTGGTGAGCGCCAAAGGTGCCACACAGGACGCCGTGTTCGCGCATGCCGGCGGCAAAGCGCGTCGCGGGGTTGGATGCGCCATCCGCCGCACCGCGCAGGGTCGCCACGATGATGTTGGTCAACACGCGCTGCGGATCCAACTCCACCCCGGGCAGCTCGGCGAGCCCCGCGGCGAGGTGGCGGGCTCGGGTGTGGTCCTCCCCCAGGCGGTCCACCATGCTGGTCAACGCCACGAGTCCGGCCGCGGCCAGCACGCCCACCTGGCGCATGGCGCCTCCGAACAGCTTGCGCACCCGCCTCGCCTCGGCGATGAAGTCGGCGTCTCCCACCAGCAACGACCCGACCGGCGCGGCGAGTCCCTTGGAAAGACAGAACATCACCGAATCGCAGCCGCGCGCCAGTTCCGCCGCACTGCTGGCGAGAGCGGCGGCGGCGTTGAACAGGCGCGCTCCGTCCAGGTGGACTCGCAGGCCATGCCGGTGCGCAACCTCTACCAGGGCGCGGGTGCGGGCGGCGTCCATGGGCAGGCCCGACCGGAGGTTGTGAGTGTTTTCCAGACACAGGAGACGGGTGGGGGTACGGTAGGTGACCGGCGGGTTGATGGCTGCCTCCACCTGTGCCGGCTCCAGCAGCCCGTCGAGGGTATCGAGTGGGCGGGGGAGCGCTCCGGACCACACGGCCATGGCCCCCATTTCGAAGTTGAAGATGTGGCCACGGGCCTCGATGATCACCTCGCTGCCGGGGCGGGTGTGGAGGTGCACGGCGATCTGGTTGCCCATCGTGCCGGTGGGTACGAACAGGGCCGCCTGCCGCTGGAGCATGGCGGCGGCCAGCTCTTCCAGGCGGCGGACGGTGGGATCCTCGTCGTAGACGTCGTCGCCCACCTCGGCCTCGGCCATGGCACGGCGCATCTCGGGGGTGGGGCGGGTGACGGTATCCGAGCGCAGGTCGATCATGGCGGCTATCATAGTCGCCCATGAGACCCTCGAAGACGCCGGATTTCGTCGCGGTGGACGCAGGCCGTGGCCTTGAGGAGCTGGAGCTTGCCGCCAACGGCCTGCGCGTGGTGCTGGTGGAGAACCGCTTCGTGCCCGTGGTCGCGGTGTGCGTGTTGTACCACGTCGGGTCGCGCCACGAGGTCACCGGTCAGACCGGCGCCACCCATCTGCTGGAGCACCTGCTCTTCAGGGGGTCGGCCAATTTCAACGCGGACAACGGCCGTTCCATCGCCCGCGTCATGGAGCGGGTGGGAGCGGCCTTCAACGCCACCACCTGGCTCGATCGCACCAACTACTACGAGATGCTGCCCGCCGAGCAGGTGGATCTGGCCCTGGCGGTGGAGGCGGACCGCATGCGCGGCGCGCTGCTTCGCGAGGAGGATCTCGCGACGGAACTGCAGGTGGTGCGCAACGAGCTGGAGCGGGGGGAGAACGACCCGTTCGAGGTGCTCTTGAAGGACTCCTTCGCCACCGCCTACCGCGAACACCCGTACCGCCATCCGACGATCGGCTGGCGGCACGACGTGGAGCACGCCACCATCGCCACTTTGCGCGCCTTCTACGATACCTTCTACTTCCCCGACAACGCGTCGCTCATCGTCGCCGGCAACTTCGACCGGCCACGTTTGCTGGCGCGCATCGCCCACCACTTCGCGCCCTTGCCCCGAGCGCCGCGCCCCGTCTCCCGCACCGTGACGCAGGAGTCCGCCCAGCTCGGGGAGCGGCGGTTCGTCATCCGTCGCCGCGGCGAGGTCGGCTGGGTGGGTCTCTCCTGGCACGCGCCCGCCGCCGCCCACGACGACACGGCGGCGCTGGCTGTGCTCGCCAACGCGCTGGGGGGAGGTGTCACTTCGCGCCTGTACCAGCGCCTGGTGGAGACCAATCTGTGCCTGGACGTGCAGGCGGTGGCGTGGCAGCTGCGCGACCCCGGGCTCTTTCAACTCTTCGCCACGCTGAGCCCGGGAGTGGAGCACGAGCGCGTGGAAGCGATCATGCGCCAGGAAGTCAAGCGTGCCGCCGGCGGGCTGACGGCCACCGAGCTCAAGCGCGCCAAGACGGCGGTGGAGGCCCACACGGCCTACCATCGGGACTCGCCGGGTCAAGTGGCGGCGGCGCTCACCGAGGCCATGGCGGCGGCGGACTGGCGCTTTTACACCGAGTACCTGCGAGTTATCCGGGGGGTGTCGCGGGAGGACGTGGCGCGCGCCGCCGCGACCTGGCTGTACGACGACAATCTCTCCGCCGGCTTTTTTGTGCCGCGCGACGGCACCGAATCGAGGGGCGGCGCGATCCCCCCCATCGGCCCGCGCCCATGCGAGCTGAAGGCCGGCATCCTCGACGGCGTCCACGAGATCATCTACGAAGGTGGGGCGCGGGCGGTCATTCTGCCGCGGCGCGGCAACCCCACGGTGAGCATCTACGGCACCCTGTTGGCCGGTCACGGAATGGTGCCGGCGTCGGGCTGGACGGCCGCCTCGCTGGTGCCGGACATGCTGGAGCGCGGCACGGCGGCGCGTGATCGCATAGCCATCGCCCGCTACCTGGAAGACCGGGGCATCGAGTTCGGCATCGCCACCGAGAGCTTCAACCCGCTGGAGGTGACCTTCTCCGGGCGCTGCCTGTCTCGCCGCCTGGGCGGTTTCCTGGCACTGCTGGTGGAGATTCTGCGCGCCCCCACGTTCCTGGAGGGGGAACTGGAAAAGGTGCGCCAGCAGCGCCTTGGCGAGCTGATGCAGTCGCGGGAGGAGACGTTTCAGCGCGCCTGGGAGGCGTTCTCGCAGTTGACCTACCCGGCCGGCCACCCCTGGGCGATGCGCTCGTTTGAGGAGCGGCGCCGTGGGCTCGAATCGGTGGCAAGGGAAGATCTCACGAATGTGCACCGGCAGCTGTACGGACCCCGGCGACTGGTGCTTGCGGTGGTCGGGCAGCTGGACCTGGACCAGGCGGCGAAAACCCTGGACCTGGCGATGGCGGGCTGGTACGGCGGGGCGGAACCCCCCCGGCACGAACGCCGCCTGCCGGCCTCCGCAGCTCCCCGGGAGGTGCGGATCTTCATGAAAGACAAACCCAACGTCGACGTCGTGCTCGGCCATCCCGGCGGTCTGCGACGCGGCGACGAGGACTTCATCGCCGCACAGCTCGGCAACGCGGTGCTGGGCCACTCCACGCTGTCCTCGCGCCTGGGCAGCCGGCTTCGCGACCGGGAAGGGCTCACCTACGGCGTGATCTCCCGGTTCTTTGGCGCGGGGTTGCTGGACGGCCCTTGGGCGGTGGCGTTCTCGGTGTCGCCGGGCAGCCTGGAGCAGGCCGTCGCGGCGGCGCGGGAGGAGCTGGATCGCTTCTTCGCCGATGGACCCAGCGAGGAGGAGCTCGAGGAGCAGCGGCAGGCGTTCGCCGGGTCATACCGGGTCTCCCTCGCCACCCCCTCCGGACTGGCGCGGGAACTGGCTCGGCTGTTGCACCACGGTTTGCCGCTGTCCGAGCTGGAGGAGTTGCCGGCGCGGGTGGTGGCGACGCCGCTGGCGGCGGTGAGGCGGGCGCTGCGAGAGCACCTGGCGCCGGCTCACCTCTGTCTCGCCGCGGCCGGGGAGCTCGTTGACCCGCCCGCGCTATCTGGTTAGCATCGTGCGGCCATGTTGCACGAACTGGCGGTGCGCGATCTGGGGATCATCGAGCGGGTGGAGCTTTCCCTGCCACCCGGCCTGGTCGCCCTGACGGGCGAGACCGGGGCGGGGAAATCCCTGCTCGTGCAATCGCTGCAGCTGCTCCAGGGCGAGCGGGCGGACGCCGAACAGGTGCGCTCGGGGTGCGAAAAGCTGGTGGTGCAGGCGCGAGTTGCCGTGCCCACCAGCTCGCCGGTTGAGGGGATGTTGGCAGAGATGGGGATCGATGCCGGCGACGAGCTGGTGTTGCGCCGCGAGGTGACGGCGAGCGGGCGGTCCCGCGCCTGGGTCAACGAGGCGCCGGTGACCGCCGGGGCGCTCCAGCGGCTGGCGCCGTACCTGCTGGTGATCCACGGCCAGCACGACCAGCGCTCTCTGGCCGATCCGGCGCGCCACCTCGAGCTCGTGGATACCATCGGCGGCCTGCTGGAGGAGCGCGCCGCCGTCGGGAGTGCCTTCGCCACCTGGGAGGCGGCGCGCCGCGCTCTAGCCGCGCAGCGCCGTGCGCTGGCTTCGCGCCAGGAGCGGCTGGATCTCATTGCTCTGCGGTGCCGGGAGATCGATGAAGCGCGAGCGGTGGAGGGCGAGGACGAATCGCTGCGCGAAGAGCGCGCCCTCCTCCGGCACGCCGAACGAATCGGCGAGCTGGTACAGGCGGTGCGAGCCGCGTTGAGCGGCGAGTGCGGGGCCGTGGCGCTGGCCCGCGCCGCGCGGGCGGTGGCGGAGCTGGCGTCCCTGGGTCTGCCGGCGCAGGAGGCGGCGGCTGATCTCGAGCAGGCGCGGCTGCTCACCGAGGAAGCGGAGCGGGCGATCGAGAGCCTCGCCTCGCGGGTGCGCCACGATCCCGCCCGCCTCGAGGCCGTCGAGGCGCGTCTGGCGCTGCTGGAGCGGCTGGCGCGCAAGTACGGCGGCACCCTGGCGGCGGTGGCCCAAGAGCGCGCACGCCTGGAGAGCGAGCGCGTGGACCTCGCGGCCGTGGAGGACGACATCCAGCGCCTCGCCGGCGAGGAGGGGAGGCTGGCGCGGGAGTACTTGGCGACTGCCACTTCGCTGTCTCGCCGGCGAGCGGTGGCGGCGCGGAGTATGGCCGCCCAGGTGGCAGCCGTGCTGGCCAAGCTGGGCATGCCGTCGGTGACGCTGGGGCTGCACCTGGAACCGCGGCTGGCAGAGGACGGCGAACTGGAACTGGACGGTCGCCGCGTGCGTCCCGCCGCCGATGGCATCGATCTCGGCGAGCTGCGGTTTTCGGCCAATCCGGGGGAGGAGGCGCGATCGCTCTCGCGCATCGCCTCGGGGGGCGAGTTGTCTCGCTTGCACCTGGCCATGCGCACGGTGATGCGCGAGCGCTCCGGCGGAGCCGGGGGGGTGACGCTGCTTTTCGACGAGGTCGACTCGGGTATCGGCGGCCTCGTGGCCGACGAACTGGGGCGACTGCTGGCCGAGGTGGCGCTCCGCGATCAGGTGCTGGTGGTCACCCATCTGCCGCAAATCGCCGCGCGTGCCGCCGCCCATCTGGCAGTGAGCAAGGGCGCAGAGGGTGGGCGCACGGTCACTCGGGTGGCGCCGGTGGACGGCGAGGAGAGGGTGGCCGAGCTGGTGCGCATGCTCGGGGGCGGTCCCGCCACGCCGGCGGCGCGGCGCCATGCCGAGGAACTGCTAGGGGCCCCGTGACCAGGCGCATCCCGTTTCGCTGTGAGGCCGATGTGCCGGCCGCCGCCGCCGCACTCACTGGCGTGTTCGCCGATCACTTGGTGGTGGTGATCCCCACCGAGACGTTTTACGGGCTGGCCGTGCCGCCTGCGGACGAGCAGGCACATGCCCGCCTCTTTGCCCTCAAAGGTCGTCCCCAGGACAAGGCGGTGCCGGTGGTGGTGGCTTCGCTGCAGCAGGCCGCGCCCCTGGTGCACCTGCCCGAGCCGTGGCGCGCCCGGCTGGCCGGAGCGTGGCCGGCGCCGCTGACCGCGGTG
>JBBINC010000097.1:0-11858 GCA_037444085.1 Acidobacteriota bacterium | reverse complement strand
CCCCGGCCAGCAGCCGGCCGGCGTGCAGCAGCACCACGCGGGCGCAGCGCTCGGCCTCGTCCAGGTACGGGGTGGCGACCAGCAGGGCCAGACCGCCGGCCACCAGCTCCCCCAGCAGCCGCCACAGCTCCCGGCGGGTGACCGGGTCCACGCCGGTGGTGGGCTCGTCGAGGATGAGCAACTCCGGGCCGTGAACCAGCGTGCAGGCCAGGGCCAGCTTCTGCTTCATGCCCCCCGAGAGGTGCTCGGCCAGCCGCCCGCGGAACGGGATGAGGCCGACGCGCTCGAGAAGTTCGTCGCGTTTCTCTCGCCATCCAGCTACGCCAAACAGGAGGGCGAAGAACTGGACGTTCTCGTCCACGGTGAGGTCGCCGTACAGGGCGAAGCGCTGCGCCAGGTAGCCGAGGCGGTGGTGGAGAGCGCGGCGGTTCTCCCACACCGGCCGGCCGAAGGCGGTCACACTCCCGGCGGTTGGACGGAGCAGCCCGGCCAACACGCGCAGGGCGGAGGTCTTGCCGGCACCATCCGGGCCGATCAGACCGAGGATCTCTCCGGGGGCGATGGCGAGGTCGATGCCAGCCACAGCCTCGAGGTTCCGGTAGTGCACGCGCAGGCCGCGGGCGCACAGCAGGGGCGCGATGGCGCGGTTCATGGCGCTGCTCCCCGTGGGGTGAAGGTTGCATCCGCTGGCATGCCGGGCTTGAACGTGCCGTCCGGGTTGGGGAGGGCGATCTTGACGCGAAACACCAGTTTCGCCCGCTCGTCGGGGGTTTGCACGTTCTTGGGGGTGAACTCGGCCACCGGCGAGATGAAGCTGATGCGGCCCTGGGCGGTGACAGGCGGGCGGCCGGCGCTCACCTTAGCGGTGTCGTGGAGGCGAATCGACGCCAGCGATGGTTCGTCCACCCAGACGTTCAGCCATGGGTTGGCGAGGTCGGTGAGCACGGCGATGGGCGCCCCGGGCGGCAGCACCTCCCCCGGCTCGGCGGCGCGCACCGTGATCGTCCCATCCCTGGGGGCGAGGACGGTGGCTTCGGCGATACGCTGGTTGACCGCGGCGGCGGCCGCTGCGGCGGCGGCTCGCTGGGCGCGAGCCCCCTCGATCTCCTCCCGGCGCGGCCCGGCCAGGAGCTTGTCCAGCTCGGCACGCATCGCCGCCACGGCGCGCTCGGCCACCTCTCGGCGGGTGGCGGCGTCGTCCCGCGCCTTTTCCGTGGCCGTACCTCGTTCGGCCAGCCCTGACAGGCGTGAAAGCTCTCGGATGGCCGCGTCCAGCTCCACCTGCGCCTGGGCGAGCTGCTGCTCGCTGCGGCGGATATCCTCGGCGCGCGCCCCCGACACCAGCAGGCGCAAGCGCGCGTCGGCGGCCTCCGTTTCGGCGCGGGCGCGGGCCAGTTCGTGCTCGGTGGCGGCGGTGTCGAGGCGCCCCACCACCTGGCCGGTGCGCACCTCCTCGCCCTCCTGCCAGGGGGCCTCGAGCAGGCGGCCGCCCACCGTTGCGGCCAGACGCACCTCGGTGGCCTCGATGTGCCCCGAGGCGTGGATGACCTTGGCGCCGCGCTCGCCCCCGCAGGCGAGAGACAGCACGGCGAAGATGGCGGCCCCGACGCGGCGCAGGCGGGTGGGAATCATGGGCGACCTCCAGGTTCGGCGATGCCGTTGAGAATGACGTCGGCCAGGTAGTGGGCCAGGTCCTGGGGCGACTCGGGCTCCCCGACCGGCACGCCGAGGGCGCGCATGCGCTCGCGCACCGGGAGTGTTGCCGTCATGAAGGTCACCGCGCCGAGAATCATGAAGTGGGTGAGCAGGGGGTCGACGGCGCGAAGGCGGCCGGCGCGCACACCGTCCTCCAAGATGCCGCGCACGATGGCCAGGAGCTCGAGCATCTGGGCCACCACGGCGTCGGGCAGGTTCGCGGCGCCAGAGGCGATTTCGCGCAGCATGATGCGGGGATGTCCGGGTAGTTCCTCGACCAGGGAAACGATGGCGGCAATGACCGCGCGGACTCGATCGCCGGGGGTGGAGGCGCGGCCGACGGCCGCGGTGAGCACGGCGCGAGCGCGGGCGAGGTTGCGTGACAGCACGGCGGCGTAGAGCTCGGCCTTGTCCCCGACGTGGTAGTAGAGCATCGCCTTGTTCACGCCGGCGCGGGCGGCGATGGCGTCCACCCGGGCGCCGCCGAAGCCCTCCTCGGCGAACACCGCGGCTGCGGCGTCGAGGATGCGCGCGGCGGTGGAGCTTTCCTTGGCTGGCTCGGGGGAGGTCACGCGGGCGTCTCCGGTGAAACGAATGGTTCAACCATACGGTTAGTTATACCATTCGGTTTGAGCCGTGTCAAGACCCCCTCGGGAATTCTCGACTCCCCGCGCTCCTTGCGCGCAGTGATGACCGCTCCGTCAGAGTCGCTGGAGACCACCGTGGCGGCGAGCCCCCCGCGGGCCTGGCGGCTTCGAGGATTCGCGGCCGTTGCCTGGCTGGTGCTCGCCTTCTCCCTCGCCGTGATCCTGTGGGGCGCCTACGTGCGCGCCACCGGTTCGGGCGCCGGCTGCGGCGCCCACTGGCCGCTGTGCAACGGCGTGGTGGTGCCGCGCGCCGCGGAGGAGGCGACGCGTATCGAGTTCACGCACCGGGCCAGCAGTGGCCTGGCGCTGCTGCTGGTGGCGGGGATGGCGGTATGGGCACGGCGCGCCTATCCCCCCGCCCACCGGGTGCGGCGGGCCGCCGGCGCTGCGCTGGCCTTCATCGTCGTGGAGGCCTTGCTCGGGGCAGGGCTGGTGCTCTTCCAGCTGGTGGGCGACAACCCCTCCCTGACCCGGGGAGTGGTGGGTGCCCTGCACCTCGCCAACACCATGCTGCTGGTGGCGTGCCTGGCACTCACCGCCTGGTGGGCCTCCGGCGGGCCGGCGGCGGCGTTGCCCCGCGGTTCGGCGGCGTGGGTGTGGTGGACGGCCCTGGGCGGCCTGGTGTTGGTCGGCGCTTCGGGCGCGGTGGCGGCTTTGGGGGACACTCTGTTCCCGGCAGGCGAGCGCGCGGCGGCGCTGGCGGCGGGGTTGCCGTGGGGCACCGAGCTGCTGCTGCGCCTGCGCATCGCCCACCCCTTCCTGGCGCTGGGCGTGGCCGTCGCCGTGGGGGCGGTCGCGGTGGCGGCGCTGCGCCGCCCGGCGGGTGCGGCCACGGAGCCGGTGGCGACGGAGGTGCTGGCGCTGCTCGCCCTGCAGCTCCTCGCCGGGCTCGTCAACGTGGTGCTGGCCGCGCCGGTGTGGCTGCAGCTCGTCCACCTCCTGCTCGCCGACCTGCTGTGGATCGCCGTCGTCCTGCTCGCTGCCGTCGGTCCGCATGCTGAAGGCCAAGCGCCCGCTCGAGCCGCCGCCGGAACGTTTTCCCGACAGGCTCCTAGAGGTGCGTGAGGAGCGAGCCCATGTCCACCACCTGTTTGTGCGCCACCTCGAAGGCGAGGGCGCCGCGGCGCTGGCGGTCGCGCTCGAACTCCTCGTCGAGGGCTTGCATGTCCTCCGGGGTGAGCGTCCTCCTGGCCGCCGGGTAGAACTCGTGGTCCTCCCGGTGGATGTGGTCTCGGAGCAGGTCGCCGTAGGCGGAGGAGGTGGCCAGCAGCATGCGCGCCGCCTCCTCGTCGCCCTCCGCGTAGCCCGGGAGGTGGCCGGCGAGCTGCGTGAGAAGCCGGCGCCCCCGCTCGTGTTGATGGCGCAAGGCTTCCAGCTGAGCGTCGAGGGCGCCCTCGTGCCGCTGCGCCAGGCGCACGAAGAGCACGTGCTCCTCCTTGAAGTGATGGACGGTGTCGGCGAAGGCGCGGGCAAACTGGACCGCCAGGTCGTAGAACTCGCGCGGCGGCCGCCGGCCCTGCCGCAGCTGTTCGGCCGCCGATTCCAGCCGTTCGAGGAAACGGCGGATCAGCCCGTGTTCGTTGCTCAAGGTCTCGAGAGCGTCCATGGGGGGCCTCCTTCGTGTCGGTCCGCACGCTACCGCCAGGGGCCGCGTGGCCGCCTTGACCCAGGTCAACGGGCGAGGAGAGGGGCTCAAAGCAGCCAGGCGTAACCCAGCTTGACAAAGAACGCGCGGTTGCTGCGGGCCAGGTCGAGCCGCTCGCTGCCGTCGCGGTTGTCCGAGTACCCGGCGAAGGCCACGGTCTGGGGGTTGAGCTTGTAGGAGAGGAGGAACTGGGTGAACACGTGCGAACTGCGCGCGTCCACCGCCTCGGCGTAGAGGCGCGGATCGCGGTCCAGTTTCAGGTATTGCACGACCACGCGAGCGAAGGTGTTGGCGCTGAACTGGTACACCAACCGCGCCTGCGCCAGATTGGCGGTGTACAGCTCTCCCTCGTCCACCTGCATCTTCTCCCACACGTGGTCCGCCTGCAGGTACAGATGGCGGCCCAGGTTGAGCGTGACTCCCGGCTGCACGCGGGAGGTGCGGGCGGCGCGGCCGTTGGCGTAGTCGACGGCGTCGCCGAAGCGGCCCGCCAGCGACGTGGTGAAGTCGCCGGTGGGGCGGGAGTTGAAGAAGAAGTTGGCGCGGCTGCCGCTGTACGTGCCTCCCTCAAAGACCTCCTTGAACGAGGTGAGCCGCAGGTTGAGCCACGACTGGTACGGCCCTTCGAAGCGGGCGAAGAGCTCGGCCGACTGGTCGCTCAGCTCGCCGCCGTGATCCTCGAGGTGCAGCACCTCGGCGCCGATACTGGTGCGGGTGAGAAACTGCCCCGGTCTCCCCCAGAACACCCGCTGCCCCCCCACCTCGCCGCCGCGCGTGTCGACCCGGGAGACGAACCCCAGATCGGCGCGAAACTCAGGCGAGATCGAGCGGTACCATGCCCACGCCGCCCAGTCGCGGGTGTCGTGCAGGTATTCGAGATGCAGCGCCGTACCGGAGAACGCGCCGCTCGGCTGGCCATTCTCCGCCGCCGCGGCGTCGACGTAGCGGGTGGCGGAGCGCAGCAGCTGGAAGCTCAAGGTGTCGGTGGGAGAGAGCCGCAGCAGGCCATCTGCCCCCGCGACCCGGTTGTGGTACTCGCCACCCTCCCTGGCGGTGGCGATCACCCCCAGCGTCGAGGCCGTGCCCACGTCGTGCCGGTAGCGGAAGGCGCCGCTGGTGTTGGTGAGATCGTAGGAGCCGAACGAGGAACCCTGGTTGGAGGGAAAGAGGAGGTTCAGCAGGCGGTCGCGCGCCACGAAGAGGGAGAACGCCTTCGGCCCTTGCTTGCCGGTGGCGCGCACCCCCCAGGAGGGGTCGGCGACGGCGCGGGTGTACACGACGTCGATGGGGGTGGAGAAGAAGTCCGCGCCCTCCATGAAGAAAGGTCGCTTTTCTGGGAAGAAGAGGGCGAAGCGGGTGTTGACGTCCAACTGCGCGGCATCGGCCTCCACCTGCGAGAAGTCGGGGTTGAGGGCGGCGTTGAGCGAGATGTTGGGGGTGATCCCCCAGCGGGCGGTGATCCCCCCCTCGGTGGTGAAGGAGCCCTTGCGTAGGCCGGAGGCAGGGTCGTTCTCGTCGCGCAGGACGTCGGTGCGCTGCGACGTCACGGTGGGATTGAACTCCACGTCGTGTCCGGGGGCGATGCCCTCGAGACCCTCCAGGCGGGCGATCTGGCAGAGGAAACAGTTGTTGCTACGGTCGAGGGGTACGGAGAGGATCTGGTGGCGCACGGTGCGCGGGTAGGCGCGGAAGAACGCGATCCCCCAGGTGTGGGAGCGCGAACCGTCGGGGAAACGGATCGAGCGGAACGGGATGGCCATCTCCACCTCGTACCCCTGCGCGGTGATGCGGCCGGCGGAGTCCCAGATGGCGTCCCAGGTGGCGTCCTCGTTGTCGCCCGAGGAAACCTCGTTTCTTATCTGGTCTCCCTGCACGCCCAGCGGGTTGACGAGGAACTCGTAGGCGCGGCGCTGGTCGTTGAAGGTGTCGAGGATCACCCCGATGTAGTCGTTCCGCCACGCGGAGTCGCGGTCGGTGAGGTGGGCGCGGATCCTGGCCGGTTGGGGGTCGAAGCACCGGCAACCGATGTACAGCGCCCTCTCATCGTACGTGACGAAGCACTCGGCTGCCACCGGGGCGGCCAGGTTCTCCCCCGGCTCCACCTCGGTGTTGACGTCGATGCGCACGGCGTGGCGCCAGGCCCCCTCGTCGAGCGCTCCATCGATCTCGATGGGAGTGACGGCAGGGGTGACGCGGTAGGTCGTCCGGGCGCCGGGCGGTGCGTCGCCTCGCCGTGCGGCGCTGGCTGGAACGATCGGTGTGACGAGACAGACAAGAGCCACGGCAGCCTTCCAGGAAAACCGCACCAGTCGTCCTCCACGGCAAGGGTATACGCGTGGCGCGGGCGTCATGTTCTACCCCGCGGCGCCGCGCGCTTCACCGCGGCTTCACGCCCGGTGCACGCCGTCCTCACACGACGCGGGCACGCTGAGGTCCCGAGGGCGGCCATCACCTCGTCGCCGCGCTCGGGAGGATACGGCAGATGTCCTTCAAGAAGATGGACATGCACGTGCACTCGTGCTTCTCGGTGGAGCAGATTCCGGGCGTCAAGGGCGTGACCTTTTCCCCGCGCGAGACGCCCGATGAGCTCTACGCCCGGGCCAAGGCGCGCGGCATGGACTTCGTCACCATCACCGACCACGACACCATCGCCGGCTGCCTCGACTTGCTGTCGCGGCGCCCGGACCTCCACGACTTTGTGGTCGGCGAGGAGGTGTCGACGCAACTGCCGGCCAGCGGCCTGACCGTGCACATCAACGTCTACGGCCACAACGAAGAGCAGCACCGCGAGCTACAGCAACGGCGGTCCAGCGCGTTCGAGGTCGTGCGCTACTGCCGGGAGCAGGGGCTGTTCTGCGCCTGGAACCACCTCTTTTACCGGGAAAATCTGTCGCTCATCGAGGAGCGCGAATTCATGGAGCTGGTGCAGCTGGTGGACGTGCTGGAGGTGCGCAACGGCGGTCGCATGCAGGTGCTCAACGTGCTCGCCGAGGAGGTCGCGGTGCGCGAGGGCAAGGCGATGCAGGGCGGCAGCGACACCCATACCGGCAACGTCGGATCGGTCTATACCGCCGTGCCGTGCCACGACCCGGCTTCGTTCTTCGCCGGCATCCGGGCGGGCAACAGCCGCATCGTCGGCCATCACTCGACGCCGCGTACCTTCATGATGCACAACTACCTGGTCGGGCGGCGGAGAGTGCTCGCGCAGCACTGGCGGCTGGCCCGCGGCGCCGCCGAGACGACGAGGGTGCTCCTCCTCGGCGCGCTCTCCCTGGCGCTGACCCCGTGGATCGTGCGCAAGCACTTCAGGGGGCAGGCGGAAATGGCGCGCCTGGCCCTGGACCGGCTGCGAACCTTCAACCACGTCGAGGAGTGGGTGCTGGACGCCGCGTAGCAAGCGTGACGGTGGGCGTGCTTCGGGCGGTCGAGGAGGTTATCGCTCTCCCATGGTGCGGCGCACGACCTGGAGGATGTTGGCGGTGCCCCGCCGAGGCAAGCGGCGATGGCCTGACCACGCCACACCGGCGAGGATGCCCTCGTGCAGCCACTCCACGAGCCACTGCCCGCCGGTACCGGGGGAGTACTGCTTCAACCCGGCGCCCCGCTGTATCGCCCAGCGGCGATTGAAGCGCTCGTGGGCGCCCAACGGCGGCGCGAAGATCATGGCGATCCCGGCGGCGCCGAAGAAGGTCAGTTCAGACGGCTTGGTCCACAGAATATCCGTCCGCAAGAGCAGTTGATTGAAGGCGGCAAAATAGGCGGGGAGCGTGGGCGCATAGAGCACTTCCACGTCACTCTCGGCGGCGCCGCTGAGCCCGGCATCGGCGAGCCACCTGGTGAACTGTTCGGCCAGTTGCTCGCGTACTCCGGCGACCAGGGCCAGGCGCAGGCGCCCCGCCCGGACCTCCGCCGCCAGGGAGGGAACAAGGGCCTTGGCGATGCTGCTCTGCGCCCCGGCCCCGCCCACGGCAAAGGTGAGGCGCGGGGGCCGGCCCTCCTCGCCTCCAGCCAGCGGCCCCAGCACGTGCGACAGCTCCTCCCTGTACTGCTCGCGGAAGACGCCGGCCGGGTCCAGGCGTACCAGGCGCGCCGCCAGTCGTTGCAGATGATCGCCGTCGTCCGCAGCGCCGGCCAGTTCCACAGGGAGAGGGAAGCCGGTGACGTGGATGCGGGAGGCCGGCACGCCGTAGGAGCGCAGCCGGCGCAACGCCCGCTCGCTGGGGACGCAGTACTCGATCCTGGAGCCGCGAGGCTCGCGGGGCGCCCAGACGCGGTTGATGTCGCTGTCGGTCACCACGCAGACCACCCGCGGCACCCCCGCCTCGGCCGCCGCCAGGGCGGGAGCAAAAAAGGTGGTAAGCAGGCACTCACCGCTGCGCTTGAGGGAGCGGACCAGAGTGTGGCCCAGGCCGCGGCGAATGAGCCAGTGCAGGACCTCCACGCCCAGGGTCGAAGAGGATTGATCGCGATACGGGTACAGCCGAGGGATCTCGGTGATGCCGTCCAGCAGCCGGCCGAGCACCGGGCCGAGGAGTGGGGCCTCGCAGGCGCGAGAGAGAAGCGTGTAGCTGCCGCGCAGTCGCTCCCACAGTCGACTCTCGGGCGGCGCCGAGAACGGCTCGCGGTCCACCTCTATCACCTCGACTCCCAGCGCGGCGGCGAGGGCGTGGGCGGCACGGAGGTGGCCGTATCCCATGTCCACGGCGGCCACCACGACCCCCCTCTTCCCGGAAGCGCTGGCGAGCTCGGCTGGCATCACCACCCTGAAAGGGTAGCAGCATGGCGGAATTCACGCCGTCTTCGCGCCGTCTTCGCGCCGTCTTCACACGCCGCGCCGAGGATGCTGGCGTGGGTGAGTGGATTCTCGGCGGCGTCGTCGGGGTGGGTCTGGTGGCCCGCGCCATCATGGTCTTCGCCCAGCACCGGCATCTGCGCGGCGGCCACCTGCGGCCCGCCGGGGCGCTGCCGGCGGTCAGTATCCTCAAGCCCGTCAAGGGCCTCGACGCCAACCTCGACGCCAACCTGACCAGCATCTTCAAGCTCGACTATCCTGCCTTCGAGGTCATCATCGGTGCGCAGAGCGCTGATGATCCGGCCCTCGAGGTGGCGCGGCGGGTGGCGGCGGACCATCCCGGCGTGCCGTGCACCGTGATCGCCGACCCGCGCGAGGTGGGGCCCAACCCCAAGGTGGCCAACCTGGCCAACCTCCTGCGTCACGCCAATCACCAGTTTCTCCTCATCTCCGACTCCAACGTGCGCGTCGAGCGTGGTTACCTGGCCGATCTCATGGCCCACTTGCAGCAACCGGGGGTGGAGCTGGTGTCCTCGCCGATCCGCGGTTGTGGCGCCGCGAGCCTGGGGGGGAAGGTGGACGCGCTCCTGCTCAACACCTTCGTGATGGGGGGCGTGAGCGCCCTGCACCGCGTGTTCGGCAGCGTGTGCGTGGTGGGCAAGTCGATGCTGCTGCGCCGCGCCATGCTGCGCGAGATGGGCGGGTTCGAGTTTCTGGCCCAGTTCCTCGCCGAGGATCAGGTGTGCGGGCAGGAGGTGGCGCGCCGGGGCCACCGCATCGCCCTCTCGTCCAGGCCCATCGACAATATCACCGGCGCCCCGTCGCTGCGCCAGGTCGGCTCCCGCTACCTGCGCTGGGCCAAGATTCGCCGCCGCATCTCCCCCGCGGGGTTTGCCGGCGAGATTCTGCTCAACCCGGTATCAGTCGCTGCCGTCGGCCTCGCCGCCCTGCGCAGCGAGCTGGCCCTGGCTGCCTTGCTGGCGGCGTGGACGACCTCGATCGCGCTGGGCTATCTCGCCGAACGCGCCGCCGGTGTGACCCGCCCCTGGCTGGCACGGGCCGGGCTGACGCTACTCGCCGATTTCGTGGCCGCGGCGGTGTGGCCAGTGGCGCTGGTGGCTCGCACGGTGTCCTGGCGGGGGAATGCCCTGGTTGTCGGGCCGCGCACTCGGCTTTCGCTCCCCGACGATCTGAACGTGCTCCCCGACCTTCGCGAGGCTCCCGGGAACTCCTGAGCCGGTGTGCTGCGCGACGCCCGATCGTCGCAGGCGGGCGGCTGGACGGCAGGCGGCGAGTGCTCTACCCTCTGCGCAGAGGTTCGCAGGCGGAACGTTGGCTCCGTGGGAAAGGTGGGGGGGAAGCCGTTGCCATGAGGGTTCTGCTCGTCAAGCCACAGGCGAAGCTGGGGCCGATTCTCGGGTTGCAGCGCTTTCAGTTGCTGGAGCCGTTGGAGTTGGGATACCTGGCGGCGGCGCTGGACGGCAAGCACCAGGTGCGGGTGCTTGACCTGCGCCTGGCCCGCCGCCCGCGGCGGGCCTTCGCAGCGGCCCTGAAGGACTTCCAGCCGGAGGTGGTAGGGCTTTCCGGCTACAGCCACGAGGCGTCCATCATCAAGAGCCTGGCGCTCCAGACCAAGGCGGCTGTGCCCGGTGCCCGCGTCGTCGTGGGTGGCCACCACGCCACGGTGGCGCCCGACGACGTCGCCACCGAACACGTGGACGCCGTGGTGCGCGGGGAGGGGTGCGCGCCCTTTGCGGCTCTGGTGGACAGCCTTGCCCGGGGGGAAGCGCTGAGGGGCATTGCCAACGTGGTGGTGCCGGGCTTCGACGGCGGAACTGCTGGTCTCTGGCCGCGTTTCCCCGACCCGGCCGAGTTGCCGCGCCCGCGCCGCGACGTGTGGGACTGGCGCGCCTATCGCTCGGTGTGGTTGGAAGAGATGCCGCAGCCCTGGCGCAGCATCATGCCGCCAGTGGCGCAGGTGCGGACTTCGTTCGGGTGTCGCATGAAGTGCACCTTCTGCATCGTGCCGTACCTGTGCGGCGGCCAGCACCTGCCGCGCCCGGTGGGGGCGGTGGCGGACGAAATAGCGTCGCTTTTTGCCGAGCATGTCTATTTTTCCGACGACGAGAACTTCATCGATGAGGAGTTTGCTGCCGCGCTGGCCGATGAGCTGGAGCGGCGCGGTGTCGAAAAGCGCTACTTCGCCTGGGCGCGCGCCACCACCGTGCTGCGCTCGCCGGAGCTGCTGCGCCGCTGGCGGCGGATCGGGCTGGACGCCGTGTTCATCGGTTTCGAGTTCGCCAGTGACGAGGAACTGCGCCAGGTGCACAAGGGGGGCACGGTGGCCGGCAACGAACGAGCGCTGGACGCGCTGCGCGGCATGGGAGTGGCGGTGCACGCGGCGTTCATGTTGCTGCCCGAGTACTCGGAGGCCGACTTCGACCGGCTCCGCCGCTATGTCGACGCCCTGCCTCCCGTACAGTGCTCGTTCACGGTGTGCACGCCGTCGCCCGGAACCCCCGACTATGAGGCGCTGAAACCCCGCATCTGGGTGCCCAACCCTTATGAACTGCACGACTGCATGCATCCATTGACGCCCACCAGGCTGCCGCTGCGCCGCTTCTGCGAGCTGTATGCCGACCTGGTGGCCATGGGCGTGGCGAAGACGCCGATGCGCGCCGCCCGGCGCCCGATTCCACCGCTGGAGCTGTGGCGGGTCAACCGGGCTGCCCGCGCCTACGCGCGTGCCTACCGCACCATGTATCGCGACTACCCGCGCGAGCTCTGGGACGATTCTGGAGCCGCCGGGTCGTGAACCGTGACAAACAGGGCGAGTCTTGGGGGTGAGCGTTGGCAAGGCGCGCCTTCCTTGGCCGGGTGTACAATTTCCATTGAAGACCCTGTGTCGAGCGCCCCCAATCGCGCTGGCTCCACTACGGAGCCACCGGGTACACCGGCCGCCTGGTGGCGGCCGAGGCGGTGGCGCGGGGCCAGCGGCCGGTTCTGGCGGGCCGCCGCGCCGAAGGGGGTTTGAGGGGGCAAAGGCGGCGGAGGCGAGCGGAGGGGAGCTTTGCTCCCC
>JBBINC010000096.1:0-12176 GCA_037444085.1 Acidobacteriota bacterium | reverse complement strand
TTCTTGGTACGAGGCCAACAGTGACCAATCTTGAAACTCAGGCGTTCTCCCCGGCGGTGCAGCTGGGGGCATCGATCCACGAATACTCGGCACGTGTCGGGATCATCGGTCTGGGATACGTGGGCCTGCCTCTGGCACTGGCGTTCACGGATCGGGGTTACCGGGTGTTGGGGTTCGATGTCGACGAGGCCAAGGTCCAGTCGCTGGCGCGCGGCGAGTCGTACATCAAGCACCTCGACGGCGGCCGCGTCGCCGCCATGGCTCACTCGGGGCGATTCGAAGCCACCACGGCGTTCTCCCGCCTGGCCGAGCCCGACGCCATTCTCATCTGCGTGCCGACGCCGCTGACA
This sequence comes from Acidobacteriota bacterium, assembly GCA_037444085.1. GTDB lineage: Bacteria > Acidobacteriota > Thermoanaerobaculia > Thermoanaerobaculales > Thermoanaerobaculaceae > CALEVZ01. Next base: position 11,826 of record JBBINC010000096.1, on the reverse strand, counting down.
CCGCAGCGCGAGCCGGACATGACCTTCGTGGAAAGGGCGACGCGGCAGATCCAGGCGTGCCTGCGCCGCGGACAGCTCGTGGTGCTCGAGTCCACCACCTATCCGGGTACCACCGACGAGCTGGTGCGAGGGATTCTCGGGCAGACCGGGCTGCGGTGCGGGGAGGATTTCTTCCTCGCCTTCTCGCCGGAACGCGAGGACCCGGGCAACAAGGACTACGGCACCACCAACACCCCCAAGGTGGTGGGCGGGGTGGATCCGGTGTCCGGCGACCTCGCCCAGGCTCTCTACGACCAGGTCATCACCCGCACCGTGCGAGTCTCCTCGGCGCGTGCCGCGGAGGCTGCCAAGCTTACCGAGAACATCTTCCGCGCCGTGAACATCGCCCTGGTCAACGAACTCAAGATGGTCTACGACCGCATGGGCATCGACGTCTGGGAGGTGCTCGACGCCGCCTCGACCAAGCCGTTCGGGTTCATGCGCTTCAACCCCGGCCCGGGATGGGGTGGCCACTGCATCCCGCTGGACCCCTTCTACCTGGCCTGGAAGGCGCGGGAGTACGGGTCCAGCACCCGCTTCATCGAGCTGGCCGGCGAGGTCAACGTTCGCATGCCCGAGTACGTGGTGGAAAGGCTCCTGCTCGCCCTCAACGAGCGCGGGAGGGCGGTCAAGGGCGCCCGCGTGCTCGTTCTCGGGATCGCCTACAAGAAGGACATCGACGATCCGCGCGAGAGTCCGGCCTTCGAGCTGATCGAGCACCTGCTGCGCCTGGGCGCCGAGGTCACCTACCACGACCCGCACATCCCCACCTCGCCCCGCATGCGCTCCTGGCCCAACCTGCCGCCGATGCACTCCGTCCCGCTGACGGCTGCCACCTTGGCCGCGAGCGACGCCGTGCTCATCGCCACCGACCACTCGGCGGTGGACTGGGAGCTGGTGGCCGCGCACGCCCCGCTGGTCGTGGACACGCGCGGCGTGTACCGCAAGCCTCAGGCCAACGTGGTGAAGGCGTAGGAGGTATCGGTGGGAAGAGCGTCCGTCACCCTGATCACCGGCGTCGCTGGCTTCATCGGTTTCCACCTCGCCCAGCGGCTGCTGGCCCGCGGCGAAGCTATCCTGGGGGTGGACAACCTCAACGACTACTACGACCCGAGGCTGAAGCTGGCACGGCTGACGCAACTCGAGGCGATCCCCGGCTTCACCTTCGCCAAACTCGACGTTGCCGACCGTGCTGGCATGGCCTTGCTGTTTGCCCGAGGGGAGATCGGCCGGGTCGTGCACCTGGCTGCTCAGGCCGGCGTCCGTTACTCCCTCGAGAACCCGTGGGCGTATATCGACGCCAACATCCAGGGCTTCTTGACCATCCTCGAGGGGTGCCGCCACCACCCGGTGGAGCACCTGGTGTTCGCCTCGTCGTCGTCGGTGTACGGCCTCAACACCTCCATGCCGTTTTCGGCGCACGACAACGTCGATCACCCGGTGTCGCTGTACGCCGCCACCAAGAAGGCCAACGAACTCATGGCGCACACCTACGCCCACCTCTACGGCGTGCCGTGCACCGGCCTGCGCTTCTTCACGGTGTACGGGCCGTGGGGCCGACCGGACATGGCCCTGTTCAAGTTCACCCGCGCCATCCTCGCCGGGCAGCCCATCGACGTGTACAACCACGGCCGGATGCAGCGGGACTTCACCTACATCGATGACATCGTGGAGGGGGTGGTGCGGGTGCTGGACCGCCCCGCCACCCCCAACACCGCCTGGATCGGGCACGCCCCCGACCCCGGCAGCAGCCCGGCCCCCTACCGTCTCTACAACATCGGCAACAACAACCCGGTGGAGCTGGAGGCCTTCATCACCGCCATCGAGAATGCCCTGGGGCGCCCGGCGCAGCGCACCTACTTGCCGATGCAGCCCGGCGATGTGCCGGCCACCTTCGCCAACGTCGAGGACCTGGCGCGCGACGTGGGCTTTGCGCCCGCGACGCCGATCGACGAAGGCATCCGCGCCTTCGTCCAGTGGTATCGCTCCTACTTCGGTGTCTGAACCCGGCTCTCTCTTCTGGGTGGGGGCAGACAAATTGCCTCCCTATGCGTTTGCCGTGCGATCGGCCGTTGGGGCGGAGCTTGCCTCCGCCCGCCGGGCGGCCGGGGCGGGTGGGGGTTCGTGTCTCACCCCTCGCCGCTCACCTGTCCGTGACCGTGACCGTGTCCGCGTCCGTGACAGTGTCAGCGACTGTCCTCCATGCGGATTGTGGGGCGGGTGCCCTCGCCCGCCATTTCGACGCGTCCGATCACCATTGCCTCGCCGGCGGGCTGCTCAGGCCTGCCGATCCCGTTTCCTGCCCGTGACCGTGACCGTGCCCGTGCCCGTGACCGTGCCCGTGCCCGTGACCGTGCCCGTGACCGTGTCGGTGAGCCGTGATCGGTCCAGCGCCCGGCCGCTGGCCGACGGCAGCGTCTTCATACCGAACGCGGGCGAGCGCCGGCAGGCGCCCACCTCACCCATTCTCCTTCTCCTTGCGCTTGAGCAGTTCGGCGAGCTTCAGGCCGGTCAGCTCCTCGACCACCGCCGGGAGCTGCGCCACCACCCTGGCCACCTGAGCCGTCACCTTGGGAGCGCCCTGGTCGTCGCCGACCATGATGATCTTGTCCACCTTGGCGAGCGGTTCGGCCACCGCCCGGGCCAGCTCCGGGAGCTTCTCGATCACCAGCTGGGCGAGCGCCGCGTCGGTGTACTCCTTCCAGGCGCCGGCCTTGGCTCGCATCGCCTCGGCGTCCGCCTTGCCGCGGGCCGCCGACGAGTCGGCATCGGCCGCCCCCAGCAGCCGCACGCCCGCCGCCTTGCCCTTGGCCTCCAGCTCCTTGCGGTACGCCTCCGCCTCCGCCTCCATGCGAGCCTGGTAGGCCTGCGCCTCGGCCGGCCGCTTGACGTTCGCTTCCAGGTCCCTCTCCCGGCGCACCACTTCCTGCTCGGCCACCTTCGCCGCCAGCTGCTTCTCCACCAGTTGGACGGCGTACTCCTGGCGCTTGAGCTCCTCGGCGAGGCGGGTGCGCTCCAGCTCGTAGGCGATGTCCGCCTTCGCTCGCTGGGCGTTGACTGCGCCCTGGAACTCGGCGCGCTGCACCTCGAAGTCGCGGGTCGCGGCAGCCAGCTCGGCCTCGGCGGCGAGGCGCGCCACGTCACCCTCCTTGCGGTACTCGGCGGCGCGGATGGCCGCGTCGCGCTCGGTCTCGGCCTGGGCGATGACCGCGTCGCGCTTGACCTCGGCGATGCGGCGGGCGCCCAGCGAGGCCAAATACCCCTGGCCGTCGGAGATGTCCTTGAGGGCGAAAGAGAGCAGCTCGAGGCCCAGCCGCTCGAAATCGTCCACCGCGGCGGTGCGCACGCGGCGGGCGAACTCCTCGCGCTGGGAGTAGATCTCCTCTACGGTCATGGTGCCCAGGGCGGCGCGCATGTGGCCTTCCAGAACCTCCTGCGCCACCGAGCTGATCCCCGACGACCCCTTGGAGAGGAAGTTCTCCACCGCGCGGTGCAGGCGCGCCTCGTCGCTGGCCGCCTTGACCTGGCCGTACGCCTCGGCGGAGATGATGATGCCCTGGGCGGTGAGCACCTCGGGGCAGCGGATGGAGAGCGAGAACACCTCCAGGGGGAACGTCTCCACCGTCTCCACGAAGGGGAGTACGAAGGTCCCGCCGCCCACCTGGAGCCGGTACCCCACCTTGCGGGTGCGGCCGTCGGCATCGCGCACCGCGGAGGTGCGCCCGGAAACGACCAGCACCTGGTTTGGTCCCACCTTGCGATAGTTGAGCAGCCACGCCACCACGATCAGCACACCGACAGCGATTGCGATGATCCATGGGAGATACGTCACGGCGATCCTCCCCCCGCCCCTGCGGGCGGACGGCGCCACCTTACGACAAGTTCCACGAAGGCACAAGCCCCGTGAAAACGACGTAGAGTGACTGCTTGACGGGCGCGGCGGGGCCGCCGCGCCGGCGGCCTGCCATGGTGGCGCGCCGGGCGCTGTCGGCCCGAAGGGTCTAATGCCAGGTGTGTCCGCGTCAACCTACCCCCTCGCTGCTTCGTCCTAGGACCTCAAGGGGGAGGGGAAGTCCATGAGCCGCAAGCAAGCGAAGCGAGCGACGACATCGACAGCTGGCAGCGTGCGCGCCGGCTGGTGGTATCGCCTGATCACCGGGGTCGCGGCATGCGTCGTGGTCGTCACCTCGGCGGGCGGGCAGGCGGGCGGCTCGCCACCCGTCCTGCTGTTCACCATCGGCATGCACATCGAGCCGTTGGGCACCACCGCCCAGGGGTACGGCAGCGGCGGAGGCGGCTACCACAACAGCGTTTTTTTCTCAAGACACGTGGAGGACATCCTGGCGGTGACGGGCATGGCGGAGCGGTACGGTGGGCGCATGACCATCCAGGCCCAGTCCCCCTTTACCACCGCCGCCATCGCCTTCGGCAACCCCATCCTGGAGCAGCTGGCTCAGCGCGGCCACGAGATCGCCCTGCACTTTCACGAAGATGCCCACCTCGGGCGGGGCTCGTCGTCGCTCCAGCCGCAGCGCTGGTGCCAGGTGATGGCGGAGGAAATCGACCTCGTCAAACAGGCCTCGGGCGTCGGTACGATTTCCTACTGGAGCGGTGGCAACCTGTATCCCTCGCTGTATGAGGCAGCCGCCTGCGCGGGGCTGTCGGTGCAGAGCGACTGGAAGAACCCCACCAACCAGTCCACTCCCCTGGCGCTGGTGGGGGTGAACCCCTGGCGGCCGGCCGGTGGAACCGATGGGAGGGATTTCTCCGCTTTCCTCACCCATGACCCCGAGGGCCCGGTCATCTTCCTGCCGGAAGGGAAGTACGACGAAGAGAATTTCGGCTCCGTCGACCGCGGCAACGACCCTGAGGGGTTTTTCCGCCTCCTGGCCGAGGCGCTCGGCAACTCGGTGGCCGCCGCCAGCGCCGACAAGGTCAACGTCTTCCACTTCACGGTGCATCCAGGGGAGTTCCGCGGCGATCCTGCCCGGCCCTTCGACATCCTCGAACGCTTTCTCACCGAACAGGTAGATCCTCTGGTTCAGCAAGGAAAAGTGCGCTGGGCCACGCTTTCAGAGATGGCGGAAAGCTACCGACGCTGGGAGCAGGGCGGAGGAGAGCAGCCCGGTCGGCCGGTGCGGCGGCGGCTCGAGCGTGGCGACAGCGGCGCGTCCAGCCCGCCGGGCGCCATCACCTTCGCCGTCAACGTGCACGACTGGACCCACCCGGACGAGAGCGCCGCCACCTTGCTGCGGCTGGTGGACCTGTTCGAGCGGCACGGCGTGGCGGGGGACTTCTACCTCACTCCCGAGATCACGCGGGTGCTGGCCGAGCGGCATCCGCAGGTCATCGACCGGCTCAAACACTCGACCATGACGATCTCGTACCACGTGCGCCCCCCCCACCCGGCGAGCAGCGGCTTCGGCGCTGGCCTCGCGGGGCTGGATGCCGCCTCGTTGTACCGCACGCTGCGCGAGTACGAGACGTTCGCGCTGGATCTCTCCACCGGTGAGCTCGACCGCTCCCGAGCCGGGGGGTACCGCATGGTGGCGCAGGCCTTCGCGCGCCTCCCGGTGGTCGCCTCGATCCCCAACAACGACCCGACCATTCGAGAGGTGGGCCTTGCGGTGCTGCGCGATCTCGGGGCGCAGATGACTGTGATCTACCACGAGGCGGGGACAGATCTCGAGCAACCGTTCGAGTACCAGCAAGGCCTCCTGGTGCGGCCCAGCGACTTCTCCATCACCCGCACCACCTCGGTGGACGGCTCCAACGATTTCTGGTGGAACCGCATCGCGGGGGTGGGTGGCGATCGCTTCCGCCCCAAGAAGATGTTGGAGGCGGAGCTCGAGCGGTGGCGGGACGCCGGCGCCCCCCGACCGCCCTTCATCACCGCCCTCATCCACGAGAACAACTTCGCCTTCCGGGGGCCCGAGGGGTGGTCCTCGATCTATTTCGAAATCTCCGGTGGCCGCCGCGGCAACCCTCTGCCGCCGCCCTGGAATCTCGACGCGCCCGACCCCTCGCAGCCTCGCCCCGCCGCCGAGCGGGAGGCCATCTGGGCCGCCTATGAGGAACTCGTCGCCTTCGCCGCCGAGCACCTCGCGGTGGTCACCTCCCAGGACATCGTGGCCATGGCGCAGCGGCAGGAGCGGGACTTCCCCGCGGCCAAACTTGGCACGGTGGAGAAGGATGTGCTGTTCTGCACGATGGCCGGAGTCCCCCTGCGCCTCGACCTGTACTACCCCGACACCGCCGGGCCTTGGCCCGGCGCGGTGTTCGTGCACGGGGGTGGCTGGGTGGGCGGCAGCAAGCAGGATCCCTCTGGCGCGAGCGAGATCGCCGCGCTGCGGGACGCCGGCTTTCTGGTGGCGTCGGTGAACTACCGGCTGGCCCCGGCCCACCCGTTCCCGGCGATGATCGAGGATGTGGCCTGCGCCATCCGTTTCTTGCGGGCCCACGCTGGCGAACTCCACCTGGATCGCCAACGCATCGGCGCCTGGGGCACCAGCGCCGGCGGCCACCTGGTCTCCCTCCTCGGCACCAGCGACCCTTCAGCTGGCTTCGTGGTGGGCGAGTACCCCGAGCAATCCAGCCGCGTGCAGGCGGTGGCGAGCCTTTACGGCCCCACGGACTTCACCGTGCCGTTCGCCGGCGGCTACGACGGCCGGAACGCGGTCTTCGGTGGCTTCGACCGGGCCCTGGCGAGCCCCATCACCTACGTCACCTCCGACGATCCGCCATTCCTCTTCGTGCACGGCAAGCTGGACACCCTCGTGCCACCCTCCCAGTCGCAGGCGTTGGCGGAGGAGCTCTCGGCGGCCGGCGTCCCGGCCCAGCTGCTGCTGGTGCGCAACGCCGGCCACGGGCTATCCCCGGAAGGCGGCCCTGTAGAGCCCAGCCGTGTCGAGGTGACCGAGGCCATCGTCGGTTTCTTCCGGGAGCGGCTGCAGCGCTCGGCCGCCCCGCCCTAGCGCCTGATTTCCGCCGGCTGGCCCCCTGTTCCCGACTCTCCCCTGCAGTGGCCCACCGCGGCCCGGTTCTCCTCTCCCTCGGGCGCCATACCCGAGCTGAAGGGGCTTTTAGCCATGCGTGGCGCCGACCGGTTCACAACCGAGGAGAACGCGGGCCGGCGCGGCTGCGCACGGGACCCTCGGGCGTTACCGCCCGGGGGTCGCGGCGGCGGCATGCGGGCGAGGGTGAGGACCGTTGCCAGGAGCGAAAGTACTGCGAGGGTGACGGCGGGGCCGGCGCAGGCGCGGTCCCCACTCGTCGGCGCCGAGATCGCAACCCGCTCCCAACGGGCGCGGGTCGCGGTCCACGTCGGTCGACGGCGCCGCCCCGCAGCTCCCCGCATCGATGGCCGGACTCCCGGCGTGCAGCTGGCCCGTGGGGTCGAGGCGTGGATCCCTCTCCAGGGAGTGCTGCTCGGCCGCGGTGTGGACTCGCCAGGCCGCCAGATCTCCCCTTTCCTGGCGTGCCTCCGGCCGGGCCTCGGTGAAGGCGCACGGGCCGGTAGCACGAAAGTAGAGGTTGTACTCCGCCACCGGCATCCCTGCGAGCCCCGCCACCCCCCCAGCTCGGTGGTGTGGCGGACGGCCAGGCAGTCTCGCGAACCGGTGTCGCTGGCGACGACGAGGTTGTTGACCAGCGTCGGGCGCACCGAGGATGGCCGCTGGGCCTCCGGCTCCCAGTCCTGGAACGAGACGCCGAAGTAGATCGGGGCGTGTGCCGAGCGGGCGGTGTCGATGAGGGTGTTGTGGCGGATCACCGCGTCCCGAGCAGCATGAAGGCCGATGCCGGGGAGTGGGGTGTGGCGCACGGAACAGTTTTCCACCAGCCCACGCACGCTCTCGAAGTAGTCAGGGTTGGCTTCGAGGTCGAAGGACGCCGGGGAGGTGTCGAAGCCCACGAAGATGCCGCCGCCGCAGGGCTCGGCTGGGGGGCAGCCAGTGCCCGTGAGTTCCACGCGGGGCCGCAGCACTCTCGAGCCTCTGGCCCGTCAGCCGAGGCGGCGCATGAACAGGAAGAAGGCGACCACGCCGAGCAGCAGAACGAGCCCGGCGAGGCCACCGGGTCGAGCGCCGGGATCGCCTCGGGTACGGTGACTACGAACGTGGTCGGGTCCGCGGCGCCGCTCACCGTCGGGTCGTCGGTGAGGCGGGTCGAGCCGTTGCTGCCACTGCCGGCTCCGTCGTACAAGATCGTGCCCTGGTTGGAGGCCGTGGTGTCACCGGGCACGCCCGCGTTGATGGCGGCCGAGATCGAAATCGTCACCGAACCGCCGGGTGCGATGGTGCCATTTTTTGGTTACCGGGTTGCCGGCCCGCGTGACCGTGCCCGAGCTGGCGGAGGCGCCGGTGGCGGTGAGTCGGGACGGGAGGGTGTCCGAGAACTCGTCACCGGGGTTGTCACTCTGGGCACCGGGTCTCCGTTGGCGAGCACGATGGTGTAGGTGATCGAACCGCCCGGCCGGTGCGGGCCGCCGCTCACTGTCTTCGTCCCGCTCACGTCGGCCGGTGCTGCTGCGACTCCCACGGCGAAGTTGTCCATGCGTGCGATTCCGTCCCAACCGCCGATGCCGGGGCCGGTCCCCTCGGCCGGCGGAGCGCCGTTGCAGAGGTAGGTCTGGTCGGGCTGGGCGCCGCCGTCGATGTTGGTGGACTCGAGCGTCACAGTACTGCCGGACCGCGTCGCCTTCATGTGCGTGGTGGAGAACGGGGAGCTCAGGTCGAACAACCCGAGACCAAACGCCGTGCCGTTGTTGCCGATGTAGCACGCAGCGTGGCCGAATTGGGGATTCGCGTGGCGTTGGTTCTGCACCTTCAGGAAGAGGTTGGAACTGCCGGCACCGAAGTTGAGCAGCAGGGCCGCGTACTGGAGGAACGTGCCGTTGGCAGCCACGTGCATCTCGGCGGTATCGCCGCTACCCGAGGCGCCGTTGGAGGTGGCCCGACCCGCACCGGCGCACACCGCGGCGTTGTTCGAGACGCTGCACGACCCGTCCAGCACCGTCCAGTTGGCGCCGATTGGCCCGTCGGGCCGGTTGAAATCGTCGAGGATGGCCTGGGTGCTCGAGCCGCCATATGGCACCGGGCCCCCGCTGGGCCCGGAGGCGGGTGGAGAGTACGGCTGAACTTTCGTGAGGTCTACCGGAGTGGAGGCGGTGCCGACCGCGGCCATGAGCGAGAAGCACACCAGAAGTCGCGCTGTTCGTCAAAAACGCCGTCACTGTCAAAAAGCCCTCCTTCCAGACGTCGTTTGGGGGTTTCAGTATCGCCTTTCCCACGTCAAGCGTGGCTTGGCCGCAGGAGGACGGGCACGCGAACCCGTCGTGCCACCTCGCGATGTCGCCGGGCGGTGGCTCGGCTTGCTCGCCCGGCCTCGTCGGCGGCTTGGGGAGGGCTTCTCCGATCATCGTCGAAAGCTACCTCCCCGGAGCGATCGTTTCGCAAGGCCTCGCCGGCCTGGTGGGGTCGCTTGCGCCGCCGCGATACAAGCGGCTATGCTGCGGCGGCGGCACGGGGTGCCGGCGAGGTGGGCATGGCAGGACCTTATGATCTCGACGTGTACCGGCGTTTCGCCGAGAATCTGCGCGGCGCGCTCGATGGGCGCAACATCGAGCACGCCGGCATGCGCACGCTGCGGCGCAAGGCGCTCAAGACCGCCTTCCTGACGCGGCAGGGCTCGCCGCTGTGGTGGTCGGCGATTTCGTCGCGGCAGGCGGCCAAGACAGTGTACCTGGGCGGTGGCCCCGAGATCGTCCTGCCCACCCCGACCCCCGAGCAACTGGCCATCGTCGCCAGGGCGCCGGATCAGCTGCACAAGGTGCTGCAGATCATGCGCACCATGCCGTTCGTGCACGTGCGCCGGCAGATGGGCGATAACCCCGAGTTCAACCCGATCTGCAACCTCTATGTGTGTACGGCCGACGCCAAGAACTACCGCCTCGCCTACGAGTGGGGCTGCACGGTGGACGACGTGCGCCGCGGGCGGCCCGGCCCCGAGTTCACCATGATCCACATCCCCATGGAGCACCAACTGCGCATGCAGGTGCTGGTGCTCCCCGAACACGACATCAACATCGCCCTGGGCACCGACTACACCGGCGAGTGCAAGAAGGGGTTCCTGCGCCAGGGGATGTTCCGCGCCGATCAGCGCGGTATGCTGGGGCTGCACGCCGGCACCAAGGTCGTGCGCGCTCGCGACACCCGCTCCGGCAAGCTCAAGACCTACGCCGTCTTCATGTTCGGCCTCACGGCCACGGGCAAGTCCACCTGGTCGTGCCACCAGCTGGGGCTCGACTCCGCGGCCGGCGAGGGCACCTGGGTGGCGCAGGACGACATCGTCTGGCTGCGCCGCGACGGCTCGTCGTACGGCACCGAGCAGAACTACTACGTCAAGACCGACGTGTCGCTCGAAATGCAGGAAGCCATGTACCGGGCGCTGGCGCATCGCAGCGCCCTGCTCGAAAACGTCATGGTCAACCACAGGGGGGAGATCGACTTCACCGACGAGCGCCTGGGCGAAAACGGCCGCGGCGTGCTCAACCGCCGGCAGCTCAAGGTCAAGCGCGGCCGGAGGTGGGAGTCGATCTGTTACCAGTCCATCAACACCCCGCCGCTGGAGGAGCTGGACGGCATCATCTTCGCCTTCATCACCCGCCGCAACACCATCATGCCCTTCGCCCAGCGTCTGACGCCGGCGCAGGGGGTGATGGCCTACCTGTGGGGGGAGTCCACCCACTCCTTCGCAACGGTGCCGGCCAAGGCGGGCGAGAGCGTGCGCATCGTTGGCATGGACGACTTCGTCATCGGCGCGCAGGGGCGCAAGGTGAACGCTTTCCACGACATCGTCATGGACCTTCAGGCCCGCTACCCGGGCAAGGTGCACTTCTTCCAGTACAACACCGGCGGCATGGGCGAGGTCATCGAGATCGACAGGGCGACGGGCAAGAAGACGCTCATCCGCAAGGTGCAGCGGGTGCCCATCGACCTCATGGCGGCGCTGCAGCGGGGCGATCTGCGCGGCACCAACCAGTACGCCAGGGGCCGCCTCGGCACCGAGTACGTCATCGCCTGCGAGGGCAGCGAGCTGGCGTCGTGGGACGCCAGGGGGTTTTACAGCGACGAGCAGATCGAGGCCTACGTCGCCGACCTGGTGGACGGGCGCCGCAGATTCACCGAGGAGATCGCCGCCCAGGGGATGCGCAAGGACATCCGCGAGTTGGCGCACAAGGAGTTGGATGCCATCGACGCCCGCGTCGCCCGCCGCAAGGCGGAGCCGTGGGCCGAGGCCGACGAGGCGGTGCTTTCCGCCAGCGAGGACCGCGACCCCCGCTCTCGCTTCATCTCCCCCTGGGAGCCGCGCCGCGGCAGCGTGAGCTACTTCCCGCTGCCCACCAGGCGGACGAGGTGATCATGACGATTCGGTCGGAGCACCGTTGGGGGCAGAAATCCTTTGCATCTGCGTCACCAGGGCAAACACGGAGTCCCACGGCACGTCTTCGCACGGCCTGCGCCGCCCCAGATGTGGCGCGATTCCCATTCGGTTCATCGGTGCTGCGCACCTTCTACGATGGCATCACCGCCCGCCGCGCCGAGTACTGGAAGCCATGACCGAGGGGAGCGCCGGAGGCGGCGCGCCCCGCTGGGCTCCTTGAGCCGCTGCCATTCACCGCAAGTGAGCGCAGGAGACCCGGTGTGCCCGCGTGCACCGGTCGCGCCGGTGCCGCCCAACTTCGTCACTCGGCCTGTGCCTCAAGGCAGGTTCGACAACTCGCATATT
>JBBINC010000095.1:0-12285 GCA_037444085.1 Acidobacteriota bacterium | reverse complement strand
TGTCGGTGGTGACAGGGCCGCTGCCGGGCCGGTGGCCGCCGCTTTGGCCGGCGGTGGTGCCGCCGAACGCCGGCCGGCTGGCGGCGCCGACGGTGGCGACGGCGCTGCCGCCGCAGCCTCCTCAGGCGGTGGCAGGACTGGCACTTCGACGCCGATCTCCTCAGCTGTCGTGCCATCGCCGAGGCGGCGCAGCCGCTCCTCGAAGTTGATGAGCAGTTCCATCTCGGAGTCGGAGATGGGGCGAGCGTACGCGACCCGATTGAAGATGGCGTCGACCTCGAGGAAGCGCAGGCGGAGCACCTCTTCCTCTTGGGCGACGGCGGCGAATCGCTCGAACAGCCGCCGATCCGCCGCCACGAACTCGTAAAGATCCGAGAAGTTCCCGTACTGCAGAAGATCGTCCGCCGTGGCGCGCCGCCAGTTGATGCTGACCTCGCGCTCGCGCCGCTGCGCCAGGAAGGTGCGGCGGTCAACTGGTTCCACCACACCCTCCCACCCCGAGCCGTGCAACTGCCGCAGCGCGTCGCGCAGCACGGCGCGGATGCGAGTGAGGTTGTCGCTGATAATGCGGTACGCTTCGAGCCTGAAGTCCTTCTGTCCCATTTTGCTAGTTCCAGTCCGCGCCGTCGCGCAGGTGAGCCCAGCCGCGCAGGAACCGCTCACGTCGTTCCAGGTCCCGGACCACGACCAGCAACAGGCGCCCGCGCGTCACCGGCCCCGGCACATTGAGGAATCCCTGCTGCTGCTCTGGGCTCAGGCCGCTCTCGGCGAGGACGCGCCAGGTGAGGCTGCTGAGACCGGGGTTGCCGGGGGGGCGGGCAGGCCGACGGAGGTTCGCACACAGCCGGACGTAGCGCCGCAGCAGCAAGTTTGCCAGCTCCCTGGCGCGGCCAGCGTCCTCGCGTGCCTCCGGGTAGTCCTCAACTCTGACCAGGGGGACGCCGGCGTCCTCCAGGGCGATCAAGCGGCAGCGGGTCAGGCCGCGGAGGGCGATGCCCTGCTCACCGCTCTCCAACACCTGCGCGCGCACGCCGATCTCGTGCACGCTGTCGCCGTCGAGCAGTGATGCGACGAGCTTGCCGCTGCCCTGCTGCGCGTGTTCCAGGGCGCTGCACGGCGCCGCCGGCGGGGCCAGTCGCCGGTCCTCGCCGGGGAGAAGCACCGCTTCGGTGAGCGGGAAGAGAGGCAGGATGGAAATCCCCGACATGTTAACCATATAGTATAGCCGGCTCGCCCAGGTTCGAAAGAGCGCCTGGCGCAGGGGCTACGGGGCGGGCTCGGGTGCTCCGCCGAACTCGCCTCCTCGTCGCACGACCGCCATGAGGCTGCCGATCAGGAGGATGACCAGGCCGGCCCACACCAGGGTGATCATCGGCTTGACACTGACATCGACCGAGAACCGCTCCGGCTTACCCGGGTCGGCCGGGGCAGCAGGGTCAAGGACGGCCACTTCGACGGTGCGCGCCCCGGTGTTGACCTGCGCGAGCCGCAGGAGCACGCCGTCGAGCCCCGGGACTGCGGCGTCCTCGGGACGCTGCTGCCCGCCGAGGTCGCGAATCCCGGGCACGATGCGAAGCGGCTGCGCGCCGTCGCGGGCCGCCTGGAACACCGCCTTGATGTCGAGTGGGCCAACCCCGTGATCGTGGCCCGCGAGGTCCAGGTCGACGAAGGTCAGGGTGCTTCCCCGGTATGTGAGGGTCTCGCCGGCGCGCAGCGAAGCGCGCGCTGCGACGCCGCCGCCGGCACCGTTGACCAGCAGGCGCGCCCGCCCGGCAGCAGCGTTGACGCCGGTGAGCTGGACGGTGATGCCGGGGAGGCCTTCCACGGCGATCGGCGCCCCCTCGAAGCCCGACGAAGTTGATCGGAGGACGGGTTTGACCTCGCTCTCACCCCCCGCGCTGGCCACCGCGAGAACCGCGCCGACGGCGATCTCGCCGCCCGCGCCGTGGTCTGCGGCGCTGCGGTCGAAGCCGCGGAAGGTGAGCTGCAGCGGTCCGACGCTGGCAGACTCGCCCTTGGCGAGTTCCACCGTCGTGCCGTGCTCGGGCGGTTTTCCGGGATCGTACTCGACGGGGGCCAGGTAGATGTCGTGAGTGAGGCGGGCGTGCACGTCGGGGTTGGCCACCAGCTGGTTGGACTTGGCGTTGCGGAACATGCGGGGACGGGACAGGAAGCTCGACCCGTTCTTTCGCCCCACCTCCACCAGCATGGCCGGGCGGGCGCTTGGCGTCGCCTGCTCGATCCCCTTGAAGGTCAGAGAGTACCCCAGCACCTGGCGGCTCTCGCCGAGGGATAGGGTGATCTTCTCGGTGCGGTTCCAGGCCGACGAGGTGATGATGCCCGCGAGCATCAGCGCGAGCCCGACGTGGGCGAGGTGGCCGCCGGCCCCGGCCAGGCCTCCTTCGCGGACCTTCTCCCAGGTCTTCACCGAATTGGCCAGGAGTGCGAGCACGGAGGAGAACAGGAAGGCGAGGTAGAGCACCCCTGAAGCGCCAAGCGCCGCCGCCAACCCGGTGGCCGCTGCCGCCCCGGCGAATGCCACGGCAAGACGCCGTCTCAGGATGGGCGCCGCGCCGCGCCAGTGCAGGTAGGGCACGACGGCCAGCAACATGGCCAGGGCGATGCCCACCGGCAGGGTGACGCGGTTGTAGAAGTCGGGCTTGACCTGCGCCGGGTCACCCCAGAGACGGGTGATCAGCGGTGACGAGGTGCCCACGGCGACCACCAGCGCGGCTCCGAGAAGCGCCGCGATGGCCATGATCGAGAAGACGGTCCGCGACATGAACGGCTCGTCTCCCGGCTGCGACGGGATCTCCCGCCATCGCCAGACGAGTGCGCCGACACCGATGAGCAGCCCGACGGCGAGGATGCCCACCAGCCAGCCGGTGATGCCGAGGTCGACGAACGAGTGGACGGAGAAGTCGGCCAGCACCCCCGAGCGGGTCAGGAAGGTGGCGTAGACGACCAGCACGTACGACAGCGAGGCGAGGGCGAAGTTCAGCTTGCGGAAGCGCCCTCGCGCCTTCTGCAGCAACATGCCGTGGACCATGGCGACGGAGGTGAGCCAGGGCACCAGGGAGGCGTTCTCCACCGGGTCCCAGGCCCAGTAGCCACCCCAACCCAGGGTGACGTAGGCCCAGTAGCCGCCCAGGAAGATGCCGGCGCCAAGCGACACCACCGACACCAGCGCCCACGGCAGCGCCACGCGGATCCACTCGTCGTAGCGCCGCTCCCAGAGCGCGGCCACCGCCAGAGCGAACGGCGCCGCTGTCGCCGCATAGCCGATGAACATCACCGGCGGATGGACGGTCATCCAGGGGTTCTGCAGCAGCGGGTTCAGCCCCTGGCCGTCGAACGGCATCTGTCCGGGCGGCAACCCATCGAGGTAGCGGAACGGCGAGGAGATGAGCAGCAGCAGGAGGAGCCCGAAGAGGGTGAGGTTGTAGAAGAGGAGGGCACGGCCCTCGTAGTGCCGCGCAAACTTGATGAGCGGCAGCCCGATCAGCGCGCCGCACAGCAGCCACAGCAGGAACGATCCCTCCTGTCCCGCCCAGAACGTGGACACGAGGTACGACAGCGGCAGGTCGCGGTCGGAGTAAGAGAATACGTAGTGCAACCTGAAATCGTGGCTGACGATCAGGTACATGAGCACGGCGGCTGCCACCGCGACGGCGAACACCATGAGCCCATACAGCTGCCGCGCCCACACTCTCGCCTCGTCATGACCGCGCAGGCTGCGGGCGTAGAAGACCATCGACGCCACCACAGCGGCGGCGGCGACCCACAGGGCGACGACCCCTGGAATGAACATGTTCCCCCCTGGAAAGCTCTCGGCGACGGGCGCCGAGTTACGAGGAGCTGGAGCCGTACTCCTTCTCCTCGACCCCCTGATACTTGGAAGGACACTTGACGAGGAGGCGCTCGGCCTCCAGCGCCGAGCCGTTGAAGCGGCCGATGGCGACGATCTGCGTCGCCTCCTCGAAGTTGCCCGGTTTCATACCCTTGTACGTGATCGAGAGAGCGTCGCCAGAATCGTCCACGAGGGCGAAGGTGAGCGCTCCCTGTTCTTCGTCGAAGCGAGTGCTGTCGGGCATCAAGCTGCCGGCAACCTGGACCGCGCTTTTGGAGCTGCGGGCCACCTCGAAGCTCACGTAGGGGGTCAGGGACGACTTGAAGGCGCCGGCGCCAAAGGCGACAAAAGCCACGATCAGGCCGGCGCCGGCCAGCGTCCACACGGTGCGGCGGGTCACTCGTCCCCCTCGAGCCGGCGGACGCGGCGGGTCAGCGCCAGACAGTAGGCGAACAGCCCCACCCAGATGATGGTCGTGACTCCCGCTATCCAGACCAGGCTTTCGGCCGGTGGCATCAACTCTCCTCTCGCTGCTGGCGCTCGATGAGTACGCGCGCGAGCCTCACCTCGAGAGTATAAAGCCACACGAAGATGCCAGTAAAGCCCACTAACGCGGCGAGCAGGACCTGTAACATGCGGGAGTCCATGTCGATGCTGCCGCGCACGTTGATCAGGGTGTCGGGATGGAGCGAGAAGTAGATGCGCGGCACGACGAAGACCAGAAAAGGCATGGTGACGAAGGCCAGGGTGGCGTAGGCGGCGGCGAGGCCGCCGCGCCGTTCCTCGTCGGCGATGGCCTCGCGCAGGGCGAAGTAGGCGGCGTAGACGAGCAGCAAGATGACGATGGAAATCTGCCGGGGGTCCCAGTTCCAGAACTCTCCCCACATCACCTTGGCGAACAGCGAACCGGTCACCGTGGCGAGCACGGAGAACACCAGGCCGAGCCGAGCCGCGGCGGCGGCGCGCGCATCGTCCAGGGGGTCGCGGCGCGCCAGATAGCGCAGCGACGTCCACAGGTTGACGCAGAACGCCAGCACCGCCACCCACGCCAGTGGCACGTGGAAGAAGACGATGCGCGCCGACTCGCCGACGAAGCCCTGGGCGGTGGGGGCGTAGAAGAAGGCGCCGTAGATGACCAGCAGCATCCACGCGCCGACCAGCCAGTGCCAGAATCCAATCGCCGCCTTGTCAGTCATGCCAGACCACCGGGAAGAGATACACGGACGCAACCAGGGTTACGCCGGCCAGTGCTCCCACGCCTTGCAGCGCCGGGAGGACATCGCTCCAACGGGGACTTGTCATCGCCACGCGGGTGCCCGCAATCAGCATCACCAGCAAGGGTAGCATCAGCGGCACGGCGAGGATTGCGAAGAGCGTGCCGGAGCCCGAAGCGCGCGCGATGATGGCGGCCACGATGGTGGCCGTCAAGGCCATGGCCACGCACCCCGCCGCCAGGAGGGCGATGAGCGGTACCACGCCGCGCACCTGCATCCCCATCAGAACGCCGTAGAGGGGAACGAGAAACGCCTGCAGGGCGGCCAGCAGTGCAACGTTGAAGAGCAGTTTGCCGGCCCACACAGCCAGCGGGCGGGCGGCCAGGCGCAACGTCTTGGCGGTGTGCGCGTCCTCCTCCTTGACGAACACCCTCTGCAGCCCCGAGAGGGCGGCGAAGAACAGGATAATCCACAGCATCGCGGCCAGCAGGTGAGGCCGGTCCTGTTCGTGGATCTGGTACGGCCCGATCTGGTAAGCCACCGCCACCAGGGTGGTGAGTCCGAACAGGCCGATGGAATTGACGGCCACGCGGGAGCGCAGCTCCGAGCGCAGCTCCTTGGCGAAGACCGCCAGTGCCTCAGTTGCCAAGCTGGATGCGCTCATCGCCCCAGGCCATCTCGCGGGGGTCGTTGGTGGCGATCGCCACCGCCGCCCGCCCCCGCAGGCTCTTGACCAGGGCGGCGATCGTGTCGTGACCGGTTTCATCCAGGTTGGAGGAGGGTTCGTCGAGCAGCAACACCGCCGGCTCGTGCACCACCGCCTGCGCCAGCTTGACCCGCTGCTTCATCCCCGACGAGAACGTCGCCACCAGCCGGCGCGCGTCGCGGGCCGCAAGGCCGAGGTCGGCCAGAACGCGCTCCAGCTCGCCGTCGGTGCGCGCCAGGCCGCGCAGCCGCGCAAAGAACCGAAGATTCTCCAGCGCCGAGAGCTCCTCGTACACCGCCATGTCGGGTCCGGCGACCCCCGACAGTGTGTGCCAGCGATGGCGCGGCACCGGCGTGTCAGTGGCCAGGTACGAAACGCTTCCCGAGGAGGGGCGCATGACCCCGGCCAGCAGGTTGAGCAGCGTTGACTTCCCCGAGCCGTTGGGCCCGGTGACGGCGACCACGCAGCGCGCTCGGAGCTCTCCCGAAAGCCCCTTGAGGACGGTGCGGGAGCCGAACCGCTTGCCGAGCCCCGAGAAGGTGATGCGGACCGTTGCCACGGGCGCCAAGCATAGCACTCGCGGGGGCGGCCCGGCGGCGCGTGGGGCGCGCGGTGGCGGGGTGTCCGTTGTGGGGGAGACAGACCGTACAATGCCACCATGAGGCTCGACGAACTCGATGTCGGAATCCTCGCGGCGCTGCAGGAGAATGGCCGCATGTCCCTGACCGCCATCGGACGGCGCGTCCACGCCGCGCCCGCCACCGTGCACGAGCGCCTGGCCAAGCTGCGGCGCAGCGGCATCCTGCTCGCCGTCTCCGCGCGAGTCAATGCCGCGAAACTCGGGTACTCGGTGACCGCGCTGGTGCATCTCACCATCGAGCTGGCCAACGATCTCGAAAAGACCCTGGAGGAGCTCAAGGCCATCCCGGAGGTGGAGGAGGTCCACGTGGTCACCGGCGAGTACGACCTGGTGGTGAAGCTGCGCGCCCGCGATTCCGCCCACCTGCAGGAGCTTCTGGTAACGCGGGTTCACCGCGTCACCGGGTTCAAGCGCTCCGCCACCGAGATCTGTCTGACCACCCCCCTGGAGCGCTCCGGCCCACGCCTGCTCTGAGTGCCGCCGTGGCGGCGGTGCGGACGCACACCCTGCGATCCACGGCATCGCTGTTACGGCAGGGAGAACCGTGGCATAGTGTGCGGCGACGAGAGGTGGTCATGATCCACGGTTGCAACGGGACAAGAGTTGTTCTCGCGGCGTGTCTGGTGCTCGCCGCCCTGGCGTGTGGTTCCCCCGGCCCCAGCGGTGCCGCCGCGTCGGCTCCCGCCTGGGAGACCTCGCTCGATCGAGGACTGCAGCGCGCCACGGCGGAGAACAAGCTGGTCATGGTGTTCTTCTACACCGACTGGTGCGGCTGGTGCCGGCGGATGGACGAGAGCACGTTCGCCGACGGCAAGGTGCAGGAGGCGATGACCCGCCTGGTCGCGGTGCGGCTCAACGCGGAGCAGAACGGTCGCGCCGAGGCGGCGCGCTTCCGGGTCAACTCCTACCCCAACATCGCCTTCCTCGACGCCTCCGGCAGGCAGGTGGCGCGCATCCCCGGTTTCCTGCCGGCGCCGGCGTTTCTCGAAGAACTCGGTGAGGTTCTCACCGCGGCAACCGCCCGCTAGACAGCCGGCCGCCGGCGGGCGAGCCGCCGGGGTTTTCCGCCCCACCGGCCCCTACCCCTGCGACCCGGGCCGGTAGGGAACGAAATCTGGCTGCCACTGCGCGTTGCGCAGCAGGCGATCGTACTCCTCGTCACCGGCCAGCCGCCCGATGCCCGCGTCCCGGGCCTCCAGCGCCACCGATCTCGCCACCTGCAGCGAGGCTTCGCGGATGTCCTGCATTTCGGGGAGCAGCAGTCCCTCCGCCTCTTGAGCCGCCGCTACCATGCCCGACAGCCGTTTGGCTGCCGCCACGAACATGCGGTCGGTGATGCGGGCGGCGCGCGCCACCAGGCCACCCAGGCCGACGCCGGGGAACATGTAAAGGTTATTGCACTGCGAGGTGCGCACCCTACGCCCGCGCACGTGGACCACCGGGAAGGGGCTGCCGGTGGCGACCAGGGCGCGCCCGCCGGTGAAGCGCAGCGCCTCCTCGGGGGTGCACTCGGAGTTGGCTGTGGGGTTGGACAGGGGCATGATCACCGGGCGCGGGTCGTTCTCTCCCATCTGTGTCAGGATGGCGCGGTCGAACAGACCGGTCTGGGCGGTGACGCCGATGAGCACGCTGGCGCGGGTGTTGCGCACGACGTCGGCGAGGGTGATGCGGTTGGGGTCATCGAGCGTCCACCCGGCCACCGCGGCGCGGGCTTGCGCCCACGGGCGCTGCCACTCGTCCAGGGTGGGGTCGTCGTCGAACAGCAAACCCTGGTAATCCAGGGCGAAGATGCGCTGCCGAATCTCGTCGGCCGACAGCCCCTCCTCCTCAAGGATGGTACGGATGTGCTGCGCCGTGCCGAAGCCTGCCTGCCCCAGTCCGGCCACCACGAAGCGCTGGTCGGCGAAGCGGCTGCGCTTGATGCGCATGGCGGTGAGCAACGCGGCGCACGCCGTCGCCCCGGTTCCCTGGATGTCGTCGTTGAACGACAGCACGCGCTCGCGGTAGCGCCCCAGCAGGGTGAACGCCTTGTGCTTGGCGAAGTCCTCCCACTGGATAACGGCGTCCGGAAACGAGCGCTTGACGCCCAGGACAAACCGCTCCAGGAAGTTCCAGTACGCTTCACCCTCCAGGCGGGGATGCCGGTAGCCGAGGTAGAGAGGGTCTTGCAGCAGGCGCGGGTTGTTGGTCCCCACGTCCAGGCAGACCGGCAGGCAGCACGCCGGGTGCAGGCCGCCGGCCGCCACGTACAGGCTCACCTTGCCGACCGGGATGCCCATGCCGTCGGCGCCCAGATCGCCGAGCCCGAGGATGCGTTCGCCGTCGGTGACCACCAGCAGGCGCACCTTGGGCAAGGGCACGTTGGCGAAGATCTGGTCGATGGCGCCGATGTTGGCCGGGTGCACGTAGACGCCTCTGGCGCGGCGCATGATCTTGGAGAGCAGCTGGCACGCCAGCCCCACCGTGGGGGTGTAGACGATGGGCAGCATCTCCTTGAGGTTCTCATTGAGCAGCCGGTAGAACAGCGTCTCGTTGCGATTTAAAAGCCCAAGCAGGAAGAGGTAGCGCTCCAGGTCGTCGGGCTTGCGGCGGTAGGACTCCAGCGATCGGGCCACCTCCTCCTCCAGGGTCGAGACCCCGTGGGGCAGAAGCCCCACCAGACCCAGCGTGGCGCGCTCCTCGATGGTGAAGTGGGAGCCCTTGTTGAGCAGGGGGTCGGTGAGGAGTTGCTGGCCGCGCAGGTAGACCTCCCAGTACTGCTCTCCGGTCAGCGGGTCGATCTTGAAATCGAAGGTCTTCATCGCGCACTCCTCCCTACTCCCCAGGGACTCGACAGAGCATAGCAAGGACCGCCCTGATCGATCCCGCGCGGGGGGTTCGTGCTACCGTTCCCGGCGGGGAGGGCAACACCGTGACCTCATTCCCTATTCGCTGCCTCATCTGGACGTTGTGCGCTGTGGCGGCCCCCACCGGGATGGCGTCGGCGGCCGAAGAGGGCCTGACGATCGCCGATGCGATGCGCGTTCAGACCTGCAGTTCGGTGCAGGTGAACCCCGACGGGAGCCGGGTCGCCTACCTGGTGAGCGTGCCCAGGGGGGTGGACGAGGATGCGGGGCGGGCGTATTCGGAGCTTCACGTGGCGGAGGTCGCCTCCGGGCGAAGCCTGCCCTTCGTGACCGGCAAGGTGAACGTGGCGAGCCCGCGCTGGAGCCCGGACGGGCGCACCATCGCGTTTCTGGCCAAACGGGGGGAGGACGCGGACACCCAGGTCTGGGCCATCCCCATCGACGGCGGCGAGGCGCGGAGGCTCACCAGCGCCGCCACCAGCGTGCAGGCGTTCCGTTTCCACCCGGACGGAAAACGCCTGTTGTTCACCGCCCGGGAGGCCGAATCCAATCGCGCCAAGGAACTGGCAAAGAAAGGGTACGGATTCATCTTCTACGAGGAGAACGAGCGCCACCACCACCTGTACGTCCAGCCGATCGACGGCGGCGAGGCGGTGCAGCTCACGCGCGAGCTCACCGTCTGGGGGGTGGAGCCGACCCCGGACGGCGGCGGCGTGGTGATCGCCGCCTCGAGCAGGAACCTCGTCGACCACCAGTACATGTTCCAGCAGCTTTACCACCTTGACCTGGGTTCTGGCGAGCTGCGCCAGCTGACCCGACACGAGGGCAAGTTGGGCGGCTTCGCCATCTCACCGGACGGCCGCCACGTCGCCTACAGCGGCGCCAAAGACGTGCGGGACCACGCGGCCAGCCAGGCGTGGGTGATACCGCTGGCCGGCGGTGAGGCGCGCAACCTCACCCCTGAGGGATTCCGCGGCCACGCCAACGAGGTCTCCTGGCGCGACGCGAAAACCCTGCTGGTGCACACGGCCGAGGGGGTGTGGAACCACCTGCGGCTGGCGCCGCTGGCGGGCGGGGAGTGGCCGGTGCTGCTGGACGGCCGCGCCGCCGGCGTCGTAGTGGGTACGCCGTCGGCCAGCCGCGACGGCGCCGTGCTGGCGTTCGTCGGCAGCGCCGCCAGCGTGCCCGGCGATCTGTACGTTTGGCAGTCCCTCGGGCGAGGCGCGCCGCGGCGACTCACCGAGCGCAACCCGTGGCTCGCCCAGCGGCGCCTGGGCCGCCAGGAGGTGATCCGCTACGCGGCGCGCGACGGCCTTGAGATCGAGGGCATCCTGGTCTACCCTCTGCAGTACGAGAAGGGCAAGCGCTATCCGCTGATCGTCTCGGTGCACGGCGGCCCCGAGGCTCACCACTCCAACGGCTGGCTCACCCGCTACCTCGACCCCGCCCAGGTACTCGCCGCCAGGGGTTACCTTGCCTTCTACCCCAACTACCGCGCCTCCACCGGCTACGGCGTGGAATTCGCCATGGCCGGCTTCGGCGATCCCGCCGGCAAGGAGTTCGACGATATCGCGGACGGCATTGCCCATCTCGTCACGGTCGGGCTGGCCGATGGCGACCGCGTGGGGCTTGGGGGCGGCTCCTACGGCGGCTATGCGGCGGCCTGGTTCGCGACCCATTCCACCAAGCTGGTGCGGGCCGTAGCGATGTTCGTGGGGGTTGCCGACCTGGTGTCCAAGGTGGGTACCACCGACATCCCCTGGGAGGACCAACTGGTGCACATCGGTCAACCGCTGGAGGAAGTATGGGATCTGATGCGCCAGCGCAGCCCCATCTTCTGGGCCAGGCAGAGCCGCACGGCGGTGCTGATCATGCACGGCACGGACGACACCCGCGTGCACCCCAGCCAGAGCCTGGCCATGTACCGGCGGCTGAAGATGCACGACCACCCCGCCACGCGCCTGGTGTTCTACCCCGGGGAGGGCCACGGCAACGCCAGGCAAACCGGACGCCTTGACGTGCTCTGCCGCCACCTGGCCTGGTACGACCACTATGTGCGCGACGCCGGACCCCTCGACGGCCCCATGCCTCCTGTCGACGTCAGCGACTGCTACGGGCTTTCACTGCCGGTTGAATGAACACGCGCTCGACGAGGCCGGGTCGTTGCACGGGTGACGACGGTTGAACGAGATGACGAGAGCGAGGAGCCCTGCGGGTGTCGAGTCGCTGGCCAGCAAGTGGCTGCCGGAGTACCTGGCGGCCCTGATGGTGGAGCGAGGACTGGCGGCCAACACCGTGGCGTCCTACCGGTCCGATCTGCTGCGCTTCGGGGAGTGGCTGCAGCGCCACGGAGTGGACCTCCTGGAGTGCGCGCGCGCGGATGTCCGCCGCTATCTTTCCGAGCTGCGCAGCCAGGGGCTTTCGGCGCGCTCGTCGGCGAGGGCGCTGGCGGCGCTGCGGTCTCTTTTCCGGTTCCTGGTGGCGGTCGAGGCAAGAGCCGGCGACCCGACCGAGGAGTTGGAGAGCCCGCGGCTGCTTCGCGCCCTGCCGCGCTTTCTCACCTTCGAGCAGGTGGAGATGCTGCTGGCCGCCCCGCCGGTGTCCCGGCCGTTGGGTCTGCGCGACCGGGCCATGCTGGAGACGCTCTACGCCACCGGGGTACGGGTGTCGGAGCTGGTGCATCTGATGATCGCCAACGTACGCCTGGACCCGGGTTTCGTGCGAGTCCTCGGCAAGGGGTCCAAGGAGCGCCTGGTACCGCTGGGGTCATCGGCGCGGGCGTGGATCGCCCGCTACCTGGAAGAGGCGCGTCCTCGCCACGACCGGCGGCGGGCGGGCGAGCTATTCCTCACCGCCCGCGGAGAGCCCATGACGCGGCAGGCGTTCTGGTATGCGATCAAGAAATACGGGCGCCTGGCCTGCATCACCGCACCTCTGTCGCCGCACGTCCTGCGCCACTCCTTTGCCACCCACCTGCTCGAGCACGGGGCCGATCTGCGGGCCGTGCAGGCCATGCTGGGCCACACCGA
>JBBINC010000094.1:0-12335 GCA_037444085.1 Acidobacteriota bacterium | reverse complement strand
CTGGGCGTCGATCGAGGTGATCGCCGGGAGGAGAAGGAGTTGGCCGCCGGCCAGCAGCAGCGCCGCACGCAGGTGCAACTCGGGCGGGCGGAGGGGCGCTCCCCCCACGATCGGGCGGCGCTGGCGCAGCTCGACCAGGGGGGATGACCAGGGCACGACGCGCGGCTCCCCCTGGGCCGGAGCGATGAGCAACTGCGACCGGTTCAACGACACGCCCACGGCTCCACCGTCGTCGGCCAGGAGGAACCACCACGCCCGCGCCATGCGGGCAATGGGCGGAAGGTCCGCTTCCCCCTCCTCCGCGGGGACCCGCACGGAGGAGCGATGAAGCTCTTCGCCCGCCCGGGAAAAGCGCCGCACCATCACCCGGGCGTCGGCGCCGGCGGGGTCGGCGCACCAGAGGGTGCCGCGAGCCACGGCGAGCGACCCTGCCCCGCGACAAATCTCCAGGCGCTGCGCCGCGCCTCCCTCGCCAACCAGCACGCCGCCCTCGTCAAGAACCCAGAGTCGGTCGCCGTCGCTGTCCACATCGAACACGCGCGCGGCGGAATCGGCGTGGGGGCGCCACGCCCCCCCTGCCTGGGCCCGCGCCCACAGCCTCTGCCCGTCGAAGACGCGCACCTCGGAGGCGGCAGTGAACGCCCGCTGAGCCCGGCGGAAGGGGAGCGGCTCGGCGGCCGCCAGGGAGGTTGCGGCGGCGGTGGCTGCGCCGACAAGCACCGCCGCCACCCCCCACCCTGCACGGTGCCCAGCCATCGGGGGGGGTGCGTGGGGCAGGCGAAGGCCCGCCCCACTCGAGAGTTCAACCTTCACCATATCGGATTGATGCAGCCAGCCCATGCGGACCAGCATCCGGCTCGATCCATATCGTAGAGCCACTCGCAGACATACCAGCACCCGGTCGAGTTACAACCCCCGCTGCAGCCATTGTCCTCGGCCAGAGCTAAGTTCAGGCAGGCCCGCCGGGCGCCGACGCAGTCGGCGAGGGCCGGTTCGGGCGCCGCCAAGGCGCCCATGAGGGTGGTGACCAACACGAGAGCTCGGATGAGTTTCGGCATGATGCCTCGCTTCGCAACTGACGCGGCGCCGGTCAGGTGACGGCGGGAAGTCTATCTCTCTCTCTCTCTCTGTCAATCCCTCGAACGTGGGATTGCCGCCGCCGGGCGTCGTCGGCGTGGCACACTGGGGTGCCATGGAGCCGCTGTCTTTGGGGTGCGACGCGATGCTGGGGACGCTGGCCCGCTGGCTGCGCTTCGCCGGTTTCGACGTGCTGTTCGATCCAGCCCTCGACGACGGCGAGCTGGCCGAGCGCTGCCGGCGCGAGGGGCGGTGGCTGCTCTCCCGCGACCGCGCCCTGGTGTCGGGGGCGGGACCGCGCGCCCTGCTGCTGACGGCCCAGGGGCTGGCCGGTCAGGTGGCGGAAGTGCGCCGCCGCCTGCCGCTGCGCGTCGATCCGGCGCTCTATTTCTCGCGGTGTTCGCGCTGCAACGGGGTGCTCGAGGAGGCGCCGCGGGCCGAGGTCGCCGCCCTGGTGCCGCCGTTCGTGGCGGTGCACGCCGCCTGCTTTGCCCGCTGTCCGGCGTGCGGCCAGATCTACTGGCCGGGCACGCACCACGCGCGCATCGCCCGGCGGCTGGCCGAACTGTTCGTGGAGCCCTCGGCACCCGAGGCTTAAGGGGCGGTGAGCACCGCCGCCACCGCTGACCCACCCCCGGCCACGGCCGTCACCAGTGCGGTGCGGGGTGGCGAGGTCAGGCTGGGAAAACCGAGCGCCGCCAGGTGCGCCGGGGTGGGCCACGCCACCGGCGTGCCACCCAGGGCGAGTGCCGCCACCAGGGCGCGCACGGCGCTGGCGAAGGCTCCTTCGCCCAGTCGGTCGGTGACGGCCACGGCGGCGGGTCGCCTCTGGCCAAGCACGGGGAGCAGCGCCTTCGCCTCCAGGTGTGCGAGATGAGGGGCGCCGCTGTGCACGCTCATGACCAAGTCGAGCTCGCCAGCCGCCAGGCCGGCGCGCTGGAGGGCCTGGGCAGCGGCGCGGGCGAGCGCCTCGCCGGAGGCCGGGTAGAGGTGAGTGGGGGCCGGTACCGCCGCGGCTCCCCAGCCGGCCAGGCGGGCCAGAGACGGCTGGCCGGCGCCCGGCGCAAGCAGCAGGACGGCAGCGCCCTCACCGAGGATGGGCCCGCGGCCTGCCGGGGTGCGCCGCGTGAAGCGCAGGCGGTGGTAGGCCTCGGCGTTGAGCCACTGCGCCTCGTCGACGCCGCAGGCGAGCACTGCCGCGGCGCGCCGGCGGGCCAGCAGGCGGGCGGCCTCGACGATGGCGCGCAGCCCACCGGCTTGCTTTTCGGCGAAGGTGAGGTTGGGACCCCCCAGCTGCTCGAGGATGGCGAGCTGGCTTGCCGGCGCGTTGGCCACCGTGGAGGGAAACTGCATGGGAGGAGCCTCATCGGGGGAGGCGAGAAACACGACCTTGAGCACCTCCACCAGCGCCGCGGTGCCGGCATTCGCAGTACCGGCGGTGACTCCGACCTCGTCCCGCGACCATGGCAGCGCCTCGCCAGCCGCCTGCAGCGCCTCCTTGGCAGCGACCGCCAGCAGTCGCGCCGGCCGGTCCAGCCGCCGCGCCACCAGGGGCGGGAGGTGGGACTGGGGCGAGAAGCCGTGGCACGCCGCCACCGGCAGCGGCGGGGCGTCGGGGCGAGGAAGCCCCAGCTCGGGTTGCCACCCCGGCTGCGCCAGCGCCTCGGCCAGCGCCGCCACACCCGTTCCGGCGGCGGTGACCGCCCCCATGCTGCGCACGTCCAGGTCGCCGGTCACATCGCCTTCCCCAGCACCAGCGCCGCCGAGTTGCCGCCGAAGGCGAACGACGAGGACACCGCGACGCGGATGGGCCACGCCCGGGCCACCCCTGGCACCGGGTCGATGGGGCAGCCCGGGTCGGGCTCGGCGAATCCGGCGGTGGGGGGGGCAACCCCCCGCGCCACAGCGAGCGCGGTGATCGCCGCCTCGATGCCGCCGGCGCCGCACAGACAGTGCCCGAGGGCGCCCTTCACCGACGAGACCGGGATGCGCGCCAGGTGCTCGCCGAACACGCGCAGGTAGGCGGCCACCTCGGCGGGATCGTTTTGCTCGGTGGCGGTGCCGTGGGCGTTGATGTAGTCCACCTCCTCGGGGGCGACCCCGGCGTCGGCCAGGGCGGCGCGGATGGTACGCTCCCAGGCGGCGCCGGAGGCGTCCGGCTGGGTCATGTGAAAGGCATCGGCGGTGATCCCGTACCCCAGCACCCGGGCGTAGGGCCGGGCGCCGCGGCTCCGCGCGCGGGCGGCGTCTTCGAGGATGAGGACGGCCGCCCCCTCGCCCAGGCTCAACCCCTTGCGGCGGCGATCGAACGGTTTGGCCGGCTCGCCGTCCACGGCGCGCAGCGAGTTGAACCCGGCGAAGGTGAGGCGGCACAGGCCGTCGGCGCCCCCGACCAGCGCCATCTCCACCTCGCCGCCGGCCACCATCTCGGCGGCGAGGCCCACCGCCACGGTGGAGGACGAACAGGCCGTGGTCACGGTGATGCGCTCCCCGGCCAGGGAGAACGCCTCGGCAACGCGGTCGGTGGAGGCGTCCTGGGGCACCTCCAGGAACTCGTTGAGGGCACGGGTGCGCGGCCCGTGCGCCAGGCGCCTTTGGAGAAACGACTCGGCCTCGTACAGCCCCGCCGAGCCACCGCCGAACACCACCGCCCAGGGGCGGTGCACGCCCGGCTCGGTGTCCAGGCCGGCATCACCCAGCGCCTCGGCGGCGGCGGCGATCCCCAGGCGCGAGGTGCGGGAGGTGTGGCGCAGCGCCGCGGCGGCGTAGCCAGGCAGGGCCAGGCAGGAGTCGTCCACCTGTGCGGCCAGGTGCGTGCGGTAGCCGGCCGTGTCGAACAGGCGCAGCGGAGCCACGCCGCTCTCCCCCCGGACCAGGCGGCTCCAGGTGGTTTCGCGGTCGCAACCGAGGGCGGTGACGAGGCCGATGCCGGTGATCCAGACCTCAGCCATGGACGCTCAGTATAATCGAGTTGCTCCCCGCCCCTTCCCTGAACGGTTTCCGCGAAGCACTTTGAGGAAAACCGCCAAGCATGGTTTTATTACGAAGGGAGGTAGACAATGCTCAAGGAATTCCGCGAATTTGCGATGCGCGGCCATGTCGTCGACATGGCGGTGGGGATCATCATCGGCGCCGCGTTCTCCAAGATCGTGTCGTCGCTGGTCAACGACGTGCTCATGCCGCCGCTGGGGCTGCTGCTGGGGGGGATGGACTTCACCGGATTCGCGGTGACCCTCAAGGAGGCGGCCGGCGAGGAGCCGGCGGTGACGCTGAAGTACGGGCAGTTCATCCAGCACGCCCTTGACTTCGTCATCGTCGCGTTTGCCATCTTTCTGCTCATCAAGGGGATGAACCGGCTGCGCCGGAAGACCGAGGAGGCCCCCGCGGCGCCGCCGGCGCCGCCGAAGCAGGAGGTGCTGCTGGAGGAGATCCGCGACCTGTTGAAGTCTCGCGGGTAGGCGGCTCCCCTCGGAGGAGATCACAGCCTGGACGCGGAGTTGGTCCGGGTCCAGGCGGATGTCCAGGGCATCAACCCTCCCCGCTCCGGCCGCGGCGGCCTGCGCCTGGGTCGGCGAGGAGGGCGGGCTGTGTTTGCCTACTTGCTCATGCGGATGACGTTCTCGTCGTAGATCCAGCCCAGGGTGCCGTCGGGGGCGCGAACCAGGTAGAAGTCGTCCTCTTTGTGAAACGCCAACAACTCGGCGCCGGAGGTGACCTTGGCTTTGACGGTGCCATAGATGGTCGGGTCGGTCTTGATGTGCGCCTCCGGGACATCGACGAACAGGCGCGTGGGCGACTCGTCGGTGACCGCTTCCTTGTAGACGAACCCTTCCTTGCCGCCAGCCAGGCGGACGCGATAGAAGTCGTCGATCTTGAGGATCTTGGTGAGTTCGGCACCGGCGGCCACCTCGCCGACCACCTCGCTCATCGCCGACGGGGAGGCGTGCACCGAAGCGCTCACGACGCGAACGAAGAGGATACCGGGAGGGTCAACGTCCACCAGGTCCTCGTGCACCCAGCCGGTGCGCCCGCCGTCCTGCGCCACCTTGTACCAGTCGTCGCCCTTGCCCAGACACTTCAATTCGGTGCCGCCCGAAAGCGTGGCCACGAGGGGGGCGTAAGGACTCGGCTCGCTGTACACCGGGGCAGCAGGAGCGTCGACCCAGAGCCGCGCCGGCTGACTGGAGGTGACCAGCTCGTCGTAGATGTAGCCCAGGCGTTCGTCCTCGAGGCGCACCTGGTACCAGTCGCCGACCTTCTCCTGCGCCAGCAGCCGTGATCCGAACGGCAGCGTGGTGAGGATCTGCCCCTGCACCGAGGGGATGCTGCGCACGTTGGCGGCGCGGGACTTCACGAAGACGAACTTCTTCGATGACGCGTCGGCCGCGGGTGCGGCGATCAGGCCGGCGGCGATGAGACCGATGGCCAGATGGCGGGTAAGGCAGAGAAGTCTCTTCATGGGCATCCTCCTCGGTGCGCCACGTGCCCAGGGTGACCAAGACCGGCGCAGGGACGCAGCGGCGATAGGGCCAGTATCTCGATAACCATATCATGCACCCTCGCCCTGATCCTGGCAAGCCGACAGGCCCCGCCCGCGGGCGCCGGGCGAGCTGGCGGCACCTGAGGTCGATGGCGTGGGGCTTGACGTACGATGTGGCGCCGACCATACTTACCGGTAGGTAGGATCGGCGGTCATCCTGCCGAGTGACGAGAGGCCCGGTGGCGATCAGAAGTGATCACGCGGCCAGCGCAGCAGCACCCGAGACGGGGGTGCGCGCCCGGCTGCTCAAGGCGGCCGTCGAACTGTTTGCCCGCAAGGGGTACGCCGCCACCGGGGTGCAGGAAATCGTGGCCGCCTGCGGCGTCACCAAGCCCGTCCTCTACTACTACTTCGGCAGCAAGGAGGGACTCTTTCTCGAGGTCATGAACGAGTCGCTGAGGCTGTTCGAGGCGACCATTGCGGGGGCGCTGAGCACCGAGGGCAGCGTGCGGGACCGCATCTGCCGCCTGCTGGACGGGGTGTTCGGTTTGATCCTGGACAACCTGGAAGTGGCTCGGCTGGCCCACTCGCTGTACTTCGGGCCCTCCCAGGACGCGCCGGTGTTCGACCTGGAGGTCTTCCACCAGCGCCTGCAGGATGTGGTGCGCGCTCTGGTGGCGGAGGGGCAGGCGAGCGGCGAGTTGAAGGGTGCCGAGCGGGAGACCGTGGCGATGGCGCTGCTCGGCGCACTCGACATCGCTGAAGGGATTGCCCTGTGCCACCCGGATTGGGGCTTCGGGCGCGAGGAGTTGAACAAGGTCCTGGACGTGATCTTCGATGGTGCGCAGGCGCCCCTGCGCCGCGAGGGATGATAGAGGAGGCGTGCTGATCATGCGTGTCGGAACAGTGGCAGGAATGGGGGCGGTGCTGGCTCTGATCGGGTTGGCGTGCTCGCGCCCGGGCGAGGGGATCGCATCGGGGCAAGGGCGCCCGCCGGTGGCGGTCGAGGTCGCGGCGGTGGCACTGGGTGAGATCGCCGAGGTCGTGGAGGTGGTCGGGTCGCTGGCGCCCAGGTTTGCAACCGAGGTGCGCTCCGAGTTCACCGCCGTGGTGGCCGAGGTGTTCGTCACCGAGTGGGTGCGGGTGCGCAAGGGGACTCCCCTGGCGCGGCTCGACACTTCCGAGGGGGAGGCGCAGGTGGCGGCGGCGCGTGCGGGCGTGCTGGAGGCCCGAGTGCGCGAAGCGCAGGCCGCCCGGGAGCTGGCTCGGGCCGAGCGTCTGCGCGAGGTAGGGTTGCTCACCGCCCAGGGGTTGGACGACGCGCGCACCGCCCGCGAGGCGGTGGCCGCTGCCGTCGCCGCCGCCGAGGCGCAGCTCGCGCTCGCCCAGACGCGCCTGGACAAAGCAGTGATCCGGGCGCCCTTTGACGGGGTCGTTGCGCGCCGCTGGGTGAGCCCTGGCGATCTGGTCGAGAACATGGGCAGCCCCCGGCCGCTGTTCACCATCGTGGACCCCACGGTGCTGGAGCTGACCGCGGTCGTTCCCTCGTCGGATCTGCCTCGCCTGGCGGTGGGGCAGACGGTGGAGTTCACCACCGACGCCGTGCCGGGGCGCACGTTTACCGGCACGGTGTCGCACATCAATCCGCTGGTGGATGCCGCCAGCCGGTCGGTTCAGGTCATCACCGAGGTCCCCAACCCCGACGGGCATCTGCGCGGCGGGCTGTTCGCCAAGGGGCGAGTCCGCGGGCAGACACACCGCTGTCTGCTGCTGCCCCGCTCGGCGCTGCGCGCCTGGGATGCCGGCCGCGGCGCGGGCCAGGTCTGGGTGGTGGCTGACGGGAGGGTGCAGGCGCGCGCCGTCGTCACCGGCCGGGTTGAGGCCGACGCCGTGGAAGTGGTCGAGGGTCTGGCGGAGGGCGACGAGGTTGTCACCCGCGGCGCTTTCAACGTTCAGCCCGGCGATCGCGTCACCGTGGCGGCACGGCCGCCGCGCCCGGCCGTCTAGAGTCTCGCTCGTGCCTGGTGCCAGCGCCAGGCGTGCAGGAGCCACAAGGAGACCACCCATGTTCCTGTCGGATCTTTCCATCAAGCGGCCAGTTCTGGCGTCGGTTCTGATGCTCAGCCTCGTTACCCTGGGGGTGTTTTCCTACCGCCGCCTGGCGGTGGACCTCTACCCGGACGTGGAAATGCCCTTCATCTCGGTGATCACGGTGTATCCGGGCGCCTCGCCGGAAAGCGTCGAGCGCGAGGTCTCCAAGCGAATCGAGGAGGCGGTCAACCCCATCGCCGGGGTGCGCAAGGTGGGCTCGGTTTCGCGGGAAGGGGTTTCCCAGGTGTGGGTGGAGTTCGAGCTGGGCGTGGAGGTCAACGATGCAGCCCAGGAAGCCCGCGCCAAGGTCTCGTCCATCCGCGC
Organism: Acidobacteriota bacterium; assembly: GCA_037444085.1. Classification (GTDB taxonomy): domain Bacteria; phylum Acidobacteriota; class Thermoanaerobaculia; order Thermoanaerobaculales; family Thermoanaerobaculaceae; genus CALEVZ01. The sequence continues at coordinate 4,363 of JBBINC010000094.1, read as the reverse complement.
CGAGCTGCCGCAAGCCATCGAGGAACCGGTGGTGGAGAGGCTGGACGTCACCGGTCTCCCCATCGCCTCTCTGGCGGTGCGCTCCGAGACGGTGCCACCGCGGGAGCTGACCAAGCTGGTCGAGAAGAAGATCCAGCGGCGCATCCAGTCGATCTCCGGGGTCGGCAAGGTAGATCTGGTGGGGACCGCGCGCCGCGAGGTCATCGCGGAGCTTGACCCGGCGCGGCTGGACGCGTTGGGGATGGGGGTGGACGAAGTCATCACGGGCTTGCAGTCGGAGAACCTCAACACGCCGCTGGGCAGATTGACCCGCGCCGGCAGCGAGGCGCCTCTGCGCATCGACGGCAAGCCCAAGGAAGTGGCGGAACTGGCGGAGGTGACCATCGGCCAGCGAGGCGGGCGCCCGGTGCGCCTGGGCGAGGTGGCGGAAGTGGTGGATGGGGTGGAGGAGGCGCGCTCCGTGGCGCTGGTCGACGGCGAGCGGGGGATCGGCATCGACGTGCTCAAACAGTCGGGCGCCAACGTCGTCGAGGTCGTGGACGCCGTGAAGGCGGAAATCGCCCGGTTGCAGTCGGAGATGCCCGAGGGGGTGCGCATCGAGATGGTGCGGGACGGCTCGACGTGGATCCGCGACTCGGTGCACGACGTGCAGGAAACGTTGATCCTGGGCGCCATCCTGACCGTGCTCATCGTCTTCGTCTTCCTGAACTCGTGGCGCTCCACCGTGATCACCGGGCTGACGCTGCCGATTTCGGTGATCTCCTCCTTCATCATCATGAACTTCGCCGGCATGACCTTGAACGTCATGACGCTCATGGCGCTCTCGCTGGCCATCGGACTGCTGATCGATGACGCCATCGTCGTGCGCGAGAACATCGTCCGGCACCTCGAGCGGGGCGAGGATCACTTCACCGCGGCGCGAAACGGCACTTCGGAGATCGGCCTGGCGGTACTGGCGACCACCATGTCCATCGTCGCCGTGTTTGTGCCGGTGGCGTTCATGAAGGGGATCGTGGGGCGCTTCTTCTTCCAGTTTGGGATCACCGTGGCGTTCGCCGTGCTGGTATCGCTGCTGGTGGCGTTCACTCTGGATCCGATGCTGTCGTCGCGCTGGCACGACCCCGACATCGAGCGCAAGGGCCGGCGGGGGTTCTTCAAGCGCGCTCTGGACCGCTTCAACGCCGCCTTCGATCGCACCGCCGACCGCTACCGCGGCCTCATCGCCTGGGCGCTGGACCATCGCCGCACAGTGATGGGGGCGGCCACGGCGGCCTTCCTCGCCGGTGCGGCGCTGTTCATCGTGTTGCCCAGCGAGTTCTTCCCCTCCTTTGATCAGGGGGAGTTTCAGGTCATTCTCACCACCGCGCCTGACGCATCCCTGGCCGAGAGTGAAGACCGCCTGCGCGCCGCGCTGGCCGTCCTTGAAGATACCCCCGAGGTCGCCTCCACCTACGCCACCATCGGTGCCGGCGACACCGGCACGGTGCGCGACGCCAGCATCTACGTGAAACTCACGCCGCGGCGCCAGCGCGACCGCCTGCAGGGTGAGATCCAGCGCGACGTGCGTACGCGCTTGCAGCAGGAGGTTGCCGGCATTCTCATTTCGTTCAGCGAGCCGGGGGATCTGGACACGCGCAAGCCGTTGATGGCGCAAGTACGGGGGGAGGACGTGGCGACGCTCAAGGAGATCGCGTCGCGTCTCAAGCACGAGATGTACTCCATCCCCGGCCTGGTGGACCTGGACATGTCGCTGGAGCACGACACCCCAGAGTACCGTCTGGTGATCGACCGCGAGCGGGCGCGGGACCTGGGCCTTGGCACCGGCGTGGTGGCCCGCACCGTCTCTGTGCTGGTGGGGGGGCAGGCAGTGACCACCTACGAGGATTCGGACGGGGACGCGGTGGACGTGCGGCTTCGCCTGCCGGAGCAGCTGCGACGCGACCCCGAGCAGGTGAGGGCGCTGCACATGGCCGTGCCCGACGCCTGGGGCCGGCCGACCCTCGTGCCCCTCGCCCAGCTGGCGCGTCACGAGACCAGCGCCTCCCCCTCCGAAATCGTACGGGAGCAGCTGTCCCGCCAGGTGGTGGTGTCAGCCAACCTCGACGGTGTACCCCTGGGCACGGCGGTCGCCAATGTGCGCGCGGTGGCGGCAGGGATGGAGCTGCCCCCCGGCTATCGCATCGAGATGGGCGGCGAGAACGAGCACATGGAGGAGGACTTCCGCTACCTGGGGGAAGCGCTGCTGCTGGCGGTGCTGATGGTGTACCTGATCCTGGCGGCGCAGTTCGAGTCGTTTCTCGATCCCTTCGCGATCATGCTGTCGCTGCCGCTGTCCATCGTTGGCATGGCCGGCATGCTCGCCCTCACCGGCGACACCATCAACATCATGTCGTTGATCGGCCTGATCATGCTGATGGGGCTAGTGACAAAGAACGCCATCCTGCTCATCGACTTCACCAAGACGCTGCGAAGGCGCGGTGTGGCGCGGCGGGAGGCGGCGATCGAGGCGGGGCGAACCCGGCTGCGCCCGATCATCATGACGACGCTGGCGATGATTTTCGGCATGATGCCCCTGGCGCTGGGGATCGGCGCCGGCGGAGAGATGCGCGCCCCGATGGCACGCGCCATCATCGGCGGGCTGATCACCTCGACGCTGCTCACTCTGATCATCGTCCCCGTGGTGTACACGATCCTCGACGACGCCCTCGCCTGGGCGCGCCGCAGGTTGGCCGCCTCGCCGGCGGCGCGCGCCGGCGCCGCCGCGGCGCTCCTGGTCGTGCTGGTGGGGGTGCCGGCGGCGGCGGAAGCGCCGAGGGTCCTCACTCTGGAAAACGCGCTGGCGCTCGGCGAGGAGCGGAGCCGCGAAATCCTCAAAGCGGTCGAATACGGCCACTGGGGCGAAGGCCGCTATCTGCAGGAACGCTCGGCCGCGCTGCCTCATTTGACCGTCACGGCCAGCGCTGGCCGCGCCAGCGACAAGGCGCAGCGCGCCATGTTCGGCGAGTTCGCCGAGTTCATTCCGACGATGCAGGACGAACGCGCGGCGCAGCTCGGGCTCTCCCAGGCGCTCTTCACCTGGGGACAGGTGGGGGCGGCGATCCGCGCTGCCAAGGTCGCCCTCGCCACCGCCGACGACCGCCTGCGGGCCGCCCGGCAGGCGGTGCGACGGGACGTCACGGCGGCGTTCTACGATGTGCTGCTGGCGCGCGAGATGGCGGTCATCGCCCGAGAGGGCCTGGCGCAGCGCGAGCGCCACCTCGCCGAGGCGCGCCACCGCCTGGAACTCGGCACGGCCACCGACTATGACGTGCTCGCCGCGCGCGTGGCCGTGGACAACGCTCGCCCGGAACTGATCCGCGCCGAGAACATGGTCGCCACGGCGCGCGCCAACCTGCGCTTTCTCCTCGCCCTTGAGGAGGAAGTCGACATCGCCGGTTCGCTCGATGTTCAGTTCGCTGCCGTGCCCGAGTACGGCGAGGCGCTGGCCGCGGCGCTCGCCCACCGGCCGGAACTCGCCGAGCTGGCGAACCTGCGCCGCATGCAGGAGGAGGTGGTGCGGATCGCCCGCGCCGGCGACAAGCCACGGCTGGACCTGGCGGCCGGCTACGGCTGGCGCCAGCTCGAAGCCGGCGGCACCCGCGGGTCGGGCGCTTCGTGGCACGCCGGTCTGTACTTCTCCTTCCCGGTCTTCGACGGCTTCAAGACGACGGGGCTTGTCAGTCAGGCGCGCGCCGACTTCCGCACGGCGCAACTCGAGGAGGAACTGGCCCGCGACCGCATCGCGCTGCAGGTGCGCACCGCCGTCGACGCAGTCCGCGAGGCGGCCACCATCGTCGAGGCGCTGGCCGGCACCGTCGCCCAGGCGGAAAAGTTGCTCTGGATGACCGAGCAGGGGTTCGAACTGGGGGTCATGCGGCGGCTCGAGGTGCAGGACGCCCAGCTCGCCCTGGCGGCGGCCCGCGCCAATCTGGCCCGCGCCCGGCGCGACTACCTGGTTGCGCGCGTCACCCTGGATTGGGTCTGCGGCATCCTCGGCGAGGCCCAAGAGAGGTGAGAGGCGCCGCGAATCGCTCACCCCGCCCCGGGGGGGAAACCGCGCAACACGGGTTGACCTCCAACCCCCGGTGACCCTGTCCGTGACAGCGTCCGGGTCTAGCTTCTCGCGGGGTTTCGCCGGCCCCCCGGGCTTTCGTGTGCGGGGGGCTCCGCTCGCCGCCCACCCAACCACCCTCGCTCCAGCCCCCCGCGCCCCCACGCTGCGGGGAGCAAAGCTCCCCTCCGCTCGCCTCCGCCGCCTTTGCCCCCTCAAACCCCCCTCGGCGCGGCGGCGAAGCCGCACGCGCCTCGAATCTCGCCTCCAGCC
>JBBINC010000093.1:0-12395 GCA_037444085.1 Acidobacteriota bacterium | reverse complement strand
AGCGTGGGGGCGCGGGGGGCTGGAGCGAGGGCGGCTGGGTGGGCGGAGAGCGGAGCCCCCCGCACACGAAAGCCCGGGGGGCCGGCGAAACCCCCCGAAAAGGAAGACACGGGCGCGGCGTGACGTTGTGCCGCGGGGTCCGCTCACTCACCCCCTCCTTCTGTCTCCCTCGCCTCGGCCGAGGCGGCGCTCCGCCCACCAGCAGTAGAGCACCGGCACGGTGAACATGGTGAGCACGGCCACGGTCATGCCGCCGAAGGTGGGGATCGCCATGGGGATCATCACGTCGCTGCCCCGCCCCGTCGAGGTGAGCACCGGCAACAGCGCCAGGATGGTGGTGGCCGAGGTCATGAGAGCCGGCCGGACGCGCCGCGATCCGGCGAAGATCGTCTCCTGCCTGATGCGCGCCACCGTGTCGGGTTTCACCTCGCCGAATCGTTGGGTCAGGTAGGTGGCCATGAGCACCCCGTCGTCGACGGCGATGCCGAACAGCGCCAGAAACCCGACCCACACCGCCACCGACAGGTTGATGGGGTGGAGTTGGAAGACCTCGCGGAGGTTGACCCCGAAAGCGGAGAAACTGGCGAACCACTCCTGGCCGAAAAGGTAGATCATGGCAAGACCGCCGGCCCACGCCACGGCGATACCGCCAAAGATAAACAGCGTCGTGGGCAGGGAGCGGAACTGGAAGTACAGAATGAGCAGGATGATGAACAACGCAACGGGGAGCACGATGCGCAGCGTGGCGGCGGCACGCAGCTGGTGCTCGTAGGTACCCGAGAAACGCCAGCTTACTCCTGGCGGCACGATGAGATCTCCGGCCTTCACCCGAGCCGCCAGAGCCGCCTGCGCCGCCTCCACGACGTTCACCTCGGGCAGTCCAGACCGGCCGCCGAAGGTGACGTAGGCGGTCAGGAAGGTGTCCTCGCTGCGGATCATGTCGGGGCCGCGCACGTAGGCGATTTCGGCGAGCTGGCCCAGGGGAACCTGGGTGCCGTCCATGCCGGCCACCAGGATGCGCTCCAGCGCCTCGAAATCGTGGCGGCGTTCCCGCTGGTAGCGCACCCGCACCGGGTAACGCTCCCGGCCCTCGATGGTGCTGGTGACCCTCACCCCCCCCACCGCCGCCTCGATCACCCTTTGCACGTCGGCGACGTTGAGGCCGTAGCGGGCGATGGCTTGCCGGTCCACCCGGATCTCCAGGTACGGCTTGCCGATCACCCGCTCGGCGTTGACCGTCTCAGCCCTCACCTGCGGCACCTCCTTGAGAATACGTTCGAGCTCCACCGCCATGCGCTCCAACGTCTCGAGATCCGGCGCCCGCAGCTTGATTCCCATCGGCGCCCGCATCCCGGTTTGCAGCATGACCAGTCGCGTTTCGATGGGCTGCAGCTTGGGCGCCGAGGTGGTGCCAGGCAGCGCCGCCGCGGCGGCGATCTCGTCCCAGATGTCCTGGGGGCTCCTGATGTGTTCTCGCCACTGCCGGAACGGGCGCCCCCGGGGATCCGGGATCAATCGCCCCGCCTGGTCGCGCACGAACTCGCCCCGCCGCGCATCGAAGCGGAAGGTCAGGCGGCGGCCGTGCTCGTCGGTGATGTACTCGCTCTTGTAGGTGATCAGCGTTTCGATCATCGCAATGGGCGCCGGGTCGAGGGCGGTCTCGGCGCGGCCCAGTTTCCCCACCACCGTCTCCACTTCGGGCACGCTGGCGATGGCGCGATCCTGGTGCTGCAGCACCTCCAGAACCTCTCCCAGTGAGGCGTGGGGCATGGTGGTGGGCATCCACAGAAATGAACCCTCGTCCAGGGGCGGCATGAACTCCCTCCCCAGACCGGGAAACCCGTGCGCCGCCCACACCCAGGGGGGGCTCAGGCGCAGCCACTGGCCGCCCAGGCCGACGCGCTCCAGCCCCGCCGGGATGAAACCGAAGAGGTTGGAAAAGCCGAGCCAGACCGTGGCGCCGAACAGCATGAGCGCGGCGGGAAAGGCCAGGAACGCCGCCTTGTGCTCCAGACACCACCCGAGGATGCGCGGGTAGAACCGCTGGACGGCGAGAAAAGCTCCCAGCAGCCCACCCACCAGCAGCACGACGAAGAGGGCGTTGCGCGCCGCGCCGCGCTCGGGGCCCAGCGGCTCCCACACGCGTGCCAGGACCACGGCCACCAGCAGCGCCACCACCAGCGAGGAGGCGCGAGGCCCGGCCCACTGCACCCATCTTGGCAGCCGTGAACCGAAGAGCTGGAACGCCACGCTGGCGAGCAGCGCCAGCGCGGCGATGGCCGCCACCCCCCACCCCCGCCCCACCGCCACCCCCAACCCCAACGCGGCGGCCACGCCCAGGCCGACGAGCGCCGGCCGCCTCCCTGACCCGAACGGCGCGCGCCGGGCCAGAAGCAGGTGAATTATGGCCGGCACCACGGCGAGGGCGATCACCACCGACGTCATGAGCACGAACGTCTTGGTGAAGGCGAGCGGGGTGAACATCTTCCCCTCGGCGCCGGTCATCGTGAAGACCGGCAGAAAGCCCACGACCGTGGTGCTGATGGCCGCCAGCACCGCCGAGCCGACCTCGCTGGCCCCCTGGTACACGACCTTGAGGCGCGGCTCGTCGGCGGGCGCTTCGGCCAGGTGTTTGAGAACGTTCTCCGTGATGATCAGGCCCATGTCGACGATGGTGCCGATGGCGATGGCAATGCCCGCCAGCGCGACGACGTTGGCGTCCACCCCGAACAGCTTCATGCCGACAAAGCCCCCCAGCACGGCCAGGGGCAACATGGCAGAGATCACCAGCGAGGCTCGCAGCTGGGCCACCATCACCACGACGACGAGAATGGTGATGAGAACCTGCTGCAGCAGGGCGTCGTTGAGAGTGCCCAAGGTCTCCTGGATCAGCCCGGTACGGTCGTAGAAGGGCACCACAGTGAGCTGGCTGAGTGTCACCCACTGCGGCCAGCCCTCGGCGGGTGTGGCGCGCAGCCACGACACCCACCCGTCCTGGTTCAACCCGGAGCCGGCAAACGCCGCAAACCCCTGCTCCGCCGCGAAACTCTCCACCCGCGCCCGGTCCGCCTTACCCCAATCGATGACCGCCTTGACCGGCAGGCCGGGGGCCAGCTCGGCCAGGCGCTCCTTGACGTTGCCGATGGCGGCGAGGGGGTTGAAGCCCTCCCGCACCACCACCACCCCGCCCACCGCCTCGGCGCCGGCCACGGTCAGCGCCCCGCGACGCGGGGCCGGGCCCAACCGCACCGCCGCCACGTCTCCTACGCGGATCGGCAGGTGCGCCGGACCCATGCGCACCACCGCCTGCTCCAGGTCGTCAACGCCCCGGATCAGGCCCCGGCCGCGAATCACGTACTCCACCCGGTTGATCTCGGTAGAGCCGGCGCCAACGTCCAGATTGGACTTTTCCACCGCCATCAGCACCTGCTCCAGGGTGACCTGGTGCACGCGCAAGGCGTGGGGATCCACCTCCACTTGGTACTCCCGCACGTGGCCGCCGATGGACGCCACCTCGGCGATCCCTTCGGCGGCGAGCAGCGCGTAGCGCACCAAGAAGTCCTGCACGCTGCGCAATTCGTCGAGATCCCAGCCGCCCACCGGCCGGCCCGCCCCGTCGCGCCCCTCGATGGTGTACCAGAACACCTGGCCTAGCGCCGTGGCGTCGGGACCCAACGACGGCATGGCGCCTTCCGGCAACAGGTTCGGGGGAAGGCTCGCCAGCTTTTCCAGAATGCGCGATCGCGACCAGTAGAACTCGGTGTCATCGTCGAAGATGAGAAACACCATGGAGAGCCCGAACATGGAGGTGCTGCGTACCTCCCGCACCCCTGGCACACCCATGAGGGCGGTGGTCAGGGGGTAGGTGACCTGGTCCTCGACGTCCTGGGGAGAGCGCCCCGGCCACTCGGTCATGACGATCTGCTGGTTCTCGCCCAGGTTGGGGATGGCGTCCACCGGCACCGGCCGGCGGGGCAGGAGATCGAACTGCCAGTCGAAGGGGGCCACCGCCAACCCCCAACCCGCCAGGGCCCCGACGAGCAGCCACACCACCAGGGGGTTGGCGAGGAAGAAGTGGATGATCGCGTCCAGACCGGAGCGCCGCCCGACATCTGCGGAGGCCGGGGCGCTCACGGCCGCCCCCCGGTGCCAGCCGGGCTCGGGGAGGCGCCGAGCGTCTCGGCAATCTCACCGCAGGAGTACATGCGCGCCCCGTGGTAGGGGTTGGTGATCGCCGTCTGGGGCTGCAGCCAGTACCCCTTGCGCCCCTGCACCATCGGACAGACGGCCCGGTACACCACCTGGCCACCGGCTCCGAAGCGCCGGACCGCCTCGGTGAGCGCCTCCGAGAACGTCTCGAAGTGCGGGCGCATGTCGTCGAGCTCCCCCGGCTCGAGCATCCCCTGCAGACCAGCCCGCATGCGCGCCGCCAGTGGCCGCCAGAGATCGGAGGCAGCGGCCGGCAGCCCCGTCTCGTCCACACCCGCCAGCTCCGCCAGCAGGCGCCGGGCGGCGGCCTCCGCAGCGCTCGCATCGTCGTCGGACAACCCCTTGACCAGCTCGAAGTTGCCACGCACCAGAGCGGTCGCGGCGGCGGCCAGCGCCGGTGGCGCCGCGGCGGCGTCCGCTGGCGCCGCCCCACCTTCGGTCGTTGCCGCCGGAAGGGGAGGCAACGCGCCGTGATGCGCGTGCCCGGCCCCGCCGAGCGCCCCCCCGGCCATCATGCTGGGCCGCCCGCGAATCTGCAGTTCGCTGTCGATCTTGAAGTTGCCCCGCATCACCACGAGTTCACCGGCGGCCAGCCCCTGCCGGACCACCACCTCCTCCCCGACCCGTGGCCCGAGCACCACCTCCCGCGCCTCGAAGGTGGGCTCCTGCGCGTCCGGCACCAGCACGTACACCACCGCGCGCCGGCCGGTGAGCAGGGCGGCGGTGGCGGGGACCACCAGCTCCTCCCCGTGCCCCGCCGGTGGCTGCACCTCTCCGGTGACGAACATGCCCGGCTTGAGCCTCCCGCCGGGGTTGGGGACGTGCACCCGCACCCGCACCGTGCGGGTGGCCTCCTCGACCACCGGGTACACGAAGGCCACCGTCCCCCGCCATTCCTCCCCCGCATGCGCGGCCACCCGCAACGTCACCGGCTGGGCAGGGCGAACCCACGCCACCTCGCGTTCGTGCACCTCCAGTTGCGCCCACACGTGGCTCAGATCAGCCACGGTATAGAGGCGATCTCCCACCCCCACCGCCATCCCCTGGGTGGCCATCCTCTCGATCACCACGCCGGTCACCGGCGCCGCCAGGGTCACGCGGTCGGCGACGCTGCCACGCCGCGCCACCTCCTCCACCTGGTCCGCCGAGAGCCCCAGCAGTTGCAGTTTGTCCTTCGCCGCCGCCACCAACGCTGCGGCGCTGGCCCGGTGCGAGGCGGCCGCCGTCCCCGGCAGGCCTTTCAGCGCCACCAGCGAGGCCAGCAGTTCCTGCTGCGCCGCCACCAGCGGCGGTGCGTAGATCTCCGCCATCGGCTCGCCGGCGCGCACCCTTATCCCCGTCTGGTCGACGAACAGCCGCTCCAGACGGCCGGGAACCCAGGCGGTGACATGGGACAGGCGCGTCTCGTCCACCTCCACGGTGCCGTACAGCGGCAGCGAGGTGCGCACCGAGCGCCGCGCCACCGGCACGGTTTCCACGTTGAGCAGCGCCGCCGAGCGGGGCGAGAGCGAAAGTCGCGCGGCCGCCGTATGGCCGGCGGGCGCACCCTCGCCGGGCACGGGGATGAGGTCCATGCCGCACATGGGGCACTTCTCCTCGGGGTCCAGCGAGCGCACCTGCGGGTGCATGGAGCACGTGTACCACCGTTGTTCGTCCGCCCCGTGCCCGGACTCCGCCTGGGTTTGGCGGCCGTGCGGGTGCTCCGGCGCGGCCGGCGGGCGGCTGGCCCGCCCGAGCAGGAAGGCGGCCGCCAGCACCGCGACGGCCACCGCCAAGCGCGCCGGTCGCCGGCCAGACAGGATCGCCACCCCCTCGCGGGGGGAGTTCACTCGGCCCTCGTCGCGAGCGATCATCGGTTCGCCTCCGTTTTCCCTTCCGGCCGCCACCGGCGCCCGGTGAGTCGTTCCAGCTCCGCCAGCTGCTGCAGTTCCTCGACCCGCGCTCGTTCGCGGGCCAGGTCGAACTCCAAGACCATGCGAGACGTCTCCACCACATCAGCGAAGGTGGTCTCGCCGCCGCGGTAGGCGGTCACTATGGCCGCCAGCGCCTGCTGGATCTGCGGGATCAGCCGTCCGGCCAAGAGGTCGCCCCGGCGCCCCGCGTCGCGATAGCGAAACAGCGCCAGGCGCACCTGGGAGAGGAGGCTCAACTCCCTCTCCGCCTGGCGAGCGGCGCCGGCGTCGATCCGCGCCGCGGCCTGAAGCACCTCCGCCCGGCAGCAGTCGCGCCTGATGGGGAGGTTGATGCCGGCCATCAGTCCGAGGCCGCTGCGCCGCATCTCCGACGAGTGCATCACCTCCACCCCCAGCATCAGGTCGGGAACGCGGTTGCGCCGCGCCACCTCCAGCTCCTGCTGCGCCGCCGCCAGCTCGTGGCGCAGCGCGGCCAGCTCGGGGTTGGCCTCACGCACCGCGCTCTCCACCGCCTCGGCCGTCAGCTCCGGGCGGAATTCCGGCAACCCCGCCGGGGGCGGCAGCGGCGCGCCCACCGCCCGCCCCATGGCGGCGTTGAGGCGCGCGGCGGCGGCACCCTCCACCTCGGTGAGGGAGCGCAGTTCATCCTCCACCCGGCCCAGCTCCACCTGCGCCCGCACCACGTCGGCGTACGGCGCCTCGGCGGTGCGATAGCGGGCCAGGGCCACCTCCTCCAGCTGCGCCAGCAGCGCCAGGTTCTCGCCGGTGAGGGCGCGGGCGCGGGCGATGAAGGCGAACTCGGTGAAGGCGTTCACAACCTCGGCCGCCACCTCCAGCGACCGAGCCTCGATCATCCGCTCGGCCGCGCGCGCCTCTTCCCGAGCGGCGGCGGCCCGCAGTCCCCGCTTGCCGGCCAGCGGGAACATCTGCGCAACGCCGATCCCCACCTCACGCTCCATCCACCGGGCCGCAACCGCAAGCGTCGGGTCCGGCAGGGTTCTGACCTGCACGATGCGCGCCTCGGCCGCGTCCCGCTCGGCGCGCGCTGCCGCAAGCCCCGGATGATGCGCGGCGGCGTAGGCCAGCGCCCCCTCCAGCGACGCCAGCGACGCCTCGTCGCCGGCCAGAGCCGGCGCGGCGATCGTGGCGGCCAGCAGCGCCGCCGCCCAGGACCCGCCGCGGCGACGCCCGGGGGGGTGTTGATGGCACTTCCCTCTGGTGATCATCATTTCTCGCCGTTCCTCCTGCCCTTCCCCTCGCTTTGCCGCGCGTTTCGATTGCGCCTCCATCCGGGACGGTGCTCGCCCGCAACGGCGGTGCGGACACGACTTCACCGCCCACCGCGGGCGCCAACACACTTCACCTGCAAGAGGTTCTAACAGAGGAGCGCGCAGCTCAGCAGGAACAGCGCCGGACCGGCGGTGCGGGGCGGAGCGGCCGGCGACGCCAGCAGCTCGTTCGCCTCGCCAGCAACATCGACCACCGACTCGAGGACGATGGCAACCACCCCATCGCTGGGTGCGATGGGAGTCGTGGCCGGCGGCGCGGGAACGGCCGGATGCGGATCCGATCCCTTGCAGCAACACGAGGGACCTGGAGCGCTGCGGCACCCGGCCTCGAGGGCACACACGCACGAAGCCGCGCACGTCGTCCCTGCGGACGCACACGCCCCCCCCGTGACCGGCAGGCTTCCCGCGAGCAGCAGCGCCACCGCGACGAGCGCCCCAGACGTCCTCATGGACTCAATCTTAGTCATCGATACCCCGGCCAGTCAAGCAACACTCGGTTGCAACATCACCACCGCCTTGAGCATTTCCAGGCCGGTGGGAGGCGCACTCACCTCCACCCCTCCGGGCTCACCGCCGGCCACTCGGGCGAGGGGCGCCACGCCTGACCAACCTGGGGCGGTCCCGAGCGCAGCGGCGACCCTCGTCACCCGGCGTTCCGGCGCGGGCCAAGCGCAGCGCCGGCGGCGACCCCGAGCGCCATGCCGGCGCCCACCCCGACCGCCAGCCACACCGCGAACTCACCCGCCACCAGTCCGATACCGGCGCCAACCACCGCTGTCACCACAACCCCCACGGCCACACCCAGCGCCACGGCATTCGGCTTGCCCTGCGTCATCGTCTCTCTCCTTCGCCCGCCACGTGGTGAAGTACGCAACCCAGCCGCGCCGGTTCACCCGCGCGCCACCCTCCGCAACCTGCGACGACCATCGCGGGAGCGCAGCGTACCCCGGCGGAGTCGACCCGCCGCCCTCGGTGCTAGACTGCTTGAGGAGGCGGCACACACTGGACTTTGGCCTTGTCCTGGAAATGCTGCGGGAGGAGTGCGAGAGGCGGCAGGTACGCTTCGCGCTGTGCGGCGGGCTGGCCATGGCGGCGTACGGACTCGGTCGCACGACCTTCGACGTCGACCTGGTCATCGAGGCTGCCGCCCAGGATGAAATGATCGATCTGCTCGAGCGGCGTGGCTACGAGACGCTGCATCGCTCCGCCGGCTTCTCCAACCACCGCCACGGCGACCCGCGCTGGGGCAACGTCGACCTCGTGTGGGTGCGAGGCGACACCGCCGCCGCCCTGTTTGCCGGCGCGCGCCGGCTGCCGGGACCCGGCCCCCGCCCCTGGCCGGTGGTCTCTCCCGAGCACCTGGCGGCGATGAAACTCCATGCCCTGGCACACGATCCCACTCGCTTCGAGGACTGGGGCGACCTGCGCTACCTGCTCGCCCTGGAAGGCGTGGACCGCGAGCGCATCCGGCGGGAGTTCGCCCGCCGCGGCTGGGAGCAACGATATGAAGAACTGCTCGCCGGGGGGTGACGGTCTCGATCTGGAGCGCGACCTCCCCGTCAGCCGGGAAGAGGCGAAGGCGCTGCGGCGCGCGCGCTTGGTGCCGCGGCCGACGCTGCTCCGGCACGTGCATCTGCTCGCCTGGCCGGCGTGGCTGCCGTCGCCGGCGCGCCGGCGCACCACCCATCGCAGCTTTTCCGAATTCACCTTGACGTGACCGCGGGCAGCGTCGGGGGACGACGGCCAGGGGCGCTCCTCACCCCCGCGGCGGTGGTTACCCGAGGAAGAGCGAACGCGAGGCAAACGCCTCCTCGCTGGTGACCTTGAGGCCCAGCCGCTGCAGCCCCGCCTCGTCTCCCGGAGTGGGCAGGCGGGTGGTATGGAACTCCCGTCCGTCCAACTCGTTGAGCTTTTCCATGGCAACCTGGGCCGCGGGGCTGGCGGTGGCCGAGATGGCCAGGGCAATGAGCGTCTCGTTGAGGTCCAGGCTGACCGAACCCATCCTCAGGATGTGCTTCTTGAGCGCCGCGATGGACTCCACGACGCTGGGCGCCAGCCGGTGGATCTCATCGGGTAGGCGGGAAAGGTGCTTGATGGCGTTGAGCACCACCGCCGAGGCGGCATGCATGAGCGGTGAGTTCTTGCCGCGGACGATGGCGCCGTCGGCCAGCTGCACGGCGGCGCCGCAGAGCGTCCCGTTGTTCCCCTTGCCGTTGGCCTCGGCCGCCGCCGCGGCCGCGCACGCCGGGGGGACCACGGCACGATCATCATCGAGCGCCCCCTCTCCGCCGCGGATCGCTCCGGCGACATGATCTGGGTCCCCGACTTCTCAAAGAAGTACTACGAGGACATCATCTTCGGCAACGGCATCGTGTTCTCCTACACGCGCCAGGACGGCTCGGTGGTCAACGAGAACTTCGCCGGGCGGTCGGTCGACGACTTCTACCAGGACCACTCGGCCGGACGCTACCGCATCGTCGGCGACGTGGTGGGGTGGCTGCAGGTGCCTCACTCCACCTGGTGGTACGGCGCCGACCCCTGCCCGGGCCGGCGCTCCGCCGGTACCTCGAGCGTCGGCTCCGCGGGCGCCATCCCCAGCGCCGGAAATCAGCGCACCCTGGTGATCGACGCGCTGAGCGCGGTCAAGGTGGCCCACCCCTCCTTCGACTGGGGCAAGTACGACCTTGACGGGGACGGGTTCATCGACCGCCTGTGGATCATCCACGCCGGTCTGGGCGAGGAGGACAGCCCCACCGTCCTCAACCGCACCGACTACGGCGAGTCGGCGCTGTGGTCCCATTCCGGGTCGCTCTGGCCGCCCCATGAGGTGGTGCCAGGCATCAAGGCGGGGCCCTACATCATGATGCCGGAGAACGCCGGCATCGGCGTGCTCGCCCACGAGTACGGCCACTCCCTGGGGGCCGACGACCTCTACGCCTACGAGGGCGGCGACACCTCGGCGGGGTTCTGGACCACCATGGCCGACGACTGGACCGGCTACCCCATCGGCGTCCTGCCACCGGCCATGGATCCCTGGCACCTGGACGGCTGGGGGTGGCTGGATCCGCTGGTCATCACCGACCCGGCCCGCACCTACACCGTCACCCTGGGCCAGGCCAGCGAGACCCCGGCGGGGGCCCTGCGCGGCGTCCAGATCCGCCTCCCCGACGGGCGCGCCCCCGTGCCAGTGGCCCCCAACGGCTCGTTCCAGTGCTGGGGTGGCAAGGACAAGCTCTTGAGCTCGCGCATGATCACCCGTACCCCCCTGGCCATCCCGGGGGCGGGCGCGACGCTGTCGTTCAAGGCTGCCTGGGACATCGAGAACCAGTGGGACTTCGCCTGGGTACAGGTGTCGGCCGACGGCGGAGCCACCCGGGCGACGCTCGCCAACGCGCACACCACCTGCACTCACGCCTCGGGCTGGATCGGCCAGTACTACGGCTTCCCCAGCGACATGTGCGCCGCCGGCATCGGCGGCTTCACAGGACGCAGCGCGGCCTGGCCCGCCACCCAGCAGGAGAGCTTCAGTCTCGCGCCGTGGGCCGGCAAGAGCGTGCTGCTGCGGCTGTGGTACATGACCGACTGGGGAAGTGAGGGCGAGGGTTTCTTCGCCGACGACATCCTCGTCACCTCCGGCGTTGCCACCTTACTGGCCGACAACGCCGAGAGCGGCGACGCCAAGTGGCGCTACGAGGACGACTGGGACCGCATCGACGCCGCCCGCCAGTTCACCCACAACCTCTACCTGCAGTGGCGCAACGTCTCCGCCAGCGGCGGCTACGATGCCGCCCTCGCCGACCCACGCTGGCGCTTCGGCCCGGCCAACACCGGCCTGCTCGTCTGGTACAACAACAACCTCTACACCGACAACGAGGTCTGGAACCACAAGAGCACGTGGCCGGGGTTCGGCCCCAAGGGGCGCATGCTCGTGCTTGAAGCTCACCCCGAACCCCTCCGATCCCCCACCATGCTCGGAGCCGGCTACTCCAACGAAGGCGCCAACATGCCCCACCGCGGCCGAATGCGCGACGCCGCCTTCTCGCTCGGGAAGGGTACGGACTTCACCTGGAACGGCGAGAGCTTCACTGGCCGCGCCGCCGAGAGCGTGTTCGACGATGCCTTCACCACCTACCCCGGGGCAGAGCACGTCTCTCGCGGTCCCGGCTACAACCCGCCCGTTTCCATCTGGGCCACCAGGCAGTGGGACGCCTCGGCGGTGCCTCCGGCCCGCGCCCACATCGGCATCGCCGCCCCCGGCTACACCGCCAACACCGAATTCCGCTTCCGCTGCACTCCTGCAAGCGACGGCAAGCTGTCGTGCTACTGGCTGGGGGCCGGCGTCGGGCTCGGCTATAACGGCGGCAGCGGCCACCCCGTTGACGCCGGCGCGGCGTACGGCTGGAAGAAGAGCGAGGTCCTGAGCCAGACCGCCTCGCAGGCGCAGGTGAAGATCTCCAACAGCACCGGCGAGTGTTCCCTCACCTGTGACGCGCAGGTCCCGGCCGCGACGCTCACCAGCGTGCCGGTGCCGTTCTTCGGCCGGGCCACCGCCGCCCGCTGCGGCGGCGCCCCCACATTCGCCTGGGATTTTGGGGACGGTGCATCCGGCGCCGTCGCCGCGACGCCGCACACCTTCACCCAGCCCGGCACCTACCCGTGGCGCTTCGAAAGCACCCTCGGGGGGCGGTACTGCCGACGCAGCGGCGCGGTGGTGGTGGCCGCCAATTCCGGCTTTACCTACCTCATCCCGTCGGTGGCGCACCCCTCGGGGGCGGGGGGGAGCCAGTGGCGCACCAACGTGGCGGCGGTCAACCCCGGCACCCGCGCCGCCTCCCTCACCCCCACCCACGCCCTCGCCCCCGGCCAGCTCGGCGTCCTCGCCCAGCTCAAGCGCACTTCGGTGTTCCGCGCCAACCTGGGCATCCAGGCCGTCGGCCCCGACCCCGCCACCGTCACCCTGCGCGCCCGCAACGCCGCCGGCACC